>NZ_JBFBGS010000036.1:0-100677 GCF_040684795.1 Kitasatospora sp. NPDC089797 | reverse complement strand
AAAACGCACATGCCAAATAAGCCCCCGGCCGGAACGCGCGAAAAACGCGAACACAGCCCGGCGCGAACCGAGAAGTGGTGTTTCAAGGGATTGGCCGCTCCGGGACCGTCCGCGCAGACGCGTGTCCGGTGCTCCCCGCCGAGCGACTAGAGAACACTACCCCTCTACGGGGCCGTGGGCAACCCCGTGCCGGGGACGGTCCGGGTGCAGAGCGCCCGGCCCGGTTTCACGTACTCGCCGTTGGGGTGGTCGTTGGCGGTGACCCACTGCACCGCGGTGGCCTCGTCGCGGCCGCCGTCGCGGTGGCGGCGGAGCAGCCGCTCCTCGCGGACGGTGTCGTCGGTCTCGACGTACCAGAGTTCGCGCAGCAGTCGGCGGGCGTCCGGCCAGGGGGTGTCCGCGGAGGCGAGGTAGTTGCCCTCGGTGATGACCAGGCGGGTGTGCGGGCGGACGACGTGCCGGGCGGCGACCGGTTCGTCCAGGGTGCGGTCGAAGTCGGGGACGTAGATGTCCTGGAACCGGTCGGAGGCGACCCGGCGCAGCAGGGCGACGTAACCGTGGGCGTCGAAGGTGGCCGGGGCGCCCTTGCGGTGGGCCAGCCCGAGCCGGTCGAGCTGGGCGGCCGAGAGGTGGAAGCCGTCGAGCGGGAGGTAGGCGGCGGTGCCGGGGCCTTCGACGCGCTCGACCCCGGCGACGAGGTGGCGGGCGAGGGTGGACTTGCCGGCGCCGGGCGGGCCGACAAGTCCGAGGATCGTACGGGCGTTGCTGCCCGGGCCGCGGAGGAGTCCGAGGGCAAGGGCGGTGAGGCGGTCCTCGTTCATGGCCGCACCCTACTCATTCGGCCGGGCCCGGCGGTCGGCTCGGGCAGAGCCCGTCAGGGAGGACCGCTCGGGCGGAGCGGCTCAGGCGGGTCCCGGTCAGGCGCGCTCGGAGGCGGGAGCGGCGGTGTCGACGAGGGCGGGCCGGTCCAGGGTCAGGGTGCCGGCGTCCGCGTCGAGCAGGGCGGGGACACCGAGCGGGACGGTGAGGGTGGACGGGCAGTGGCCGAAGCCCAGCTCCCAGAGCACCGGTACCCCGAGGTCGCCGAGGCGGTCGAGCATCACGCTCCGGACCCGCTCGGGCCGTCCGCAGCCCTCCCAGGAACCGAGGGCTATGCCGGCCACGCCGTCGAGGGCGCCGGAACGCCGGAACTGGGTGAGCAGGCGGTCGAGCTGGTACGGGTGCTCGTTCACGTCCTCGAGGATCAGGATCCCGCCCGCGTAGGAGGGGCGGGCGGCGGGTGTGCCGCGCTCGGCGGCGAGGACGTGGAGGCAGCCGCCGGCGGTGACGCCGTGGGCGCGGCCGGGCACGAGCGCGGTGGCGCCGGGCGAGCCGAGGACGGTGGTGGTGGCGGGGTCGAAGAGCGTCCGGCGCAGGTGGTCGGCGGTGGGGCCGTCCTCGATGAAGGAGGAGGCGGCGGCCATGGGCCCGTACAGGGTGGCGAGGCCCAGGCGCCGGGCGAAGGCCTCGTGCAGCGAGCTGACGTCGCTGAAGCCGACGAAGGGCTTGGGCCGGGCGGCGCGCATCGCGGTCCAGTCGAGCAGGTCGACGATGCGGTGGACCCCGTAACCGCCGCGGGCGCAGATGACGGCGTCGACGGTGGGGTCGAGCCAGGCGCCCTGGAGGTCGGCGGCGCGGTCGGCGTCGGTGCCGGCCAGGTAGCCGAGGAGGGGGTGGGTGTCGAGGACGTGCGGGGCGACGGTGACGCGCAGGCCCCAGGAGCGGAGGATCTCGCAGCCGGCGGTGAGCCGGTCGGGGTCGATCGGGCCGCTGGGGGCGACGACGGCGATGTGGTCGCCGGGGCGCAGCTGCGGCGGGCGGGTCAGTCCCTGGCCGGGCGTGGTCGGTTGCTGGTCCATGGACCGGGCCTTTCGGGGAAGGGGCGGGGCCGGGGCGGTCCCGGGGTGTGGTCGGGACCGCCCGGTGACGATATGCCCGCCGGTCGACCGGCCGATGTCGGCGGAGCGGCGCACGGGCCGGGCCGACGCCGCTTCGTGGACTGCCTCGTGGACCGCCCCTGCGGGCCGGGCTGCCGGTCGGGGCGGGGGCTCTTCAGATCGCCCCCATCACCTCCCGCACCTCGGCGAGGGTGGCGTCGGCGACGGCGTTGGCCCGTTCGGCGCCGGCCCGCAGGACCTGGCGCAGGTGGCCGCGGTCGGCGGCGAGTTCGGCCCGGCGGGCGCGCAGCGGACGGAAGTACTCGTTGACGGACTCGATGACGGTCCGCTTGAGGGCGGCCGCACCGCCGTCGCCGATCTCCTCGGCGATCGCCTCGGGCGCGCGGTCCTGGCAGAGCGCGGCGAGCAGGACCAGGCCGGAGACCTCGGGGCGGCCGCTCGGGTCGTAGCTGATCCGGCGGTCGGCGTCGGTCCTGGCGCCGCGGATGATCCGGGCGGTCTCGTCCTCGTCGGCGCCCAGGGCGACGGCGTTGCCGCGGCTCTTGCTCATCTTGCCGCCGTCGGTGCCCGGCAGCATCGGGGCCTCGGAGAGCAGGGCCCTGGGGCGGGGGAAGACGGCGCTGCCGTCCGCGTGCGGGTAGCGCTCGTTGAAGCGGCGGGCGACGGTGCGGGCGACTTCGAGGTGGGGCAGCTGGTCCTGGCCGACCGGGACGAGGTCGGCCTTGCAGAACAGGATGTCGGCGGCCTGGTGGACGGGGTAGGTGAACATCAGTCCGTTGACGGCGGCCTGGCTGGAGTGGGCGATCTCGTCCTTGACGGTGGGGTTGCGGCTCAGTTCGGCGACGCTCACCAGGCTGAGGAAGGGCAGCAGCAGCTGGTTGAGGGCGGGGACGGCGCTGTGCGCGAAGATCGTGGCGCGTTCGGGGTCGAGGCCGGCCGCGAGGTAGTCGAGGACGAGGTTCTCGGTGTGCTCGGCGAGCCGGTCGGCGATGTCGCGGTCGGTGATGACCTGGTAGTCGGCGACCAGGACGAACATCTCGACGCCGCGGTCCTGGAGTCGGACCCGGTTCTGCAGGGTGCCGAAGTAGTGGCCGAGGTGGAGCGGCCCGGTCGGGCGGTCGCCGGTGAGGACGCGGTGGGCGCCGGGGTCCTCGATCGGGTCCGCGGCGATCGCACCCGTGGTGGACGGGCCGGCGGTGCTCGGGTCCGTGGCGATCGGGCCGGCGGCAGTCAGGTCGGCGGCGGTCAGGGCGGAGGTCGACGCGCTGGGAACGGCGGTGCTGGTCACGGGGTTTCTCCCTCGGTACGGCGGTGGTGGCGGCCGTCCGGGGCGCGGGCCCGTCCCGTGGGGAAACGCGACAGGGCCGTCCATCCCGGACGGCCCTGGTCAGGCGAGCGTGGTGGCCGTCCTAGGACGGCCACCAGCACAGGCCCGTGAAGCGCTTCATGACCCCAACGATAGCGTCAGTCCTCCACGACCAGGGCCTGGGTGTCCTGGCGCAGCGTCTCGCCGCGGAAGAACTCGGGCCGGATCAGGGCGTACCAGGTCATCAGCCCGGCGCCGAGCAGCAGGATGCCGACGCCGATCACGAACACCGATCCGATGCCGAGGACCGAACCGCTGCCGTAGTCCGGGGACCAGGCGTCGGTGAGGGTCTGCAGGAAGACGGCGCTCAGCAGGAGGCCGCCGAGCAGCGGGGCGACGCCCTTGAGCAGCAGGTCGCGCAGGCCGCCGCGGAGCGAGCGGCGGAAGTACCAGACGCAGGAGAAGGCGGTCAGCGCGTAGTAGAAGCAGATCATCAACCCGAGCGCCAGGATGGTGTCCTGGACGACGTTCTCGCTGATCAGGCTCATGCCGACGTAGAAGACCGCAGTCGCCAGGCCGGCCGCGACGGTGGCGTACCCGGGGGTGCGGAAGCGCGGGTGGACGGCGCCGAAGCGGGGCGGCACGGCGCGGTAGGCGCTCATCGCGAGCAGGGTGCGGGCCACCGGGATGAAGGTGGTCTGCAGGCTGGCGGCAGCACTGGCGACGACGGCCAGGAAGAGCAGGATGCTCCACGGCGAGCCGAGCACCGGGCGGGCGAGCGCGGCGAAGACGTTGTCGGCGGTCGCCGGGTTGCCGAGGCCGTTGCCGGTGCTCCCGACGCCCGCGAACATCTGGGCGGAGATCGCGACCAGCAGGTACGAGCCGACCAGGGTGACCATGGTGATCATGGCGGCCCGGCCCGGGGTCCGGGCGCTGCCCAGGGTCTCCTCGTTCATGGTGAGGCAGGTGTCCCAGCCCCAGTACATGAAGATCGACAGCGACAGCCCGGCGGTGAACGCGCTGAACGAGCTGACCTGGAGCGGGTTGAGCCAGGAGAACGAGAAGCCGATCGAGTCGGGCAGGTCCCCGGCGGCCGCCTTGGCGATCGCGATGGCCGAGAAGAGCAGCAGCACGGCCAGTTGGAGGCCGACCAGGCTGTACTGGAACCACTTGGTGGCCGTCATGCCCCGGTAGCTCATCGCGGTGGCGCCGGCGATGAGCAGGACCACGGTGAGCAGGTGGACGGCCTTGTTGTCGTCGAGCCCGGCCACCCAACCGCTGCCGGTCATCTCACCGAGCATCAGGTAGAGGAAGTTCGTCGCGACCCCGGCCAGGTTGGAGAGCACGATGATGGTCGCGACGGTCAGTCCCCAGCCGGCCATCCAGCCGGTCCGGGGGCCGAAGGCCTTGACCGTCCAGGTGAAGGACGTCCCGCAGTCCGGGAAGTCCTTGTTCAGTTCCTTGTACGCGAACGCGACGAGCAGCATCGGCAGGAATCCCGCCAGGAACACCGCCGGCATCTGGACACCGACCGCGGTGACCGTCGGCCCCAGCGTCGCCGTCAGGCAGTAGACCGGGGCGACCGTCGAGACGCCCAGCACGATGCTGCCCAGCAGGCCCACCGAGTTGCCCCGGAGACCCTTGTCCCCCGCTCCCCCAGCCGTTCCCGGATCGGGAACGCCACCACTGGTGCCACTGACCGGGGCACCCTGCGGAGCGCCGGGCGCCATTGCCCGGCCGCTGCTTGTGTGCTCTGAGAGCTGCTGATCAAACACGAGCGCACTCTAAGGCGGATGAGGAAGGTTGAATAGACCAACTCTTGGTGATTTTATGCACTTACGATGACTTTTGACTTTACGGCGGACCCCCCTGTCCGGCGGGCACTGCGGGCGTCGAGATAGGTTTGCCTCACCTAATTCCGACCGCCCGGTTCCGACCCGTGAAGGAGCGTCGCGTGACCCCCCACCCCGACGGCCCGACCCCCACCCTCCCCACCCCCGGCCGACGCCGCTTCCTCACCGCCGGACTGACCGGCGCCGCCGTGCTCGGCCTCGGCGGACTGCTCAGCGCCTGCGGCAGCTCGGGCGGCTCGGGCAGCGGTAGCGGGGGCGAGGGCGGCGCGAAGCCGGGTGGCGGCTCCTCCCCCGACCAGAAGTCCGTCAAGCAGGGCGGCGACGACTACGCCACCGTGATCGAGAAGATGAAGGGCTTCGGCACCGACGCCGCCCCCGGCGTCTACCCGCGCACCGTCAAGCACGCCCTGGGCGAGACCGTCATCCCGGCCCGGCCCACCCGGGTCGTGGTGCTGGACACCGGCGAGCTCGACAACGTCGTCTCGCTCGGCATCCAGCCCGTCGGCGTCGTGTACACCGACGGTTCCAAGTCGCTGCCGTCCTACCTGAAGGACAAGGCGGGCAGCCCGGCCGCCGTCGGCACCATCAACAGCCTCAACCTGGAGGCGATCGCCGCGCTCAAGCCCGACCTGATCCTGGGCAGCCAGCTGCGCGCCCAGGACCAGTACGCGCAGCTCTCGAAGATCGCGCCGACCGTCTTCTCGCTGCGCCCCGGCTACCCCTGGAAGCAGAACTTCCTGCTCAACGCCAGCCCCTTCGGCCTCCAGGCCGAGGCCCAGTCCCAGCTCGACGCGTACCAGGCGGCCGCCGCGGCGATCGGCGCCGGGCTCGGCGACAAGCGGCCCACCATCACGCCGCTGCGGTTCATGCCCGGCCGGACCAGGCTCTACGCGGAGCTCTCCTTCATCGGCACCATCCTCACCGACGTGCCGCTGCCGCAGCCGAAGATCGAGCAGGTCAAGGAACTCGCGGTGGAGGTCAGCCCGGAGCAGATCGACCGGGCCGACGCCGACTGGATCTTCTACGGCGTGTACGGCAGCCCCAGCTCGACCAACCAGGACGCGGTGCTCGGCGGCGCGCTCTGGAAGACGCTCGGTGCGGTCAAGTCCGGTCAGGCCCGGCCGGTTTCGGACGAGACCTGGTTCCTCGGGCTGGGCGTGGCGGCGGCCAACGCGGTGCTCGCCGACCTCAAGGGCTTCGTGGCGCCCAGGAGTTGAGCCGACGGGCCGGGTCGGCGGCGGCGCCGGCCCCGCGGTCATCCCGACGGGCTCCCGGACACCCCTCCGGGAACGACGCTTGGAGCTGGTCGCGCGGTGCGGGAGGATCGTCGGGACCGTCCCCCGAAGGGCCCGCCGATGACCTCGCTCCACCCCCGTTCCACCGACTCCGCCCAGCCCGGCCCGCCCGCGGACGGCGTCGGCTCCGCACCGCCGGGCGGTGCACCGGCCGTCACCGGCGCACCGCCCGTGACGGCGGTGCTGACCGCCGTTCCGGGTCCGCCTGTTGCGGGAGCGCCCGTTGCGGGGGCGCCTGATGCGGGCCCGCCTGTTCCGGGGGTGGCGTCCCCGGGTGCGGCGTCCCTCGGGGCGGCGCTGTGCGCGGTCGCCACGGCGGCCGACCATGCCGGCGTGACCGTCGGCGCTCCGGTCGCCCCGGCCCGCCATGACTCGGTGCCGCAGCCGCGCACCCCGGAGGACGTCGAGGCGCAGCTCCGGCAGGCCGCGACGGACGGCACGGCGACGGACGGCGCGACGGACAGCACGGCGGACAGCACGGCAGACGGCGCGGCGACGGACAGCGCCGCGGACGACACTGCGACGGACGGCACTGCGACGGGCAGCGCGGCGACCGCGGAACGGCTCCGGGCGGCGTTCACCGAACGGCTCCGGTCGGCGGCCGCGCCGCCGGAGGGCAACCGGCCCGCGCCGGCGGCCCGTTCGGCGCGGGAGGAGCTCCGGGGCCTCGGCTCGCGGCGGCCGTCACCCTCCCGCCGACTGCGCCGGATGCACCCGCAGACCGACCGGACCGGGCAGGAGGCGACCGCACGGGAGACGGCCGCGACCGACCCGACCGGAGCGCCCGGAGCGCCGACGCGCGGCGCGGGACCGGCAGGTGCACCGACCGGTGCAACGGGGGCGTCGACCGATCGCGCACCCCTGGCGGGTGGCCGGACCGCGACGGAGGCCGGGCCCGCTGGGGCTCCCGGCCGTGGAAGTGCCGCCGGATCCGGGCCCTGGGCCGAGGAGTTCGGGGTCGAGCCGCCGCTCGGCATCCTGATCGGCGGCAGCCCGGTCCAGTCGGAGGCCGTCGGCCGTCCGGAGGAACGGGCACCGGTCCGGGTCGCCGCCGAGCCGATCCGGGTCGGGCGCGGGACCAGCCTGGTCGTCCTGCCCTCCTGGCGTCCCGCGATCGCGGTCTCGGTGTCGACCGAACAGTTGCTCGCCGAAACCGGACTCAGCATCGATCAACTGGCCGTCACCCGGCTGACCGTGTGGATGAACCCCTGGGCGCTGCACGACCGGGAGTTGGACCTGCACGGCTGGGAGCCGGGACCGTCGGGCCAGGCGGGCCCGGCCGGACGGGCCCGACGCGGCGGGCCAGGCGGGCCCGGCGGGCGCGGCCAGGGTCCGTCCGGACGGGACCCGATCAGCCCGGAGGCCTCCCGGAACCGCTAACGGGGCTGCGGGGGGCGGGAGTTCGGGATGTAACCGAGGTCGACGGGCACCGGAGGGCGCCCGTCGACCGCCCAGCCCGCACGGACCGGCTCCAGCAGCTCCGGGAGACTGGGCGGCCAGAGCGCGTCGGCGTTCCCGTCCGCCAGGTCGGCCGGGGTCCACCAGCGCCAGTCGAGGATCCGGTCCTGGGCGTGCACGGCGCTGACGTCGCCGACCGGGCCGCGGTGCGGTCCGGCGGTCAGGTAGATGTGCTCGTGCTGGCGGACCGGGGTGCCGTGCCAGGTGAAGTCGTGCTCCCAGGTGCAGAGCAGCGGGCCCGGCACCAGGTCGGTCCAGCCGGTCTCCTCCCACAGTTCGCGCCGGGCTCCGGCCTGCGGGGTCTCGCCGGCCTCCAGTCCGCCGCCGGGCATCGTCCAGTGGACGCCGATCTCGTCGTTGTCCGAACGCAGCAGGAACACCGAGCCGTTCGGGTCCAGGACCACCGTGCGGGCGGCCCGGCGGGGAACACGCTTGCGCGGTCGCAGCAGTCTTCGCATCGGGACACTCTGACAGCGCCCGGACCGCGCGTCGATCGGATTCGCGGCCCGGCTCGCCCACTTGGGCCGTTTCCGGGCAGCGAACCGTGGTCGGGGCGGGGCCTCCGGCGGCCCACTGGCCGTACCCTGACCGCCATGCCCGTACCCTCGATCCTCTTCCCTGCCGACCCGCTCAATCCGCGTCGGCCCGATCCGCACTTCGCCTGGGAGGCCCGGCTGCTGCGGGAGTTGGGCGGCGAACACCATCTGGTCGACCACGACGCGCTGTTCACCGGGCGTGCCGGGGAGGCGGTCCAGCGGGTGCCCCAGGACGACGGACCGCTCTGGTACCGGGGCTGGATGCTCCCCTCCGCCCGGTACGCCGAGTTCGCCGCCGCCCTCGCCGCCCGCGGCGGCAACCTGCTGACCAGCGCGCCCGGCTACGCGGCGGCACACGAACTGCCCGGCTGGTACGGGGTGTTCGAGGGGGCGACCCCGCCCAGCGCGTGGATCCCGTCCGACGGCGCGGCGGCCCCCAGCCCGGCGGAGCTCGCGGACGCGGCGGCCCGGCTCGGCGGGAGCGGGCCGGCGATCGTCAAGGACTACGTGAAGTCGCGCAAGCACGAGTGGGACGAGGCCTGCTACGTACCGGAGTTGGCGGATCTGGAGACTGTCGGCCGGGTGGTCGGGCGGTTCGTCGAGCGGCAGGGCGCGTCCCTGGCGGGCGGGGTGGTGCTGCGGCGCTACGAGGAGTTCGAGCGGGCCGGCGGACCGGGCGCCGAGGGCGCCTCGGGTGACGCGGGTGGCACGGGTGGCACAGGTGGCGCGGGTGGCGCGGGTGGCACGGTCGACGCCGGTGGCGGCGGGAGGGCGCTGGAGGCCCGGGTGTGGTGGCTCGACGGGCGGCCGATCCTGGTCGGGCCGCACCCGGACGCCCCGCACCGGCGGGTCGAGCCCGACCTGACCGACGTGCCCGCGCTGGTGCGAAGACTCGGCTGCCGCTTCGTCACCACCGATCTCGCCAGCCGGGCCGACGGCTCCGGCTGGCGGGTGGTGGAGGTCGGGGACGGACAGGTGAGCGACCTGCCGCGCGGCGTCGACGCCTCCGGCCTGCTGGCCTCGTTGATCGCCGCCTGACGCACCGGACACACCGGACACACCGGACACACCGCTCGACGCTGCGCCCGGCACACCGCTGCTCGCGGGTCGCCGCCCACCGGTCCGGTTGCCCGTCCGACGCGCGGGCGGGCAACCGGCTCCCCCGGGCTAGCCGGCGACGGCCGCCCCGGCCGGTGCGGGGTGGCCTTCCGCGACGAACGCCTGCCAGAGCCGGGCGTACGTCCCGTCCAGGGCGAGCAGTTCGGCGTGGGTGCCGTCCTCGACGACCCGGCCGTGGTCCAGGACGACCACCCGGTCCGCGCGTTCGGCGGTGGTCAGGCGGTGGGCGATGACCAGGGTGGTGCGGCCGCCGCTGAGCCGGTCCGCGGCCTGGTTGACGGCGGCCTCGGTGGCCAGGTCGAGCGCCGCGGTGGCCTCGTCCAGCAGCAGGATGTCCGGGTCGACCAGTTCGGCCCGGGCCAGCGCGATCAGTTGCCGCTGGCCCGCCGAGAGGTTCCGCCCGCGGCCCGCGACCTCGTGGTCGTAGCCGTCCGACAGTCGGACGATCATTTCGTGCGCACCGACCGCCCGGGCCGCCGCCTCCACCTCGGCCGCCGAGGCGTCCGGTCGGCCGTACGCGATCGCCTCGCGGACCGTGCCCGCGAACAGGTAGGCCTCCTGCGGCACCACGCCCAGGCGGTGGCGGTACTGGGCCAGGTCGTAGCGGGTGAGGTCCACCCCGTCCACCCGGACCGTGCCCGCGGTCGCGTCGTAGAACCGTGCGACCAGCTTGACCAGCGTCGACTTCCCGGCACCGGTCTCGCCGACCAGCGCAACCGTCTGACCGGCGGGTATGTGCAGGTCGACGCCGCTCAGCACCTCCGGGGCACCGTCCGCACCGCCGTTGTAGGCGAACCCGACGCCCTCGAAGCTGATCTCGCCGCGCAGCCCCTTCGGCACCGGGACCGGGTCGACCGCCTCGGCCGTGGTGGTCGGGGTGCGCAGCAGCTCCCGGATCCGGCCGAGGCCGACCGAGGCCTGCTGGTAGCCGTCGAACACCTGGGACAACTGGTTGACGGGGGCGAAGAACAGGTCGATGTAGAGCAGGTACGCGACCAGCGCGCCGACCGTCAGCGTCCCCGCGTCCACCCGGGCGGCGCCCACGATCAGCACCAGCGCGGCCGCCACGCTGGAGAGGAACTGGACGAACGGGAAGTACAGCGAGATGTAGAACTGCGCCCGGACCCGGGCCTCGCGGTAGGCGATGCCGCGGGCCACGAAGCGGTCGGTGTTGGTGTCCAGCCGGCGGAAGGCCTGGACGATCCGCATGCCGGCCACGTTCTCCTGCAGGTCGGCATTGACCGTGCTGATCAGGTCACGGGAACGCTCGTACTGGTCCCTGGACTTCCGACGGAACACCAGGGTCGCGATCACCAGCAGCGGCAGCACCGCGAAGACCACCAGCGCCAGGCCGGCGTCGATGATCAGCAGGGCCACGAAGATCCCGGCGAAGGTCAGCAGGCTGACCACCGCGGTGACCATGCCGGTCTGCAGGAAGGACGTCAGCGAGTCCAGGTCGGTGGTCATCCGGGTCATGATCCGGCCGGTCAACTCGCGCTCGTAGTAGTCCAGGCCGAGCCGGTTGAGGTGGGCGAAGATCTTGAGCCGGAGGGTGTAGAGCACGCGCTCGCCGGTACGGCCGCTGACCCGGTTCTCGCTGCTCTGCACCAGCCAGTCCAGCAGGACGACGACGAGGGCGATGACCGAGGCCACCGCGACGCCGGACATCAGGCCCTTGCGGACGCCCTCGTCGATGCCGTGCCGGATCAGCACCGGCAGTACCAGTCCGGCGGCCGCGTCGAGGGCGACCAGCAGGAAGGCGATCAGCAGCGGGGTGCGGAACGGGCGCAGCAGGCGTCCGAGGCTGAAGTCGGGGTCACCGGCCTCGGCCTCGGCGCGGGGGACGTCCGGGACGTCGGTGGCCGGTGGGAGGGCGGCGACCTTGGCCAGCAGGTCGGGGTCCGCGGTGCGGGCGGCCTTGGCGAGGGCGGGGGTCGAGAGCCCGGGGGTGGGGAGTCCGGGGGTGGGGAGTCCGGGGGTGGGAAGTCCGGGGGCCTTGGGGGTCGGGGTCCCGCCCTCGGACGCCTCGCGGTCGGGCCGGACGGTCGGTTCCGAGCGTTCGGCCCGGTCGGCCCGGTCGGCCGGGGCGTTCGGGTCGCCCAGGTCGGCCGGGGTGTCTGGGGTATTCGGGGTGCTCGGGGTGTTCCGGGGCTCGATCGCGGGCTGCGGCTCGGGCGCGCGACCGGCCTCGGGGTCGGTGATCAGGGCACGGTACTGGGGACATCGGGCTTCCAGTTCCTCGTGCGTACCGAGGTCCAGCAGGCGGCCGTGGTCCAGGACGGCGATCCGGTCGGCGAGTTGGAGGGTCGAGCGGCGGTGGGCGATCAGCAGGGTGGTCCGGCCGGTCATCACCGAGCGCAGCGCGTCATGGATCTCCGCCTCGACCTGCGGGTCGACGGCCGAGGTGGCGTCGTCCAGCAGCAGGATGCCGGGGTCGGTGAGGATCGCGCGGGCCAGGGCGATGCGCTGGCGCTGGCCGCCGGAGAGGGTCAGGCCCTGCTCGCCGACCTTGGTCTCGTAGCCGTCCGGCAGCGCCCGGACGAATTCGTCGGCCTGGGCGGCGCGGGCCGCGGCGACGATCTGCTCGTCGGTGGCGTCCGGTCGGCCGTAGGCGATGTTGGTGCGGACCGACTCGGAGAAGAGGAAGCTCTCCTCGGGGACGATGCCGACCGCCGAGCGGACCGAGTCCAGGGTGAGGTCGCGCAGGTCGTGGCCGTAGAGGCGGACGGCGCCGGCCGCCGGATCGTAGAAGCGGGGCACCAGCTGGGCCACCGTCGACTTGCCGGAGCCGGAGGCGCCCACCAGGGCGAGGGTCTCACCTGGGGCCAGCCGCAGGCTGAGGCCGTGCAGGACGGGGGCGGGGTGCTCCGGGTCGTAACGGAACTCGACCCGGTCGAACTCCAGGGCGACGTCGGGGGCACGGGGGCCGGTCACCGCCCCGCCGGTGGCGTCGCTCGGTGCGGTGGCGTCGCTCGGTGCGGTGGCACCGGTCGATCCGGGGGTGTCGATCGATCCGGCGGCGTCCTGGACCGGCCCGCGGGTGAGGTCCAGGGTGAGGGCGTCCGGGCGCTCCTGGACCAGCGGGCGCTCGTCGATCAGTTGCAGGACCCGCTCCACTCCCGCCCGGGCCTGCTGGCCGACCGTGATGACCATGGTCAGCATCCGGACCGGACCGGTCATCTGCGCGACGTACGTGGAGAACGCGACGAAGGTCCCGAGCGAGACTCGCCCGTCGACGGCCAGCCAGCCGCCGAAGGCCAGGACCGCGACCTGCGCGAGGGCCGGTATCGCCTGCATCGCCGGGTTGTAGCGGGCGTTGAGACGGATCGAGCGGAGCCGGGCGGCGAACAGGTTGTGGGAGACCTGCTCCAGCTTGTCCCGTTCCTGCGCCTCCTGCCCGAAGCCCTTGACCACCCGGACGCCACCGATCGCACCGTCCACCACGCCCGCCACGGCGGCCGCCTCCTGCTGGGCGGCCCAGGTGGCCGGGAACAGGCGCTTGCGGCTGCGGACGCTGACCCACCACAGGGCGGGCGCCATGACCAGGGCGATCAGGGTCAGCGGCGCGGACAGCCAGACCATCACCCCCACCGACATCACGAACATCAGCAGGTAGCCGGTCATCATCGGCAGCATCGAGAGCAGGCCGTTGATCAGCTGGAGGTCGGAGGTCGCCCGCCCCACCACCTGGCCGGTGTCCAGCCGGTCCTGACGGTGTCCGTCGAGCCTGCCGAGCGACCGGAACAGATCGCTGCGCATGTCGTGCTGGACGTCGAGCGCCAGTTGGCCGCCGTAGTAGCGGCGGACCTGGGTGCAGCCGAAGACCACGACGGCCGCCAGCAGCAGCACCACCGCCCAGGGGGTCAGCGAGCGGGTGTGGGCGACGATGACGTCATCGATGATCAGCTTGGTGACCAGCGGCACCAGCGCGGTGACGGCCATGCCGAGCAGCGAGGCCCCGAAGGCGAGCAGCAGGCTGCGCCGGGACCTCCAGCTGTAGCCGATCAGGCGGCGCAGCCAGCCGTCGGGTGTGCCCGTACCCGTGCCCGGGGCGGCGGGTATCTCGGTTCCCGGCGACACGTCCGTTCCCGGCGACACGTCCGTTCCCGGCGGCGCGGACGCACCCGGCGCGACGGGTGCGTCCGCACCCGGGCCGGCGCTCGACCCCTGCTCGGGGTGCGGGTGCGGGCCGGTGGTCTGCTGGCCGTCGCCGGGGACCGCCCGGTTCGGGCCGGGGGCCGGTGAGCCGCTCGGGGATTGCTCCACCATGGATCCGTGAGTCTCGGGCATATTTAGGGATGCTAACCATTTCGTCGGGTGGCCGCCATGGCTTTTCCGGCCGCACCCGTCCGCCGGAGCGACTCCGGGGCGGCCCGGATCGTCCGGTCCGGCGGACTGGGCAACAGCCTGCGGCCAGCGATGATTCCCGATCGGACGCAGCTGCGACCCCACGGTGCGCCGCTGTCCCAAGCATCGTCGACGCTCCCGCACGGCGCCCAGCGGCCCAGGGGCGAGCGGCCCCCGTTCCTTGGGCCTAGGACCGGGGGACGGCACCGAGCGGACGGGCGCAGGAAGCGGCGGGCGCAGGAGGTGACCGGCACAGGAGGCGCGGAGGTCCACACGATGAGCACGGAGGTCCGCACGACGGGTGCGGAGCCGTCGGACGCGGAGCCGTCGGGCGCGAGCGGGGCGCTGACCCGGAGACCTACGCGGGCTCCGCCGCCGATCCGGCCGCCGCCGCGAAGGCGCCGTGGGCGAGGGTGTGCAGCAGCGCGGCCATGCCGTCGCGCTGCAGGCCGGACCGCTCGCCCTGGGCCGGGTTCGGGCCGAGGCTGTGCGGGGTCGAGTTGATCAGGCCGAAGACCGCGTGCACGGCGGCCCGCGCCACCGGCTCGGCGGCGGGGGCGGCGAGCGGCGGGTGGGCCTGCCGCACCACGTCCACCCACAGCTCCACGTAGCCGCGCTGCAGCCGGCGGACCGTCCGGCGGTCCTCCTCCTTGAGGTTCAGCAGCTCGCGGTCGTGCAGGGTGATCAGGTCGCGGTCGTTGAGGGCGAACTCGACGTGGCCGCTGATCAGTGCGTCCAGCGCGGCGGCCGGGGCGGTGGCGCCGCCTGCCCGGCGCCGCCCCTCCTCCAGCAGGCGCTCGCTGATGCCGATCAGCAGGTCGGCCAGCATCGCGTCCTTGCCCGCGAAGTGGCGGTAGAGGCCGGGACCGCTGATGCCGACGGCCTTGCCGATCTCGTCCACGCCCACCCCGAGGAAGCCCCGGGCGGCGAACAGCCGGGCCGCCTCCTTGCGGATCTGGTCGCGGCGTGGGAGCGCGGAGGCTGCGGGGGCGTTCGACATGCCGTCCATCGTAGACAGTCGGGTTATCGACCGTTAACCTGGCTGCGTAAGTTAACGTTAATTAACGTATGGGACCACGGGCGCACCGCACTCGGCCCGTCCACCCGCTGCCGAGGGCAAGGGAGCTCTTGGGAATGGTCATCTCCACCACCGGCGCCCCGTCCGGCGTCCGGCTCAACGCCGCGAACGGCACTTCGGCGGCCCCGGGCGCCGTAGCACCGGGGGCTGTACCGCCGGGGGCCGCCGCCCCGGCTCCCCGGCTCGGCACCTCCGCCGACCCGGGTTCCGCCGCCTACCAGGCCAACGCCGCGGCGCACCGGGCCCTGGTCGCCGAACTGCGCGCGAAGCTCGACGCGGCCGCCCTCGGGGGCGGCGCCAAGGCCCGTGCCCGGCACACCTCGCGCGGCAAGCTCCTCCCCCGCGACCGGGTGGACACCCTGCTCGACCCGGCCTCCCCCTTCCTGGAGCTGGCCCCGCTGGCCGCCGACGGGATGTACGACGGGGCCGCGCCCGCGGCCGGGGTGATCGCCGGGGTCGGCCGGGTGGCCGGGCGCGAGGTGGTGGTGGTCGCCAACGACGCCACCGTCAAGGGCGGCACCTACTACCCGATGACGGTGAAGAAGCACCTGCGGGCCCAGGAGGTCGCGCTGGAGAACCGGCTCCCCTGCGTCTACCTGGTGGACTCCGGCGGTGCCTTCCTCCCGATGCAGGACGAGGTCTTCCCGGACCGCGACCACTTCGGCCGGATCTTCTACAACCAGGCCCGGCTCTCGGCCGCCGGCATTCCGCAGATCGCCGCCGTGCTCGGCTCCTGCACGGCCGGCGGCGCCTACGTCCCGGCGATGAGCGACCAGGCGGTGATCGTCCGCAACCAGGGCACGATCTTCCTGGGCGGGCCGCCGCTGGTGAAGGCCGCCACCGGCGAGGTGGTCACCGCCGAGGAACTGGGCGGCGGCGAGCTGCACTCCCGCACCTCGGGCGTGACGGACCACCTGGCCGAGGACGACGCCCACGCGCTCGCCCTCGTCCGCACCATCGTGTCCGGGCTCGGCCCGCGGACGGCCACACCGTGGCCGCTCGCCCCGGTCGAGCCGCCGGCCGTCGACCCGGCGGGCCTGTACGGCGCCGTCCCGGTCGACCCGCGCACGCCCTACGACGTCCGCGAGGTGATCGCCCGGCTGGTCGACGGCAGCCGCTTCGCCGAGTTCAAGGCCGAGTACGGCGCGACCCTGGTCACCGGCTTCGCCCGGATCCACGGCCACCCGGTCGGCATCGTCGCCAACAACGGCGTGCTGTTCTCCGAATCGGCCCTCAAGGGCGCCCACTTCATCGAGTTGTGCGACCAGCGCGGCATCCCCCTCCTCTTCCTGCAGAACATCACCGGCTTCATGGTCGGCCGGCAGTACGAGGCGGGCGGCATCGCCAAGCACGGCGCCAAGATGGTCAACGCCGTGGCCTGCACCAGGGTCCCGAAGCTGACCGTGGTGATCGGCGGCTCGTACGGGGCCGGCAACTACTCGATGTGCGGCCGGGCCTACTCACCTCGCTTCCTGTGGATGTGGCCGGGCGCCAAGATCTCCGTGATGGGCGGCGAGCAGGCGGCCTCCGTGCTGGCCACCGTCCGCCGCGACCAGTTGGAGGGCCGCGGAGAGGAGTGGCCGGTCGAGGCGGAGGAGGAGTTCAAGCGCCCGGTCCGCGACCAGTACGAGCGCCAGGGCAACGCCTACTACGCCACCGCCCGGCTTTGGGACGACGGTGTGATCGACCCGATGGACACCCGTACCGTCGTCGGACTCGCCCTCACCGCCTGTGCCAACGCCCCGCTGGCACCGCCCGCCCCGTACGGCGTCTTCCGCATGTGACGCCGTCCGCCGGTGCGCCGGCCCGCCCGGACCGCTCCGATGTCCGTGACCGCTCCGCTGTCCGCGACCGCCGCGCCGTCCAGTGATCGCAGTGCCGTGCGGCGCCGGCCCGACGACCGGGCCGGCGCCCCGACCGCCCACCGCCACCTCCTTCTTACGGCTCCCCTCGACCCGGAGGAACGCCTCCCATGTTCGACACAGTTCTGGTCGCCAACCGCGGCGAGATCGCCCTGCGGGTGATCCGCACCCTGCGGCGGCTCGGCGTCCGCTCGGTCGCCGTGTTCAGCGACGCGGACGCCGACGCGCCGCACGTCCGCGAGGCCGATGTCGCGGTCCGCCTCGGTCCGCCGGACCGCAGCGACAGCTCCGCGGCCGAGACCTACCTGCGCACCGACCAGCTCCTCGCCGCGGCCCGTCGCACCGGCGCCCAGGCCGTCCACCCCGGCTACGGCTTCCTCGCCGAGAACCCCGGCTTCGCCCGCGCCTGCGCCGACGCGGGCCTCGTGTTCATCGGACCACCTCCCGGTGCGGTCGAACTGATGGGTGACAAGATCAACGCCAAGGAGGCCGTCCGGGCCGCCGGCGTCCCGGTGGTGCCCGGTAGTCAGGCCACCGCGCCCACCGACGAGGACCTCGTCGCCGCCGCCGACGAGATCGGCTACCCCGTCCTGCTCAAGCCCTCCGCCGGTGGCGGCGGCAAGGGCATGCGCCTGGTGCGGGACCCGGCCGAACTCCCCACCGAGATCGCCGCCGCCCGCCGCGTCGCCCGTACCGCCTTCGGCGACGACACCCTGCTGCTGGAGCGCTGGGTCGACCGGCCGCGCCACATCGAGGTCCAGGTGCTGGCCGACGCCCACGGCACCACCGTCCACCTCGGCGAGCGCGAGTGCAGCCTCCAGCGCCGCCACCAGAAACTGATCGAAGAGGCTCCCTCCGTCCTGCTCAATGCCGAAACCCGTGCCGCGATGGGCGCCGCGGCCGTCCGCGCCGCCGAGTCCTGCGGCTACACCGGTGCCGGCACCGTGGAGTTCATCGTCCCCGGCATCGACCCGGACGCCCCCGCCTCCGCCGCCGAGGGGGTGCGGGACTTCTTCTTCATGGAGATGAACACCCGCCTCCAGGTCGAACACCCCGTCACCGAACTCGCCGTCGCCGTCGGGCCGGACGCGGCCCGACTGGACCTGGTCGAGTGGCAACTGCGCGTCGCCTCGGGCGAGCCGCTCCCCTTCACCCAGCCCGACATCTCCTTCCTGGGCCACGCCATCGAGGCCCGCATCTGCGCCGAGGACCCGGAACGGGACTTCCTGCCCACCGGCGGCCGCATCCTCACCCTGGACGAGCCCCGGGGCGAGGGCATCCGCGTCGACTCCGGAGTCGCCCCCGGAACCGTCGTCACCAGCGCCTACGACCCGATGCTCGCCAAGGTCATCGCGTACGGGCCCGACCGCCCGACCGCGCTGCGCCGGCTCCGCGCCGCGCTGGCCGACACCCGCATCCTGGGTGTCACCACCAACACCGGCTTCCTGCGCCGGCTGCTCGCCCACCCCGACGTCGTCGCCGGCCGACTGGACACCGGCCTGGTGGAGCAGACGGCCCAGCAGCGGCCGGACCTGCTCGCGGCGCCCCACTCGCCGTCGAACGCGTCCCCCCGGAACCCGGCGCCGTCGACCGGGAGCACGGACGGGACCAACCCGGCCGGGACCACGGACGGGGCCACGGACAGGGCCACGGACGGGACCGACGCCCCGGCGACCGAACCGCCGTCACCTGCCCACCTCCTCTACTTCGCGGCCGCGCTGGCGCGGCACCTGGACCTCACCCCGGCCGCCGACCCCGGCGGCTGGACCGACCCGTTCTCCCTTCCCTCCGGCTGGCGCCTGGGCGGCACCCCCGCCTGGACCACCCACCGACTCCGTACCCCCGGCCAGGACCCGGTCTCGGTGCGCATCCGTTCGATCACTGCGGGCAACGTAACCGACCCCACTGACAATGCCCCCGGAGCCGCCCGCGAGGTGGAGCTCCGACTCGACGCCGGACCCGTGCACCGCGCCCGCGCGGCCGTGACGGGCGACCGGCTGCACCTGACCGTCGACGGCCTCCGGACCGCCTTCGCCCTGGCCACCGACACCACCCCCGGCCTCGCGGCCGGCCCGGTGACCTGGCTCGGCATCGACGGCGACGCCTGGCCGGTGCACGCCTACGACCCGGTCGTCGAGAGCACCGCCGGAGCCTCGGCGCACCACGGCGCGCTGACCGCCCCGATGCCCGGCACCGTCACGGTCGTCAAGACCACGACGGGCGAGGCGGTCCGCAAGGGCCAACCCCTGCTCGTGCTGGAGGCCATGAAGATGGAACACGTGATCGCCGCGCCGCACGACGGCGTGGTGGCCGAGCTGCGGGCCACCGCGGGTGCCACCGTCGCGATGGAGGACCTGCTGGTCGTGGTCACCCCGGCCGAGGAGGCCGCCGAGCCCGCCGAGGTGCGGTCATGACGCCCCGGCAGACCGCGGCCCACGAGCCCGACGCCCTCGACCTGGGGCTGCCCGACCCGGTCCGCGCCCCCGGCCTGCCGGAGGAGGTCCGAATCCACGAGGTCGGACCGCGCGACGGGCTGCAGAACGAGAGCTCCCTGGTGCCCGTCGAGGTCAAGGCGGAGTTCATCGGCCGACTCGCCGCCGTCGGACTGCGGACCGTCGAGGCGACCAGCTTCGTTCACCCGAAATGGGTACCCCAGCTCGCCGACGCCGAGGAGCTGGTGCCCCGGCTCGCCGACCTGCCGGAGCGCCACCCCGGCCTGCGGTTGCCGGTGCTGGTGCCCAACGAGCGCGGCCTCGACCGCGCGCTCGCCCACCACGCCACCGACATCGCGGTGTTCGCCAGCGCCACCGAGACCTTCGCCCGGCGTAACCTCAACCGGTCGGCGGACGAGGCCATGGCGATGTTCCGGCCGGTCGTGTCCCGGGCCACCGAGGCCGGGGTCGCCGTCCGCGGCTACCTCTCGATGTGCTTCGGCGATCCCTGGGAGGGGCCCGTCCCGGTCGACCAGGTGGTCCGGTACGGCGTGCAGCTGCTGGAGATGGGCTGCGCGGAGCTGAGCCTCGGCGACACCATCGGCGTGGCCACCCCCGGCCAGGTCGGCGCCCTGTTGGGCGGCTTCGCCGCGGCCGGCGTGCCCGTCGACCGGCTCGCGGTGCACTTCCACGACACCTACGGCCAGGCGCTCAGCAACACGCTGGCGGCGCTGCGCGAGGGCGTCAGCACGGTGGACGCCTCGGCCGGCGGCCTGGGCGGCTGCCCGTACGCGAAGAGCGCCACCGGCAACCTGGCCACCGAGGACCTGGTGTGGATGCTGCACGGGCTGGGCGTCCGGACCGGCGTCGACCTGCGCGCGCTGGTCGCCACCAGCGGGTGGATGGCCGAGCGGCTCGGCCGCCCGAGCCCCTCCCGCACCGTCCAGGCGCTGCTCGGCGCCGCCCGGGGCTGACCCGCCCCGCCCGACTCCCGGGCGCCGGCAGCCCGTTCGGCCGGTCGGCGCCGCGGCGGCCCTTCGATCCGTCTCATCCGCTTGATCCGTCTCATCCGCTTCGTCCGCTTGATCCGCTTGAACCGCTCGCGGAATCTCCCACCGCTTCGTCCGTCAACCGCGCCGCACGACCGTCACACCATCGACGGACGACGGCCGTCCCGTTCACTGCCCGCGGCCACCCCGGCCGGGCACCAGGAGGATCAGATGCTCGACCACCGGCTCAGCAGCGAGTACGAGGAACTGCGGCGCACCGTCGCCGAGTTCGCCCAGGACGTGGTGGCCCCGAAGATCGGCGAGTTCTACGAGCGGGAGGAGTTCCCGTACGAGATCGTCCGCGAGATGGGACGGATGGGCCTGTTCGGCCTGCCCTTCTCCGAGGAGTACGGCGGCATGGGCGGCGACTACTTCGCGCTCGGCCTCGCCCTGGAGGAACTCGCCCGCGTCGACTCCTCGGTGGCGATCACCCTGGAGGCCGCCGTCTCGCTCGGCGCGATGCCGATCCACCGCTTCGGCACCGAGGAGCAGAAGCGCGAGTGGCTGCCCCGGCTGACCTCCGGCGAACTCCTCGGCGCCTTCGGCCTCACCGAGCCCGAGGGCGGCTCGGACGCCGGGGCCACCCGCACCACCGCGCGGTACGACGAGGCCACCGACGAGTGGGTCATCAACGGCACCAAGTGCTTCATCACCAACTCCGGCACCGACATCACCGGTCTGGTCACCGTCACCGCGCTCACCGAACCGCTCGCTCGTTCGAGTGAAGAAGGCGAATTCCGCTCGCCTGTGCGGGAGATCTCCTCCATCATCGTGCCCACCGGGACCCCGGGGTTCCAGGTCTCGAAGAAGTATTCGAAGGTCGGGTGGAACGCATCCGACACCCGCGAACTGTCCTTTACCGACTGCCGCGTCCCCGCGGCCAACCTGCTGGGCGAGCGTGGCCGAGGCTACGCCCAGTTCCTGCGGATCCTCGACGAGGGCCGCATCGCGATCGCGGCCCTGGCCACCGGCCTGGCCCAGGGCTGCGTCGACGAATCCGTCAAGTACGCCGGCACCCGGCGGGCCTTCGGCCGCCCGATCGGTGCCAACCAGGCCATCCAGTTCAAGCTTGCCGACATGGAGCTGCGCGCCCACACCTCCCGCCTGGCCTGGCGGGACGCCGCTTCCCGGCTGCTGCACGGCGAACCGTTCAAGAAGGAGGCCGCGATCGCGAAGCTGTACTCGTCCGAGGCCGCCGTCGACAACGCCCGCGAGGCGACCCAGATCCACGGCGGGTACGGCTTCATGAACGAGTTCCCGGTCGCCCGCTTCTGGCGCGACTGCAAGATTCTCGAGATCGGGGAGGGCACGTCCGAAGTCCAGCGCATGCTCATCGCCCGGCAGCTCGGCGTCACTTCGTGACGTTCGCCCGCTGAGGGGGCACCCTCCGGGGCGAGCCGTCGGGGTCAACCGTCCGCCCCTCGACGACTGTTGAGGAACGGCCGGAGGTGATGTCCAGAGGCGACGTCCGGGGACGACTCCCTGGGGGGGACGCCCTGGGGGCGACGTCCGCGGCGTCTCCCCGAGGCGACGCAGGTCGCCGCCGAGCGCCGGCGGCGACCCCGGAGGGAAGCACTCTCAGAAGGAGGCCATGAGGAGAAGCAACGAGCAAGGCCTACACGGGAGTTCGCCGAGGCCCTCAGGGAATCACGATCACCGGACGGTTGGCCCGCCGCGCCAGCCGCCCGGAGACCGAGCCGAAGATCTTGCCGAGCAGGCCGTGCGTCGTGCCGACGACGATCGCGTCGGCGGCGTACTCGCGGCCGACCTCCTCGATCTCGTGGCAGATGTCGCCGCCCCGCTCGATCAGGACCCACGGCACCCCCGCGAGGAAGTCCGCGCAGGCGAGTTCCAGGCCGAGGACCTCGGTGCGGTGGTCCGGAAGGTCGACGAAGACGGGAGGCTCACAGCCTGCCCAGACCGTGGCGGGCAGCCGGTTGGCGACGTGCACGATCACCAGGCCGCACTGCGATCTGCGGGCCATGCCGACCGCGTAGGCGAGGGCGCGCTCGCTCGACAGCGAACCGTCGAAGCCGACCACGACGCCGTGCTGGAACACCGGATCGAGGGCGTGCCCGGGTGCGTCCTTCCCTGACGGTTCGGTGTGCCCGCCGAACCGGCCGGACGCCGTGTTCGGACGGTCGGCACCCGAGCCGGGGCGGCCCGTCACCGACGGCTCCGCGGGGTCGGCTGCGCGCCCGTCCAACCGCTGGCGGGGCGCCGAACGGTCGCGCCGGGCCAGGCCGCCACGGCGGAGGCCGCGCAAGGCGCGTACCAGGCCTCGGGGTTCGGCCCGTCCAGGGCTCCCGACGGCCGGCCGAGCGGCTCCGACGACACCGGTCCGCTCGTGGTCCGGCTCGTGGTCCGGCTCGCCGATCGGCCCACGGTGGGACGGGAGTTCGACCTGCGGGGCCGCGGGCGGTCCGACGGGCGGGTCCCGCCGCTGGTCGTGCTGCAGATCGCCGGGAAGGTCGGCCGAGCCGTCCCCTCGGCCGTCCCCTCGGCCGTCGACTCCGACCGGACCGCCGACCGGGCCGACCAAGTCGCCGTCGCCGTCCGCGGCGTCGTCGGCGCGGCCGTCCGCCCGGCTGCCGGCAGGGCCGTCGCGACGGTCGTCGCGGCGCCCGTCGAGCTGCCCGTCGACCGGTTCGGGGTCCGGACGGGCGCCGTCTTCCTGAGGGCCTGCGCCCGCGCTGCGGGGTGCGTCCGGTTCGACCGGTCGGGACGACTCATAACCAGCCATGGCTCACGGCTCTTCGAGGGAGAGGGGCCGACAGGAGAGGACAACGCTGCCCGGGCAGCAGGCCCGCCCACGGGATGACGTCGGTCTGCGACGTGCAGCACCGTATGTGACCTGTTCCTTTCAGAGTACGACGAGCAAGGGGCCCAGCCCAGCGGCGAAGCCCCGGAGCGACGTTGTTCCCGCGAAAGGAGGATGCGCCCGCCGCGGCAGTGCGCCCTGCCCGCAGGCGATCGCGCCCCCTCCAGAACGGAGGTTCTAAGGAGCTTGACTGAGCGGGCCGGGAGGCGCAACAGGCCCGCGGGACACCGTGACCGGACTGTCATGGATTGGCGACGATCCGTTGCCGGGCGTCGCCAACCGTCACGCCCCGGGCGCCCCGACCAGCGTTCCGGTCCGTCCGGACTCACCCCGTCCGGTCGGTGTCCGGGCCCTTTCGGCCACTTCGTACGGCTTCGCGACGCGCTCTGGCATTTGCCAGGTGCATAGGCGCAGCCGCTGGCACCATGCTCGGCATGCCGCTGCTCCTGTTCGACCTCGACAACACGCTGCTCCCCCGGGACGCCGCCTTCCGGGCCTGGGCGCAGGACTTCCTGTCCGAACACGACCTGCCGCCCGGCGACCTCGACTGGTTCGTCACCCTGGACGGCGGCGGCTATGTGCCGCGCAGCACCGTACTGTCCGCCGTCCGGCGCCGCTACGGTCTGGACGCCTCCATCGAGTTCCTGCACGCACACTTCCGACGCGGCATCAACTCCCACATCCACTGTCCGGCCCGGAACATCGAGGCCTTGCAGGCGGCCCGGACCGCGGGGTGGACGCTCGGGATCGTCTCCAACGGCGGCACCCGGCCGCAGTTGGAGAAGATCCGGCGGACCGGGCTGGGGCCGCTGGTCGACGGCTGGGTGATCTCGGAGGAGGCCGACTGCGTCAAACCGGATCCGCTGATCTTCGAGATCGCCGCACGGCGGTGCGGCGTCCGGCCGACCGGGGACTGGGCGGCGCACACCTGGATGGTCGGGGACCACGCACCCGCCGACATCGCCGGCGCCGAACTGGCGGGGCTGCGCAGCGTCTGGTTGCACCACGGCCGGCCGTGGGCGGAGATCGGCTACCGCCCGACGCTGAAGGCCGCCGGTCTGCCGGAGGCGGTCGGCCTGGTGCTCGCCGCGCGCAACGCACCCTCGGCCCGCCCGGGGAAGCGGCCGGGAATGCGGCCGGGCGCCCGGTCCGGCCTCCCGGCGGACGCCCAGTCGGACACGCAGTCGGACGTCCGCACGGGCGGGCCCGGCCGGCTGCGGCAGGCCGGTGCCGGCTCCGGCGCCGCCGGTCCGGGTGTTCCGGTGCGCGCGACGGCGCTGCTCGGCGCGCGATCCAGCGCGCGGACGCCGGTGTCCGCCCCGGAAGGGCCGAATGCGCCCGTTCCTGTGGAGGCCGGGAGGGCGGTGGTCGCGGCTTCCGGGGCCGGGCCCGGTGTCCGAAACCGATCAGGCGGGTTTGCCGCGATCGCCGACGGCGTCCAGCGGACCGGCGCCCCGGGAGGGACGGGGGACGGAGCCGGCGACGACCTGCGGACGGGCGACGCGGCGGCGACGGGCGCGCACGCCGACCGGGTCGCCGCACCGGCGCGGCCGGCACCTCTCCGTACGGTCGCCGGTGGGGCTGTGGGGACTGGTGGGACGAGTGGTGCGCAGGGGGTCGGGCCGGCCCGTACCGTGTTCGCCGCGGCACCGGGCGCCACGTCAACGGCCTTGGCAGCACACGCCGTTGCGGTGGCGAAGGCCGCCGCACCCCGCGCGGCTGCGCCCCTCGCCGCCGTATCCGGCGCACCCCGCACACCCTCCGCGCCTGCCGTGGCCGCCGCACCCACCGCGGCGGCGGTCGGCCAGTAGCACCCCGGTCCCGACCCGCCCTGGCCCCCCGGCACGCGGCCCTGCCCCGCCCTGAAGGCCGACCCCCCGCCCCGGGCCCGGCGGCCGCTCCCACCGGCCGAACGCTCCCGCCGGTCAGCGGCTCGACGAGGTGCGGCTCCACCAGCAGGTCGGGGCCTGCGCGGTGAACCCGAGCCGGCGGTAGACCGGCTCGCCGGCCGCGGTGGCGACCAGAGTGGCCGGGCGGTCCGGGTGCGCGTGGGCCAGGGCGGTCCGCAGCAGGGCCCCGGCCACGCCCTGTCCGCGCTGGTCGGGCAGGGTGGCGACCCAGTACACCCCGGTGGCGGATCCGTCGTCGAAGGTCAGGCACGCGCCCGCCGGCGCGCCGTCGAGGCGGCCCGCCCAGGCCCGGCAGCCGGGCTCGCGCAGCAACCGCGTCGGGAGGGCATCGCCGCGCGTCCAGGGCTGCCGGGCGGGCAGCGGGAAGCCGTCCACGATGATCCGCTCGACCAGTGCGAAGGTGTCACCGTCCAGCGCCTCATCGATCGTCAGGGTGCCACCGCCGTGCGCCCGGACGGTGGCGGGCAGTCCGGCGGGCGCGCCCTCGACCGGGCCGGGCTCCCGGACCATCACGGGCATGATCGGCAGCCGGGCGGCCCCGAAGCGGGTCAGGTCGAGCCCGCCGTACGGGTCCTCCAGGGTGAAGCAGACCGTCTCCCACGCGTCCAGGAGTTCCGCCAACTGCTTTTCCACGTCGGCCGGTTCGACGTAGGGGCGGGTGACCACGAAGCGCTGGGAGTCGTCCGGGGTGCGCGCGCAGCGGACCGCGGTGAGGCCCGGGCGGACGTGGGACCGCCAGCCGTGGGTGCGGGCTTGGGCGAGCCAGAAGGCGGCGGCGTTGTCGTTGGCCTGTTCGAGCCGGCGGTTGGTCTTCACGGCAGGACCGTAACCCGGTGGCGGCGGTGCCGGTCGGGCCGCCCGGATGCTGGCCGGATGGAGCCAGGGAGGCGCACGGCCGGCTTTCGTGCGCCCTCCCGTGCACCGCCGATTTTCGGTCAATTTCGCGCCTCGCCCTCCCGCTTGGGCAAATCCGCAGCCCAGACCCGCCTACCGGGCGCCCGGAAGCCGGACACCCCAGGAACCGCCCCGCGACAACCAGCCACCGTTGCACCGGCCCTCTTCCCAGAAGGGTCGACGGGTGCCACGCTTCGTGATCGAATGCATCACGCCAAATTGCCATGTCGACATAGCGTCGGATGGTGAACTTGTCACAACGGCAACGGTCCACCCGATAGATTTCGATCTTGGCCAGCAGTGCCGCACCACCCACACCACACCACCGAGGGGGCTTGAGCGCCTTGAGCAGGGTGAGCAGGAGCGACGCGGGTCCTGAGAGCGGCCAGGCGCCGGCCGGCAGCGCGAGTCGGCCCACGAGAAGCACCGGCACCTCCGCCATCGCCGCCACCACCCGAACCTCCGGCACCCCGAGCACCTCGGGCCCCGCCCCGTACTCCCCCTATCCGGCCGGTCCGTCCGCCCCGGGCCACGCCCCGGCCGAACACGGCGGCCAGCAGTACGGCAGCCAGCAGTACGGCGGCCCCCAGCACGGCGGCGCGGCCCACGGCGGCCTGACCCACGGTGGTACGTCCCTCGGCGGTACGCCCCACAGCAACCCGGCGCCCTACGGCGCCCCGCCGGTCCAGGGCGGGCACCCGAACCCGCTCGGCCAGCCCGGCGGCAGAGGCCTCGTCAGCCCGGCCCAGGCCTACGGCGGCCCCGCCCCGTCCTACGGCGGCGAGTACCCGGGACACCCCGGTTACCCCGGGAGCCCGGCCCACTCCGGCGCCCCGGGCTACCCCGGCCACCCGACCTACCACTCCGGCCCAGCGACCCCCGGCCTGAACGGCTCCGGCACCGGTACCGGCCCGCTCGGCGGCGGCCTCGCCCTGGGCACCGCCCCCGGCCACGGTCCGCTGGGCCACGGCGGGCCGGGCGGCAGCGCCTCCCCGGGCTCCCCCTCGGCGCTCGGCGCCCCGCGGAAGCTCTCCGGCCGACGCCGTCGGGAGACGGTCGCGGTCCTGATCTTCGGCGGCGCCCCGATCTTCGAGAGCTCCATCCCGCTCTCGGTCTTCGGCGTGGACCGCCAGGACGCCGGGGTCCCCCGCTACCGGCTGCTGGTCTGCGCCGGTGAGGAGGGCCCGCTGGCCACCACCGGCGGCCTCACCCTCTCGGCACCGTACGGCCTGGAGGCGCTCGCCCGGGCCGGCACGATCGTCGTACCGGCCTGGCGCTCGATCTCCCAGCCGCCGCCGGTCGAGGCCATCACCGCCCTGCGCAAGGCCCACCACGAGGGCGCCCGGATCATCGGGCTCTGCACCGGTGCGTTCGTGCTCGCCGCCGCCGGTCTGCTGGACGGCCGCCCGGCGACCACCCACTGGATGTACGCGCCGACCCTGGCCAAGCGCTACCCGCGGGTGCACGTCGACCCGCGCGAGCTGTTCGTGGACGACGGCGACGTGCTGACCTCGGCCGGCACCGCCGCCGGGATCGACCTGTGCCTGCACGTGGTGCGCAGCGACCACGGCGCCGAGGCCGCCAACGCGCTGGCCCGCCGTCTGGTGGTGCCCAGCCGCCGCAGCGGTGGCGGACAGGCCCAGTACATCGATCAGTCTTTACCTGAGGAGATCGGCAACGACCCGTTGGCCGAGGTGGTCACCTGGGCGCTGGAGAACCTCAACCAGCAGTTCGACGTCGAGGTGCTGGCGGCCCGTGCCTACATGAGCCGGCGCACCTTCGACCGCCGCTTCCGCACGCTCACCGGCAGCGCGCCGCTCCAGTGGCTGATCACCCAGCGGGTGCTCCAGGCGCAGCGGCTGCTGGAGACCTCGGAGCTGTCGGTGGACGACGTGGCGCGCCGGTGCGGGTTCCGCTCGCCGGTGGCGCTGCGCGGGCACTTCCGCCGCCAGCTCGGGGTCTCCCCGGCCGCGTACCGGACCAGCTACCGGGCCCGTCGGCCCGGGCAGCAGGCCCCGGCCCCGGCCGGAGCGCACGGTGCCGACCTGCGGCTGCCCGGTGCGCTGCAGCACGCGGCGGCCGCGGCCGCCTCGGCGGGCGGCGGGCCGTTCGGCGGCACGGCGCACGGTGGTGCGCCGGCCCACCCGTTCCCGGCCGGTCCGGGTGCGCAGGCGCCGGTCGGCCAGCCGGGCCAGCACGGGCAGCCGGTGCCGCACGGACAGTCCGGCGGGTACGGCGCGGGGCAGGCCGGGGCGCCGGTCGGCCAGGGCTTCCACGGGCGCACCGGCCAGCCGTACCCGCACCAGCAGGCCGCGCAGCAGTCGCACCCCGGGCAGCAGGGTGCGGCACGCGGTCCGCTGCGGTCGCCGCTGGTCCCGCCGCAGGCCGGTCCGGGTGCGGGGCGGCCGTCCCGCACCGCCGAGCACGCGGCGGCCGAGGACGGCCACCCCCAGCCGGGGGCGCGCGGCCAGGGCCAGGGGCACCGCAGCGCGGTCGACCGGCCCGGCGACGAGCCGGGCGCGGCCGGGCGGGCGCACGGCGCACCGACCGGCCGGGTGCCGTCCGCTGCCGCCGGGCAGCCGGCGGCCGGGGCGGGCGACCTCCGGGGACGGCAGGCGCGGGCCCCGCAGGTCCGCACGCCGGCCGGTCCGGCGGGCACCCGGACGGCTCCGGCGGACGGTGGACGGTCGGCCCGCGAGGGCCGTCCCGGGCGGGACGGCCACCCGGTCCGGACCGGCCGGGAGGACGAGCACCCGGAGGGCCACGGCACGCACGCCGGGGCGGAGGAGCACCGGGCCGAGACCGCCACCGCGGCACCCCGGTCGGCTCCACCGGTCCCCGCCGCGCGTGATCGCGCCGTAGGGTGAGTTGCGTGAATGACCGTTTGGTATGGATCGACTGTGAAATGACCGGCCTCGACCTCGACCGGGACGCCCTGGTCGAGGTCGCGGTGCTGGTGACGGACTCCGAGCTGAACGTCCTCGGCGAGGGCGTTGACGTCATCATCCGCCCGCCGGCCGAGGCGTTGGCGAACATGCCGGAGGTGGTGCGCGAGATGCACACCTCCTCCGGCCTGCTGGAGGAGCTGGAGCAGGGCGTGACCCTGGCCGAGGCCGAGGAGCGGGTCCTCGCGTACGTGCGCGAGCACGCGCCGGAGGCCGGGAAGACGCCGCTGTGCGGCAACTCGGTGGCCACCGACCGCGGCTTCCTGGCCCGGGACATGCCGGCCCTGGAGAAGCACCTGCACTACCGGATCGTGGACGTCTCCTCGATCAAGGAGCTGGCCCGCCGCTGGTACCCGAAGGCGTACTACAACAGCCCGCCGAAGGGCGGGAACCACCGCGCGCTCGCCGACATCCGCGAGAGCATCGACGAACTGCGGTACTACCGCGAGGCGGTGTTCGTCCCGCAGCCCGGTCCGGACGCCGAGACCGCGCGCACGATCGCCGAGAAGTACCGGGCCGCGACCGACTGACGGGCCCGTCGCGGGGTCGGAGGGGGTGCCGTCGTCCGCCGGGACGGAACCCTGGCGCGAGCACCCTCTCGGATCCTGTAGAGTTCTTCCTGTCGGAACGGGAACGCGGAAGCGGAAACGGACCGGACAGATGGTGGGTGTAGCTCAGTTGGTAGAGCACCTGGTTGTGGTCCAGGTGGCCGCGGGTTCGAGTCCCGTCACTCACCCCAGAGCCTGAGGGGCCGATCTCTTCAAGAGATCGGCCCCTCAGGCGTTTTCGCGTGCCGTCGATCGGTCGCGGGCTCAGTTGCGCCCGGTGCTCCGGGGTTGCGCCCGGCGGCCCCGCGTCGCGCCGGGATGTTGTGCCCGGCGACCCCTGCCGCAAGAAGCTACCGACTAGTAACATCGTCGCCATGACCACTCCTTCGATCGGCCAGATGCTCGACGCCACCGTGCCGATGGCGCACACCCTCAAGCTCGAGTACCTGGAGACCACCCCCGAGCGCGCCGTGCTCCGGCTGCCCGACCAGCCCGCGTACCACAACCACGTCGGCGGCCCGCACGCCGGCGCGATGTTCACCCTCGCCGAGTCCGCCAGCGGCTGCATCGTGCTCGCCGCCTTCGGGGAGCAGCTCTCCCGGGCCGTGCCGCTCGCCGTGAACGCCGAGATCGCCTACAAGAAGCTGGCCATGGGCGAGGTCACCGCCACCGCCGTGCTCGGCCGCCCGGCCGCCGAGGTCGTCGCCGAGCTGGACGCCGGCGGCCGCCCCGAGTTCCCGGTCACCGTCGAGATCACCCGCGCCGACGGCGCGGTCACCGGCGTGATGACGGTCACCTGGACCCTGCGCCCCAACTCCTGATCCCCGCGCGGACGGTGGCCCCGGGCGCACCGCCCCGGGGCCGCCCGCGCGATGACTGTCCGTGACGGCGGGCGTGACCTCACCCCCGCCCCGCTCGTTCTCAACTCACGTGCGAGCCAATCACGCGACCGAGCCCCAGGAACCCGCCCCCCGCGGCGACGCCGGAGCCCGGCGGGCGGCCGCCCGGTGGCTCCCCCGCCCCCGCACCGTCGCCGCCGGCGGGGCGCTGCTCGCACAACTCTGGGGCGTCGGCGCCCCGGGCGCGTACGCGGCCACCGCCGACCCCTCCGCCGGGCAGCCCCGGCCCGCCGTCCGCCGGACCCTGCCCGGCGGCCCCGCGCTGGACGGCCCGTCAGCCGTCCGCCCGGTCGGACCGGACCGCGAGACCGGACCCGTCGGGGACCTGACCCGTGGAGCGGCGGACGGGGCGGTGGACGGACCGGCGGACGGGGCGGCCCTGAGCACGGGCGTCGGCACGGTCGGCGAGGCCCTCCAGCAGCGCATCCGGGCCGGTGGGCTGCCGCTGCCCGGCCAGGGCGCCGCCGTCCCCGATGCCGTCCCCGACGCCTTCGCCCTCGCCTCCGGTCTGCTCGGCACCGTCCCCGCCCAGGGCCGCCCCGACCGGATCCGCGCCTCCCGCGAGGGCGAACCCGCCGCGCTGCCCGTCCTCCCACGCCCCCGCTCCGGCGACACCGCCGAACCGGCCGGCCCGGCCGCACCCGGCGCGCCCGGGGGGCCCACCGTCCAGGAGGCCGCCGCCCACGAGGGGACGGGCACACCGGAACCCGTCGGTGCGGCCGGGGCCGCGGAGGGCGCCGTGATCCCGGCCGCACCGGCGGGCGACGGGACCGCCGAGGCGCTCGCCCTCACCGACACGGCGACCGTCACGGCCGCCGTGGACGGCTCCGCCACCGCGACCGCGGTCCTCGCCCCGATCGCCGCCGGGCTGCTGCTCACCGGCGCGGCGATGTGCAAGCACCGCGGACTGCCGCGCGGGCACTGAACGGGCCCTGGGCGGGTACCGGACGGGCGCGGAGCGGGCCTCGGGCAGGGACCGGAACCCGGTCGCGGTCGGGTTCCGGTCCCTGCCCGAGGCCGGGCCGACGACCGATCAACGCGCGGATGACGGAGCGCCGGTCAGGGCGCCCGGTCCAGCAGCACTTCCAGCCGCGGGAGTTCACGCCCGGGCAGGGCGGTCGAAGGGGTGCTGCCGATCCGGGCCGCGCCCATGGCCAGGTAGAACGCTTCGGCGTTCGGGTCGGCATCGATGGTGAGGCGGCGCAGACCGCGCACCCGGGCCAGGTCGCGGACGTGCGCGAACAGCGCCCTGCCGATGCCGCGGCCGATCCGGTCGGGCTCGACGAACAGCATCTCCAACTCGCCGTTCGGCGCGGTACCCGCCAGTGCGGCGAAGCCGAGCAGCCGGCCGTCGCCGTCCTCGGCCACCACCGTCGAGGCCCGTTCGACCGCGGCCGCGTCCAGGGTCAGCTCGGCCCGGCAAGCGGCCATGAACGCCTCGTCGTAGCCCCAGTACGCCTTGGCCCGCAGGGCGATGCCGGTGAGCAGTTCGGCCTCGTCCGGTCGGGCCGGTCGGATCCGCACGTACTCCCCCTCCTTCTCACCCTCGACGGCCGGCTGCCCGCCGCCCTGACGGGCCGTAATCCGCTCGTCCGCCGACTGATCGACGACACGGGCCCACCGGGCCGTCAACGGAAGACGCCCGGCGGCGGGGTCGGGGAAGGGGCCGCCGTGGCGTCGGTGGCCGGGGCCGTGCCCGCGGTGAAGTCGGCCAGGGCGCGGCCGTGTTCGACCCGGCCGTGGGAGGAGTCCGAGGCGACCCGGCGGGTGAGCTCCGCGATCGGGAGCGGGGTGTGGGCGGCGGCCAGGACGAGGTTGCCGAAGCGCTTGCCGCGCAGGACGGCGGGGTCCGCGGTGAGGCAGAGCTCGGGGAAGACCGCACCGAGGGTGGCGACCTGGGAGCGGGCGAAGGGCAGGGCGCCGCCGTCGGCCAGGTTCGCGGCGTACCACCCGCCGGGGGCGAGGGCGCGGGCCGCGAGGGTGGTGAACTCGACGGTGGTGCAGTGGGCCGGGGTGCGGGCTCCGGAGAAGACGTCGGTGATGACCAGGTCGACGCTGCCCTCGGGGGTGCGTTCCAGCACGTCGCGGGCGTCCGCACCGCGCACCTTGATCTGCCAGCCGCGTTCCAACGGGAGTTCGGCGCGGACGAGTTCGGTGAGCGCGGTGTCGATCTCGGCGACCTGCTGGCGGGAGCGCGGCCGGGTGGCGGCCACGTAGCGGGCCAGGGTGAGCGCGCCGCCGCCCAGGTGCAGGACGGTGAGCGGACGGCCGGGCGGGGCGACCAGGTCGATCAGGTGGCCGAGCCGGCGCTGGTACTCGAAGCCCAGATGGGTGGGGTCGGCCAGGTCGACCAGGGACTGCGGGGCACCGTCGACGAGCAGCGACCAGGCGTGCGGGCGGTCCCGGTCCGGGCGCAGCTCGGCCTGGCCGGAACCGACCGGGCGGATCAACGGCCCCTGGGCATGGGTGCGGCCGTCCGGTCCGGTGGTGAGCGCCGGTTCCGGGCTGCGCGCGGCCCTGTTGCTTCGTCCCATACCGGTCATTATCGCCGCAGGCGCAGAAGCTGGAGTCGCCGCCAGGCGCAGGGGCTGGAGCCGCCGCGGGCGCGGAGACCGGAGTCGCCGAAGGAGCAGGAGCCGGAGCGCCCGGGTCGGGGCGCCCTCCGGGTCAGGGGCGCCCTCCGGTTCGGGGGCGTGCTGCGGGGGTCCGGCCGGTGGGCGTAGGGCCCGGCGGAATCCTCGCGGCACGCCCGCTAGAACGGGCCGAGGCCGCCCGCAGTGAGCGTGCAGGCGGCCTCGCAGAGGGCGGAGCGGAGTACCCAGGCGTCGGTCGGACGGGTGGCCCGGCCGGGCCCGGCGGGCGGGATCACCCAGCGCGGATCGGTGGCACTAGGCACCAGGGCACCGGCCGTACAGGAGCTGCCGGGCAGGTGCCAGGTCTCCCAGGTGCCGGCCGGGACGAGGAAGGCGACGGTGCTGCCGTTGCGGCTCTGCAGGACGGCCCCGCAGGCGCGGCGCAGGCGCAGGATGTCGACGGCCTCCAGTCCGTGCCGCAGGGCGACCGTCACGGTGTCGCAGCCGGTGGCCAGGGTGTCCTCGGCGGGGACGGCCCGGTCCCGGCGCAGCCCGCCGCAGGAGCCGTGGCCGCCCTCGACCGGGCCCCGGCCGGGGAACCGGTCGTCGGCCGGGTCCGGGAGCAGGGCGGGGACGGCGGCGGCGAGCACACCCCCGGCGACGGGTCGGTGCTGCGGCAGTCCGGTGGCCATCATGGGCCCTCCTGTACCTCGTCGGGTGTACCTCGTCGGGTCGGAAGCGCTGCCGCCGCGGGGGGCCGCGGGGGCGGGGACGGGCCGGGGGGACGCCCTGGGCTTCCAGGTACCAGGTCAACGCGCCAGGGCGCCCGGAGGCCACGGGGCGCCTTACAGCAAGGCATGGCATTTCATGGCGGATACCCGGCAACTACGCCCGTTTCACCCCGTATTGATAGGAGATGTCCTGCGAACCGACTGTGGCCGATCAGTGACTCCGAGTACTCTCGGCGCCATGGCAGCCACCCCACCGGCCGAGCCGAACCGTCCGTCCCCCAACCCCGTGATGCGCGCGCTGCGCGGCGACCGCTCACCCGGCGAGTTCGCCATGGCGGTCCGCCGGGCCGCCCGCGAGATCGGCGAGCACGTGTCCTGCGACGCCCGCTACGTCGGCCGGGTCGAGTCCGGTGAGATCCGCTGCCCCAACTACGCCTACGAGCGGGTCTTCCGGCACATGTGGCCGGGGAGCACGCTCACCGACCTGGGCTTCGCCCCGCGCACCGCCGTCCGCCGCCGTCCGGCGGCCGGCCCGGCCGGTGCCCCGCCCCACCCCGCGCTCCATCCGTCGTTCCCGCCCCCGCCCGCCCCGCGCTCACCACTCTCCACCCAACTCCCGTACGCTGCCTCGCCGTACGCGGATCCAGCCGCTCCGGACGGGCCCCCGTGGCCGATGGCCGGCGCGGTGCCCAGGGGGCCCGATGGATCGCCCTACCCCGACGAGGAGAACGACGACGTGCGTCGCCGTACGTTCCTGGCCGGCGGCTCGACCGCGCTGGCCACCGTGATCGGCATCGACCGGTCGGCCGCCGCCCGGCCGGCCCCCGGTGCCGGTTTCGGCCCGGCCCCCGGCCGGTTCGCCTTCCCCCGCCCGGAGTCGGCCGCGCCGGCGCTGCTCGGCGCCGAGCCGCTGGTGCCCGGCCGACCGGGCCCGGTGCCACCCCCGCGCAAGGTCGGCGCCGCCGAGGTGCTCGGTGTCGAACAGGCCGTCCGGGACATCAGAGTGGCGGACGACGCGCACGGCGCCGACGCCCTGTACGAACGCGCCGGGCAGTCCCTGCGCACCGCCTACCTCCTGCTCAACGAGGGCGACTACAGCGCCGAGACGGAACGGAGGCTCCAGGCCGGGGCGGGCGAACTGGCCATCTCGGTGGGCTGGTTGGCCCATGACTCGAACCGGCTCGCGGACGCCCGTTCGTTCTACGCCGAGGCGCTGGCCACCGCCCGGATGGCCGACGACTCCGCGCTGGAGGCGCACGTCTTCTGCAACAGCGCCTTCCTCGCCCGCGACGCGGGGCGCCCGCGCGAGGCGCTGCGCGCCGCGCAGGCCGGGCGGTCCGCCGCCCGGGAGCTGGGCTCCGCCCGGCTGCTCGCCCTGCTGAGCATGCGGGAGGCCGGAGCCTGGGCCGTACTGCGGGATCGTTCCTCCTGCGAACGTGCGCTCGGCCGGGCGTACGCGCTGTTCGACCGGGGGCCGTCGGAGTCCGATCCGGAGTGGATGTGCTTCTTCGGCGAGGCGGAGATCGCCGGTCTGCAGTCGCAGTGCTGGTCCGCGCTGGAGGACTGGGACCGCGCCAGCGACCAGGCCGCGCTGGCGATAGCGCTGCAGGAGCCGCACTTCGTGCGCAACCGGGTGCTGTACACCGCCGAACTGGCCCACGACCGGCTCGGCCGGGGGGACTTGGCGGGGGCGGCGCACCACGGCTCGGCCGCCGTGGCGCTGTTCGGCGAGGTCCGCTCGGCCCGGATCCGCAGCATGCTGGCGGACACCGCGGGACGGCTGCGCCCGCACGCCGCCGTGCCCGAGGTGCGCGGCTTCCTCACCGGCTACGACCGGGCCGCGGCGGCCTGACCGGCGCTCCGTCCGTCACCCCGGGGCCCATGGCCGGGCCCCGGGGTGGCGGACGGTCTCCGGGGTGGCGGACGGTCTCCGGGGTGACGGACGGTCTCCGGAACCGACGGACGGGCCGGTCGGCGGAACACCCACCGGCCGGCCCGCGACGACCGCCTCAGTGGCCGGACGTCAGCCCCTCCAGGTGCGACAGGTCGTTCCAGACCTCCACCGCCGGGGCGCCGTACTCCCAGGACAGCACGCACAGCGCCGCCGTGCCGAGCTTGAACCGCTGGGCGAACTCGGGCGGCAGACCCAGCCAACGGGCGGTCAGGATGCGCAGCAGGTGGCCGTGCGCGAACAGGATGACGTCGCGGTCGGCGCAGTGCATGTCGGTGGTGTCCGCCGCCGGGACGCCGTGCTCCTCGTTGAGTTCGGCGAGGAAGGCGTCGACCCGGGCGGCCACGTCGGAGAGCTTCTCGCCGCCGGGCACGCCGTCGCGCCAGATCAGCCAGCCGGGGTGGTCGGTGGCCCGGATGTCGGCGCCGGTGCGCCCCTCGTACTGGCCGTAGTCCCACTCCAGCAGTTCCGGACGCTCCACCGCGCGGTCGCCGAAGCCGGCCAGCGCGCAGGTCTCCTCGGCGCGGCCGAGCGGGCTGGTGTAGACCAGCGCGTCCGGCAGCCCGTTCCAGGGGGCCTTGGCGAGTCGGGCGCCGAGCGCCCGGGCCATCGCCCGGCCGTCCTCGGTCAGCGGGATGTCGGTGCGGCCGGTGTGGCGGCCGGTGGCCGACCACTCGGTCTCGCCGTGGCGGACCAGCACGATTCGGGCGGGCATGGGGGGCTCCTCGCAGCGGGGCGGTCAACGGTCGGTCTCACCCTTGAGCACCGGGCTCCATGATCCCCCACCCGGACGGCGGCCACGATCGCGGCCCCGGGATGCCGACCGGGCCCCGGCCCGGCAGGGGCCCACGACCTGCCCCGCGCCGGCCTCCCACCGGGCCCACGGCCTGCCCCGCGCCGGCCTCCCACCGGGCCCGCTACGGGCGCGGATCGACCGGTTGCGGCCGGAACGGGCCGGTCCGCACCGCGTTGTCGGACCCGGGTGCGACACTGGGCCGCACCATGAACGTCTCGACGAACGTCCCGCTCGGCGGGCCCGCTGAGCCGCTCGCCCGCCGGCTCGCCGAGCTGCGCGGACCGGCCCCGCAGCGCAGTCTGAACGCCCGCTCCCTCGCCGCGCTGGCCGCCAATCCGGGCTGCCACCGCCGCGCCGTACTGGATGCGGCCGGGGTAGACAAGTCGGCGCTGGCCGCCCGGCTCGGCCGCCCCGCCCCCTTCGGGCAGTCCCCGTTCGCGATCGCCCGCGGCGTGATCTTCGAGTCCCGGCTGAAGGCGGACGACCACGCCGCCCTGCTGGAACCGCTCCGCGCCCATCTCGGCGTCCCGGCGGACGACCGCGCCCCGCTGCTGGTGCCGGACCTGCTGCAGCGCTCCGGCCCGGCGGTCCGTGCCGACCGCACGGCCGAGGTGCTGGCCCGGGCCGCCGCCGATCCGGACGCCTGGACGCTGCTGGACCACCCGATGCTGCGGCTCGCCGTGGCCGGCAGCACCGCTTACCTGGAACCGGACGCCCTGGTGGTGCACGGCGGGCGGTGCACGGTGGTCGAGATCAAGTCCTTCCCGGTACTGGACGGCAGCGCGGACCCGGCCAAGGTCGGCGCGGCGGCCCGCCAGGCCGCGGTGTACGTGCTGGCGCTCCAGCACGCCGCCGCGGCGGCCGCCGGACTGCCGCTCGACGACGACCCGTACACCGAGCAGCGGCTGCCGGGCAGCCCGCGGACCAGCGTGCTGCTGGTCTGCCCGAAGGACTTCGGCAACCGGCCGACCGCGGTCGCCGTCGACGTCCGCCGCGAGCTGGCCACCACCCGCCGCCAGCTGAGCCGGATGACCGGCATCGGCCGGCTGTTGGCGGAGCTGCCGCCGGGCACCGACTTCGACCTGGCCGCCGACCCGGACGGCGCCCCGGCCCGGACGGCCGACCAGCTCACCGCCTCGGTCGAGGCGGTGCCCGCCGCCTACAGCCCGGACTGCCTGTCCACCTGTGAACTCGGCTTCCACTGCCGGGCCCGGGCCCGCTGCGACGACCGGGTCGAGCAGCTCGGCCGGGGCGTGCGCGGCGAGTTGGGCAGCATCCGGACGGTCACCGAGGCGCTGGCCGCCGCCTCCGGAAAGACCGGTGACACCGATGCCGGGCGCACCGACGGGGTCGACGGCGGGCACGACTCCGACGGCGGATACGACTCCGACGGGGAGCACGAGGCGGCCGAGCGCCTGGCGTACGCGGCGGCCCTGCGCGCCGAGGCGCTGGGGGTCCGCGGATGAGCCTGCTGACCACCCTCGCCCGGCTGGAGGCCGTCCGCAGCGGCCGGGCCGAACCGCTGGCCACCGTCCGGCACCGGCACCTGTCGGAGCGCCCGATGGTGCTCGTCCCGCTGACCGCCGCCGGCGAGGCCGGCGCGCCGCTGGCCGTCATGCTGGGCACCGACCGGGACGCCCCCAGGCTGCACCTGGTGCCGCAGCCGCTGAACCGCACCCTGCGGTTCGACTACCTGGCCGCGCTGGCCGCCGACCTGCTGCCCTACCTGGAGTCCTTCGGCACCGAGGTCGAGCAGATCGAGGGCTCCGAGAAGGACCCGGAGACCGGCGAGAAGACCCAGGTGTTCCGCGAACTGTGCGCTGAAGCACCCCAGTTGATCGTGCCCAACAGTGCGGGGGTGCACCACCTCGCGCTGATCGGCCGCTCGACCCGGTTCCGCCGCACCGCCGAGGACGCGGACCCGGGCCCGCACCCGGCGCCGCTGCGGGTGCCCCTGCTGGGTCGCTGGCTGACCCACCTGACCGACCGCGCCCAGGTGCCCGGCTCCAGCCTGCTGCTGCCGATGACCGGCCTGCTCGCCCGGCACTGGGCCACCGGCCAGAGCCACCTGGAGGACCAGCACCTGGCGGCCCGGCTGGCCTGGCACGCCCCGCCGCCGGGGCTGACCGGCGCCCGGGCCGCCGAACTGGCCGAGAGCGCCCGCGACGAGCGGGGCCAACTGCTGCACCCGCCGGCCGGTCCGGCCACCGACCCGGGCTTCGACGAGGGCGTGCTGGCCCCGGCGATCGCCCGCTACGACGCCGCCGTCAACGCGCTCCAACACGGCACCGGGCAGTACGGCACCGGGCGGCACGACGCCGACCCGCACGACGAGGCCTCCGCCGAGCGCGCCCGGGCGGCCGTCCGGGCGGCGCTCGACCAACTGGAGCAGGCGCTGTCCACCGTCCTGCTGCCCACCTGGCGGGACGTCTGGCAGGGGCTGGACCTGCTGCGCGCCCTGCCACCGGCCGCCCACCTGGCGGAGCGCTGGACCGGCGACCGCTGGTCCTACACCGGCCACCGGGACCGGCTGGCGGCCGGCGAGCCGCCGCAGCCCCGGCAGGACGACGCCGTCACCGCGGCCCGCAAGCTGGCCCAGCGCGAGCGCGAGCAGGCCCGGCTGGACGTCCAGGAGGCCCTGGACGACCCGCTGGCGATGGCCGAACACCGGCTGTCCGGCGAGGCGTTCAGCGGGGTGGTGACGGACGTGGTGCTGGAGTACGACACCACCGGCCGCTCCCCCAAGCCCCGCCCGCTGGTCACCCTGCACACCACCGACCGGCCGCACGCCGACCTCGGCCGGGAGGCCCACCGGGTGTGGGGCTCCCCCCGGGCGGAGGCCGGCGGCGGGCCGGCGGCGCAGAAGGCCGAGATCGTCGCGGTCGAGCCGACCGGGGGCACCATCACCCTGCGGGTGCTCTCCGGCATGGGCCGCAAGAAGGAACCCGAACCGGGCAGTCTGCCCGAGCCGGGCGACCCGGTCACCTTCACCCTGTTCGAGCTGACGGTCCGCCAGTCCGCGCCGCTGCCCGAGCCGGACGACACCCCGTGGACACACGGCGGCCCGCCCGGCTCCGCGGCCGTGCCCGCCCCGGCCGCCGCCCTCGCCGTCGCCACCGAGGATGGGGAATGATGAGCACGCAGTCCCCGGGCGCGGCCGCCGACGCCGCCGTGGCCCGCATCCTGGCGGCCACCGTCCACCCGCCGGTCGGCGCGCCGCGCGGCGTGGTGGTGGACTCCCCGCCCGGCGCCGGGAAGTCGACCCTGGTGGTACGGGCCGCCCGCGAGCTGGTGGCGGCCGGTGAGCGGCTGATGGTGGTCGCCCAGACCAACGGCCAGGTGGACGACCTGGTCGGCCGACTGGCCGAGAGGGCACCGGAGTTGACGATCGGCCGGCTGCACGCGGCGGACGCCCGGCCCGGGCCGGAGGTGCTCCGGCACGCCAACGTCACGCCCTCCGACAAGGTCGCCGACCTGGTCGAGCAGGACGTGGTGATCTCCACCTCCGCCAAGTGGCAGTGGGTGCGGGTCGAGGCGCCGTGGCGGCACGCGATCGTCGACGAGGCGTACCAGATGCGCTCGGACGCCCTGCTCGCGGTGGCCCGGCTGTTCGAGCGGGCACTGTTCGTCGGCGACCCGGGCCAGCTGGACCCGTTCACCGTCGTCGGCACCGAGCAGTGGGCCGGCCTGTCCTACGACCCGTCCAGCAGCGCCGTGGTGACCATGCTGGCGCACAACCCGCAGATCGAGCCGCACCGGCTGCCGATCTCCTGGCGGCTGCCGGCCAGCGCGGCACCGCTGATCTCCCGGGCGTTCTACCCGTACACGCCGTTCCGCTCCGGCACCGGCCCGGACGACCGCCGGCTCACCCCGGGCGTGCGTCCGGACGGCTCGGCCCTGGACGCGGTGATCGACCGGGCCGCCGAGCACGGCTGGGCCCTGCTGGAGCTGCCCGCCCGGCACACCGTGCGGACCGACCCGCAGGCGGTGGCGGCCGTCGCGGCGACCGTCCGGCGGCTGCTGGAGCGCGGGCTGACCGCCGGTTCCGAGCAGGGCGAGACCCCGCTCACGGCGGACCGGATCGCCGTCGGCACCGCCCACCGGGACCAGGCGGCGGCGGTTCGGGCGGCCCTGCTCAAGGTGGGGGTGCCGGTGGACGGCTCGGCCGGGCCGGCCGTCACGGTGGACACCGCGAACCGGCTGCAGGGCCGGGAGTACGACGTCACCGTGGTGCTGCACCCGCTCTCCGGGCGGCCGGACGCGACCGCCTTCCACCTGGAGACCGGCCGGCTGTGCGTGCTGGCCTCCCGGCACCGGCACGCCTGCATCGTGGTGGCCCGGGCCGGGATCGCCGAGCTGCTCGACGAGCACCCCTCCACCGAGCCGGTCCAGTTGGGGGTCCCGGTCACCTTCCCGGACGGCTGGGAGGCCAACCACCAGGTGCTCCAGCACCTGAGCGGCCACCGGGTCCGCCTGCGCTGAGCCGGGCGGCCCCGGAGGGACGGCCCGGGCCCGGGGCACCGGACCGGGCGGGGTCAGTCCTCGGTCTCGCAGACCGCGAGGGCCACCACCGAGCCCTGCTCGGCCCGGGCGCTTCAGCCGGTGGCGTCGGCGGTCGGCCCGCTGTCGCGCACCGGTCCGGCCGCGTCGGGCTGGAGGCGGTAGCCGCCACCGGTCAGGTGGCTGCCGGCCGGGCAGGTCGCGGTCGAGACGCCGCCCGGGGCGCTCGGCGGCCCGGTGACCACCGTGGCGGCCTCGGCGGCGAAGGCGGGCGCGGCGGGGGCGACCACCGCGGCCGGGAGGAGGACGGCGGCCGACAGCAGGCCGGTGGACAGTGCGCGCATGGGGTGCTCCCGGTTCGGTGGACGACTGCTGCACCCGGCACAACCGGTTCGCATGCGATCCGGAAGCGCGGCGCCCGGAGTCACCGCCCCGGCGCGCGCCCGGGAATAGCGCCTGCATGCGCACCGTTCCGCTACCGGCCGTCGCCGCGAGACAATGGACGACGGCCACGACCGGGCGGTGCGGCCCGGAGCAGCCCGCCGCCCTCCCTCACCGAGACCCCGGAGGTGTCCGTCCATGCCCGACTCCCCCGCCGAGACGCCCGAGTCCACCAGGCGCCTGCGCCCCGCGCAGCTCCTGTTCGAGCCGCAGTCCGCCGAACCGGAGCCGGAACGATTCTTCGACCTGGAGGCGATCGACGACCCCGCGGAGCTGCTGCGCCGCTCCACCGAGCTGGCCCTGGCCTTCCGGACCGCCGCCGAGCGGGCCACCGACTTCCAGGCCGTCGCCGCCGCCCAGCTGGCCGACCCGCGCCGGTTCGACGCGCTGTCGAACACCGAGGTCGCCGAGCGGGCGGACTGGACCCCGGACTACGCCGCCAAGATGATCGAGTACGGCCGCGGCCTGCTCCAGCCGCGCCGCCACGAGGGCTGAGGCCCGCCGGGAGGACGTCCACCGGAACCGCCCCGGTGGCCGGGCCGGCCACCGGACCGTTCGCCGGACGGGGACGGACCCGGAAACCGGACACCGGACCGGTCCGCCCGGGGCCGCTGGCATATGCCAGCGGCGGAGGGTACGGGATCGCCCGGCGCCCTGTCCGGCGAACGGCGCTTTCCGCCCCGGCGGGGGCGCGCACGGCGCAGGCTGCTGGGCGTGGACATCTGGACGCACCAGTCGGTGGAGTACGTCACCGTGGCCGGGGAGGCCTGGCTGGCCTCCGCCAGCGAGTACCCGCGCAGCATGCGCGCCCTCTGGGAGGCCCGCCCGTGGGCGCCCTCGGTGCTGCCCTGCGGGCGCGCCTTCGACGTGATCAGCATGCCGTCGCTGTTCGGCCGCCGGGTGCTGGACGAGCTGTGGGCCTCCGGCCCCGGGTGCGGCCCGGGGGCCGGCTACCGGGGCCGCACCCGGCGGTTCGTCCAGCCCGGCGCGGCGCCCCGGCGGCGCCGGCTGCTGGCCTGGGAGGAGTGGGCCCGGGACGTGCCGCCGCTGCTCTGCCACGGCAGGGGCGACGCGGTGACGGTGCCGCCGCTGCAGCGGATGGTGCACGGCCCGGAGTCCCCCGGCCGGGGCTCGGGCCGCTGGATCGTCGCCCCGGAGGAGCGGGAGCCCTGGCTGCCCGGGGCCTCGGTGGTGCTCTGGGCCTGCGTACGGGCGGCGCGCGAGCCCGGCGGGGCCGTCCCGGCCGAGCCGGTCGTCGTGACCGGCGGGTGAACGGGGGGCGGCCGGTATTCGATTTTGGCTCGACCCCGGGCCGCTGCTAGAGTCTTCTCTGTCAGCAGGCGCCGCTAGCTCAGTTGGTTAGAGCAGCTGACTCTTAATCAGCGGGTCCGGGGTTCGAGTCCCTGGCGGCGCACAGACAGCCGGGAGGCCCCTTGCGAGAGCAAGGGGCCTCCCGGCGTTTCGCCGTACGTGCGAAGGACGGCCGGGCCGCCCGCCGGGGCGGGCGGGCGGCCCGGGCCGGGGCTCAGCGGCCGCGCAGCGCGCGGTAGCGGGCCACCAGCGCGGCGGTGGAGCTGTCCAGCTGGTCGCCGCCCTCGCCGGTGAGCAGCACCGGCTCGATCCGCCTGGCGAGCACCTTGCCCAGCTCGACGCCCCACTGGTCGAAGGAGTCGATGTTCCAGACCGCGCCCTGGACGAACACCTTGTGCTCGTACAGCGCGACCAGCTGGCCGAGCACCGACGGGGTCAGCTCGGCGGCCAGGATGGTGGTGGTCGGGTGGTTGCCCTTGAAGGTCTTGTGCGGGACGAGCTCGGCCGGCACGCCCTCGGCCGCGACCTCCTCCGGGGTCTTGCCGAAGGCCAGCGCCTGGGTCTGGGCGAAGAAGTTGGCCAGCAGCAGGTCGTGCTGGGCGACCAGCCCGGCCGGCAGGTCGGCGACGGGGCGGGCGAAGCCGATGAAGTCGGCCGGGATCACCTTGGTGCCCTGGTGCAGCAGCTGGTAGTAGGCGTGCTGCCCGTTGGTGCCGGGGGTGCCCCAGACCACCGGGCCGGTCTGCCAGTCGACCGGGGTGCCGTCGCGGGTCACCGACTTGCCGTTGGACTCCATGTCCAGCTGCTGGAGGTAGGCGGTGAACTTGGACAGGTAGTGCGAGTACGGCAGCACCGCGTGCGCCTGGGCGTCGAAGAACGCGCCGTACCAGACGCCCAGCAGGCCGAGCAGCAGCGGGACGTTCTGCTCCGGCGGGGCGGTGCGGAAGTGCTCGTCGACCAGGTGGAAGCCGTCCAGCATCTCGCGGAAGGCGTCCGGGCCGATGGCGATCATCAGCGAGAGGCCGATCGCCGAGTCGTAGGAGTAGCGGCCGCCGACCCAGTCCCAGAACTCGAACATGTTGGCGGTGTCGATGCCGAAGTCCTGCACGCCCTGGGCGTTGGTGGACAGGGCGACGAAGTGCTTGGCGACCGCCTCGGTGCCGGCGCCCAGGCCGTCCAGCAGCCAGGAGCGGGCGGAGACCGCGTTGGTGATGGTCTCGATGGTGGTGAAGGTCTTCGAGGCGACGATGAACAGCGTCTCGGCCGGGTCGAGGTCGCGGACCGCCTCGTGCAGGTCGGCGCCGTCCACGTTGGAGACGAAGCGGACGTCCAGGTCGCGCTGGGTGTACGGGCGGAGCACCTCGTAGGCCATCGCCGGGCCGAGGTCGGAGCCGCCGATGCCGATGTTGACCACGGCCCGGATCCGCCGGCCCGTGTGGCCCTTCCACTCGCCGCTGCGGACCCGCTCGGCGAAGGCGGCCATCTTGTCCAGGACCGCGTGCACCGCGGGGACGACGTTGACGCCGTCGACCTCGATCACGGCGTCGCGCGGGGCGCGCAGCGCGGTGTGCAGCACGGCGCGCTGCTCGGTGACGTTGATCTTCTCGCCGCGGAACATGGCGTCCCGCAGCCCGGCGACGTCGGTGGCGGCGGCGAGTTCGCGCAGCAGCTCCAGCGTCTCGGCGGTGACCAGGTGCTTGGCGTAGTCCACGTGCAGGTCGCCGACCTGGAGGGTGTGGCTGCGGCCGCGCTCGGGGTCGGCGGCGAACAGCTCGCGCAGGTGGGTGTCGCCCAGCTCGGCCCGGTGCTTGGCCAGGGCGGCCCACTGCGGGGTGCGGTCGAGCGGGGTGCGGGCGTCGGCGCGGGTCTCCGACATCGGTGGGTCCTCGATTCATCTGGGTGCAGAAACCGGCAGGGCCAGGCGTGAGGGCCAGGCGGCGGACGCCTGTTCGCGAGGTCGTGGCGGTACGGGTGGTGCGCCGACTCCGTTGACGGCCTGCCCGGGTTCAGCCTATGCAACCCGGGAGGGGGTCGTGCGCATTCCGCCCCGCGGGCGGGCGCGGGGCGGACTGTCCGTCACTTCCGTTCGGAGCGCAGGTCCAGTCCGCGCAGCACGTGGTCGACCAGTTCCGGGTCGGCGCCGAGTTCGCTGCGGGCGATCAGCATCTCGCGCCGGGAGGCGGCGATCATCTCCTGCTCGACCTCGACGGCCGCCCGCCACTGGGCGATCCGCTGCTTGGCCTCGGCGGCCTCCTCCTCGGCGTAGTTCTCCGGGCAGAGCCGGGCCAGCCGGTCGTGCTGACGGTCCCGCAGGCGGTCGGCGACCTCGGCGGGCAGCTTGTCCTGCTCCTCCAGCTCGCCGAGCCGCTGGAGGCCGGCCTTGGCGGCCCGCCACCAGAGCTGGCGCACCGCCTGCTCGTGCTTGTCCTGGTCGATGTCCAGTTCGAGCTGCTTGGCCAGCCAGGGCAGTGTCAGGCCCTGGACCAACAGGGTGAACAGCACCACGCTGAAGGCGATGAAGACCAGTCGGCCGCGCTCCGGGAAGTCCTCGCCGGAGTGCAGGGTGAGCGGGATGGCGAGGGCCAGGGCGACGGTGGCCACCCCGCGCATGCCGGACCACCAGAGGACCACGCTCTCCTTCCAGCTGAACGGGGTGTCCTCCTCGTCGCCCTTGCGCAGCTTCTTGGACAGCCAGCCGGCCGGCAGCAGCCAGAGCAGCCGGACCACCACCACGACCGCGATGACCACGGCCGCGTCCCCGAGGAAGCCGGTCCAGCCGCGGCCGGCCTCCTTGAGCACGGTGGCCAGCTCCAGGCCGATCAGGCCGAAGGCCACGCCGGTGATCAGGATCTCGACCACCTCCCAGAAGGCGTTGCCGACCAGCCGGTAGGCGACGGCGTCGGCGTCGGCGGCCCGCTCGGCGAGGTAGAGCGCGCAGATGACGACGGCGAGCACGCCGGAGCCGTGGATCTCCTCGGCGACGGTGTAGGCGGCGAAGGGCACCAGCAGGTTGAGCGCGACCTGCTGGGTCGGGTCGTCCAGGCGGTCGGCCAGCTTGGCGTTGACCCAGCCGAGCACCACGCCGACGACCACGGCGAGCACCGCGGACAGCACGAAGCGCAGGACGGCGTCGCCGACCGAGAAGTCGCCGCTGACCACGGCCTCGATGGCCAGCGAGTAGATGACGATCGCGGTGACGTCGTTGAACAGCCCCTCGCTCTCCAGGATCGCCACCAGGCGCCGGGGCAGCCCGACGCTGCCGGCCACCGCGACGGCGGCCACCGGGTCGGGCGGGGAGACCAGCGCGCCGACCGCGATGGCGGCGGCGAGCGGCAGGGCGGGCAGCAGCCAGTGCACGGTGCCGGCCACCGCGACCGTGGTGACCGCCACCAGGGCGATCGCCAGCAGCAGGATCGAGCGGGCGTTGGCCTTGAAGTAGCGCACCGAGGAGCGCCGGGCCACGGCGAAGATCAGCGGTGGCAGGACCAGCGGGAGGATCAGCTCCGGCTCGATCTTGACGTCCGGGATCTGCGGGACGAGCGCCATCACGATGCCGAGCAGGGTCATCAGGACCGGCTGCGGAACGCCCGTCCTTCGGGCGAGCGGCATGGTCACCACGGAGGCGAGCAGCACCAGGAAGAACAGGGGCAGCTGGCCCACGGGACGGTTCCTCTCGACGGCGGATCGGCGCCGGCCGGCCCGGCGGGGCGGGCGACCGGTCGGCGGCGGACGGCTGAGCGCCGCCCAGGATAAATCTGACAATGCACCCATACGTGAAGACACGCCGAACAGGTGCTTGACCTGAAGTGCACTTCAAGTCCGAGGATCGGCGGTACCGAAACGGTCGAGAGCGCGAAGGAGCCCCCCATGAAGGCGGTCACCGTCCCGGAGTCCGGCGGTCCGGAGGTCCTGCGGGTCACCCGGGTCGACGACCCGGAGCCCGGCCCGGGCGAGGTCCGGGTGCGGGTGTACGCGGCCGCCGTGCAGCCGGTGGACCTCGCGATCCGGGAGGGCTTCCGCCCGCCGGGGCTGGTGGCCGAACCGCCGCTGGTGCTCGGCAACGAGTTCGCCGGGGTGGTGGACCGGCTCGGGCCGGGGGTCGACACCCGACGGGTCGGCGACGAGGTGCTGGGCTTCCGGGTGCTGGGCTGCCAGGCCGAACTGGTCACGGTGGACGCCGGGCAGTTGGTGGCCAAGCCCGCCGGGATGCCCTGGGAGCAGGCCGGTTCGCTCTCCGCCTCCGGCCAGACCGCGCACCTGGCGCTCGAACTGCTCGGGGTCGGCCCCGGCGACACCGTGCTGGTGCACGGCGCCTCCGGCGGGGTCGGCACCGTCGCCGTCCAGCTCGCCCGGGCGTCCGGCGCCACCGTGATCGGCACCGCGAGCGCGCGCAACCACGACTACCTGCGCGAGCTGGGCGCGATCCCGGTCGCGTACGGCGAGGGGCTGGTCGAGCGGGTCCGGGCGGTCGCGCCGCAGGGGGTGGACGCGGCCTTCGACGCGGCCGGCCGGGGCGCCCTGGCGGCCTCCGTCGAGCTGGTCGCCGACCGGCACCGGATCGGCACCGTGGTCGACTACCAGGAGGCCGAGCGGCTGGGCGTCCGGGGACTGCGGGGGCCGCGCACCGCCGAGCGGCTGGCCGGACTGGTGGCGCTGTGGGAGGCGGGCGGGCTGCGGATCGAGATCGCAGAGTCGCTGCCGCTGGAGCGGGCGGAGCAGGCGCACCGGCTGGTCGGGGCCGGACACGTCCGCGGCAAGGTGGTGCTCACGGCCTGAGCGACCGGGCGAGCGGGCCGGGCGGACGGCCGGGCCGCGGGGCTCCGGGCCGATTGTGTGTTTCGGCCGCTGACCAGGTAATGTTCTCCACGTCAGCAGGCGCCGCTAGCTCAGTTGGTTAGAGCAGCTGACTCTTAATCAGCGGGTCCGGGGTTCGAGTCCCTGGCGGCGCACAGACAGCCGGAAGGCCCTTCGCGAGAGCGAAGGGCCTTCCGGCGTTTCGGCGCTCCCCGGCACCGGCGCTCCCGGGCGTCGACGCTCCCGCCCGCAGCGGACCCACCGGCTGGCAGGAAAGGTGGGAAACAGGTCATTGCTGCCATCCCGGCCCGGTGACAGGCTGGCCGCATGAGAGAGCGCAGCGTGGTCGTGGTCCTCTACGACGACGTGCAGAGCCTGGACGTCACCGGCCCCCTGGAGGTGTTCGCGGGAGCGGGCGCCGCCGCCCGGCGGCCGGGGGCGTACCGGGTGGTCACGGCCTCCCCCGGCGGCCGACCGGTGCGCAGTTGCAGCGGACTGCGGCTGCTGCCGGACGCCGACCTGGCCGAGGTCGGGCCGGTGCACACCCTGCTGGTCCCCGGCGGCGTGGACTTCGAGCACCCGGACGGCGCGCTGGTCGCGCGGATCCGGGAGCTGGCCGGCCGGGCCGAGCGGGTGGTGTCGGTGTGCACCGGGGCCTTCCTGCTCGCCGAGGCCGGTCTGCTGTCCGGGCGCCGGGCGACCACCCACTGGGCGTACTGCGAGGAGCTGGCCCGGCGGTTCCCGGACGTGGCGGTCGACCCGGACCCGATCCACGTCCGGGACGGGCACGTCGCCACCTCGGCCGGGGTCACCGCCGGGATCGACCTGGCCCTGGCCCTGGTCGAGGAGGACCTCGGCCGGGACGCCGCCCTGCTGATCGCCCGTCACCTGGTGGTGTTCCTGCGCCGGCCGGGCAACCAGGCCCAGTTCAGCACCCAGTTGGCCGCCCAGGTGGCGTCCCGGCAGCCGCTGCGCGAGGTCCAGCGGTGGATCGCCGAGCACCCGGAGGCCGACCTGTCGGTGGAGGCGCTGGCCGGCCGGGCGGCGATGTCACCGCGGCACTTCGCCCGGGCCTTCGCCGCCGAGGTGGGGCTGCCCCCGGGCCGGTACGTGGACGGGGTCCGGCTGGAGGCCGCCCGGCGCCGGCTGGAGGACACCGACGACGGCGTCGAGGGGATCGCGCGCTCCTGCGGCTACGGCACCCCGGAGGCGATGCGGCGCGCCTTCGTCCGGGCCCTGGCCGCCCCGCCCGCCGAGTACCGCCGCCGCTTCCGTTCCCGACCCGACTCCCGACCCGGCTCCTGAGCCGGTTCCTGATCCGCTTCCCGACCCGATGGAGGACCCTGATGCGCATCGCGATCCTGCTCTACGACGACTTCACCGCGCTGGACGCGGTCGGCCCCTACGAGGTGCTGTCCCGGATCCCCGGGGCCGAGGTGGTGTTCACCGCCGCGAAGCGCGGGCCGGTCCGCACCGACATGGCCAGCCTGGCGCTGACCGCCGACGCCGCCCTGGACGAGGTGGACTCGGCCGACCTGCTGCTGGTGCCCGGCGGCCCCGGGACCCAGGCGCAGCTGACCGACCGGGCGGTGCTCGACTGGGTGCGCCGGGTCGACGCCACCACCACCTGGACCACCTCGGTCTGCTCCGGCTCGCTGATCCTGGGCGCCGCCGGGCTGCTCACCGGCCGCCGGGCCACCAGCCACTGGGGCGTGCTGGACGCCCTGCCCCGGTTCGGGGCGGAGCCGACCGGCAGCGAGCGGATCGTGATCGACGGCAAGTACGCGACGGCGGCCGGGGTCTCGGCCGGGATCGACCTCGCGCTGCGGGTGACCGGCCTGGTCGCCGGGGACGCCACCGCGCAGGCGATCCAGCTGCTCATCGAGTACGACCCGCAACCGCCGTACGGGACGGGCTCGCTGGCCACGGCGTCCCCCTCGGTGGTCGAGGGGGCGAAGCGGCTGCTGGCGACCTGACCGGGTCGTACCGTGCCGTGGGGCCCGCGGTCCGCGGGCCCCACGGCCGGGTCAGCGGCCGAAGTAGCCGTCGAAGTTCTTGGAGAACTCCCGGCCGCCGAACTGGTCCCAGTTGACCGACCAGGTCATCAGCCCGGCCAGGTTCGGCTGGGCGCCCGAACGCGGCACGTACGTCCCGCAGTTGGTCAGCTTGGTGAGGCAGTCCAGCGCCTTGTCCACCTCGGCCGGGGCGACGTAGCCGTTGCCCGCGTTGGTGGTGGCCGGCATGCCGATGGCCACCTTCGAGGCGGGCAGCGGCGGGAACATGTTGGCGGTGTTGCCGGCGACCGGGAAGCCCTTGAGCAGCAGGTCGGTCATCGCGACGTGGAAGTCGGCGCCGCCCATCGAGTGGTACTGGTTGTCCAGACCCATGATGGAGCCGGAGTTGTAGTCCTGGACGTGCAGCAGGGTCAGGTCGTCGCGCAGCGCGTAGATGACCGGCAGGTACGCCCCGGCGCGCGGGTCCTGGCCGCCCCAGGGGCCGGATCCGTAGTACTGGTAGCCGAGTTGGACGAAGAAGGTCTCCGGCGCCATGGTCAGCACGAAGCCCGGGCCGTACTTGGCCTTGAGGGTCTTCAGGGCCGAGATCAGGTTGACGATGACCGCGCTCTTCGGGTTCTTGAAGTCGGTGTCGCCGGTGTCGAGCGAGAGCGAGTGGCCCTCGAAGTCGATGTCCAGGCCGTCCAGGCCCCACTTGTCGATGATCGCCGAGACCGAGCTGACGAAGGTGTCCCGGGCCGCGGTGGTGGTCAGCTGGACCTGGCCGTTCTGGCCGCCGATCGAGATCAGCACCTTCTTGCCCTGGGCGCGCTTGGCGGCGATGGCGGCCTTGAAGTCGGCGTCGGACTCGACGGTGGGGCAGTCGGTGGCCGAGCAGCGGTTGAAGCGGATGTCGCCGGAGGTCGGGGAGGTGGGCTCGCCGAAGGAGAGGTCGATGATGTCCCAGGAGTTGGGGACGTCGGCCATCCGGGTGTAGCCGGCGCCGTTGGCGAAGCTGGCGTGGAGGTAGCCGACCAGGGTGTGGCCGCCGCTGGGGGTTCCGGTGGGCGTGCCCGTGGGCGTTCCGGTGGGCGTGCCCGTCGGGGTGCCCGTGGGCGTACCGGTCGGCGTGCCCGTCGGGGTTCCGGTGGGCGTACCGGTCGGCGTTCCGGTCGGGGTTCCGGTGGGCGTACCGGTCGGGGTGGGGGTCGGCGAAGGGCTGGGGGCGCCCGGGCCGTCCAGCGAGACGTCGTCCGCGTAGTAGGTGCCCTGCCCGTACCAGCCGTGGGTGTAGACGGTGGCGCTGGTCTGGGTGGCGCCGGTGGTGAAGCCGACGCTGAGCTTCTGGTAGGCGCCGCCGGTGCCGGGCGTCCAGGTGCTCGGGCCGCCGCCGTCGACGCCCAGGTAGACGTAGGAGCCGTTGACCCAGGCGCTCAGCGTGTAGGTGGTGTTGGGCGCGACGGCGACGGTCTGCGCGCACTGGGCGGTGTCGCCCGCGGTGGCCGCGGCGGCGAGCGCGTAGCTCCCGCTGTGCACCGGGGTGGTGACGACGCTGCCGGAGTTGCCGGTGCAGCTCCAGGGGCCGAGCGCGCCGGACTCGAAGCCGCCGTTGACCAGGAACTCGCCGGCCGAGGCGGCGGGTGCCAGGCCCAGGGTGAGGCCGGCCAGGGTGGCCGCGGCGACGGCGGAGGCGGTGCCGGCGGCGAGTGCGGCGCGGCGGTGTCTGGGCACGGTTGATCTGCGCATGGGGGTGCTCCTGCGTGGCGCGGTCGTGGGGGACGTCCGTGGGCACGCCGGAGCACGCGCCAGTGGGGGGAACGGCCCGGCTGCGCGCCCAAGTTGGACTAGACCACTGAAGCGGATCCGGCAGTGCGCCGTCAATGGTCCAGACCGGTCGAGAGGGGTCCGGGAGGACCGCCCCGGTTGCCGGGGGTGACACCCCGTCGAAGGATGGAGGAGTGACCCCGCCCGGCTACCTCCGCCACCCCCACCTGCACGGCGACCTGCTCACCTTCACCGCCGAGGACGACGTCTGGATCGCCCCGCTGGACGCCGGCGCCGCCGCCACCGGCCGGGCCTGGCGGGTCGGCTGCGACCGCACCCGGGTCAGCCACCCCCGCTTCTCCCCCGACGGCACCACCCTCGCCTGGACCAGCTGGCTCGGCCTCACCCCCGAGGTCTGGACCGCCCCGGTCGAGGGCGGCGAGGCCCGCCGGCTGAGCTTCTGGGGCAGCCAGGACACCCGGGTGCGCGGCTGGCTGCCGGACGGCGAGGTGCTGGCGGTCACCTCCTACCACGAGCCCTTCGGCCACTACACCTGGGCGCACGCCCTGCCGCCGGACGGCTCCCCCGGCCGCCGGATGCCCTGGGGTCCGGTCGGCGACGCCCAGCTGAGCCGGACCAGGACCGTCCTGCTCACCGGCTCCGCCCCGCACGAGCCCGCCGCCTGGAAGCGCTACCGCGGCGGCGCGACCGGCCGGCTCTGGGTCGACGGCGAACCCGTCCTGCCCGGGCACACCGGCCACCTCGCCTCCCCCATGCCGGTCGGCGGGGCACCCGACGACCGGATCGCCTTCCTCTCCGACCACGAGGGCATCGGCAACGTCTACTCCTGCCGCCCGGACGGCACCGACCTGCGCCGGCACACCGACCACGCCACCTACTACGCCCGCGAGGCCGCCACCGACGGCACCCGGATCGTCTACCAGCACGCCGGCGACCTCTGGCTGCTGGACGGACTGGACGCCCCGGCCCCCCGCCGGCTGCACGTACCGCTCGGCGGCGCCCGGGCCGGCCGCCGCCCGTACCAGGTCGGCGCCGCCGCCCAGGTCAAGGACCTCGCCTGCGACCAGACCGGCCGGGCCGGGGTGATCACTGTGCGCGGCAGCCAGTACTGGCTCACCCACAAGGACGGCCCGGCCCGCGCGCTCGCCGACACCCCCGGGGTGCGCACCCGGCTGCCGGTGGTGCTCGGGCACACCGGCGAGGCCGCCTGGATCACCGACGCCGAGGGCGCCGACGCGATCGAGGTGGTGCCGCTGCCCGGCCACGAGGAGAGCGTCCAGCACCGGCACCGGGTGCTCGCCGCCGGACGGCTCGGCCGGGTCCTGGAGCTCACCGCGGCCCCCGACGGCGCCCGGCTCGCCGCCACCACCTCGGACGGCCGGCTGCTGCTGGTCGCCGCCGACGACGGCGGGGTGCGCGAGCTGGCCGCCTCCGACTACGGCCCGGTCTCCAGCGCCCGGTTCTCCCCCGACTCGCACTGGATCGCCTGGTCCCAGCCCGCCGCCGGGCGCTCGCTGCGCCGGATCCGGCTGACCCGCACGGACGCGCCCGCGCCGATCACCGACGTCACCGACGGCCGGTTCGAGGACGAGCAGCCGGTGTTCACCCGGGACGGCCGCTACCTGGCCTTCCTGTCCTGGCGCGGCTTCGACCCGGTGCACGACGTGCACACCGGCGACCTCTCCTTCCCGGTCGGCTGCCGCCCCTACCTCGTCCCGCTCACCGCCGACACCCCCTCCCCGTTCGCCGCGCCCGCCGAGGACGGCGCCCCGCGCGGCGACGGCGGCGGCGACGGCACCGTCCGGGTCGACCCGGAGTCCATCGGCGAACGGCTGCTGCCGTTCCCGGTGATCGCCTCCAAGTACTCGGCCACCGACGCGGTCCGCGGCGGCCTGGTCTGGCTGCGCTGGCCGATCTCCGGCACCCTCGGGCAGACCTTCGCCAACCCCGAGGACACCTCCGGCCGCCCGTCCCTGGAGCACTTCGACCTGGCCCGCGGCACCCGCAGCACCCTGGTCGACAAGCTGGACGGCTACGCGGTCTCCGGGGACGGCGGCTCGATCGCCGTCTACTCGGCCGGGACGCTGCGGGTCCTCCCGGTCGGCGCCCCCTCCGCCGGGACCGGCGTCGACCTGCGCCGGATCACCCACACCGTGCACCCGGCCGCCGAGTGGCGCCAGGCGTACCACGAGGCCGCCCGGATCGTCCGGGACCAGTTCTGGGACGAGCGGATGTCCGGCCTGGACTGGCCCGCGCTGGTCGCCCAGTACGAGCCGCTGCTGGACCGCATCTGCTCACCCGACGACTTCGCCGACCTGCTGCGCGAACTCCTCGGCGAGCTCGGCACCTCGCACGCCTACGTCACCCCCTCCCGGCGCGCCGAGGGCCCCACGCTCGCCCAGCAACCGCTCGGCCTGCTCGGCGCCAACGCCCACCGCTCCCCCGACGGCCGCTGGCTGGTCGACCGGGTGCTGCCCGGCGAGTCCTCCGACCCGCGCGCCCGTGCCCCGCTGGCCGCCCGGGGCGTCCGGGACGGCGACGAGCTGCTGGAGGTCGGCGGCCGCCCGGTGGACCCGGTGCGCGGTCCGCTGCCGCTGCTGGCCGGCACCGGCGGCACCACCCTCGAACTGGCCCTGCGCAGCGGCCCGGACGGCCCGGTCCGGCGGATCACGGTCACCCCGCTGACCGACGAACGGGCCGTCCGCTACCAGGACTGGGTCGCCAAACGCCGTTCCCTGGTACGGGAGTTCAGCGACGGCCGGTGCGGCTACCTGCACATCCCGGACCTCGGCGGCTCCGGCTGGGCGCAGTTCAACCGCGACCTGCGGCGCGAACTGGACAAGCCCGCCCTGGTGTTGGACGTGCGCGGCAACGCCGGCGGCAACGTCTCCGAACTGGTCCTGGAGAAGCTCACCCGGCACGTCCTCGCCTGGGACTTCAGCCGGGACCGCCAGCCGGTCCGCTGGCCCCGACACGCGCTGCGCGGGCCGCTGGTGGCGCTCGCCGACGAGGCGACCAGTTCGGACGGGGACGTCATCATCGCGGCGATCAAGCTGCTCGGCCTCGGCCCGGTGATCGGCAACCGCACCTGGGGCGGGGTGGTCGGGATGACCGGGCGGCACACCCTGGGCGACGGCACCCAGATCTCGGTGCCGAAGAACGCCTCCTGGTTCGGCGGCGGGCTCGGCTGGTCGGTGGAGAACCGGGGCGTCGAACCGGACGTGCACGTGCTGCGCACCCCGCAGGACTGGGCCCGGGGGCGCCACCCGGAGCTGGTCACCGCCGTCCAGCTGGCCCTGGAGCTGCTGGAGGACGCGCCCGCGGCGGCGCCCCCGCCGGACTCCACGCCCCGGCCGGACCTGCGGCGCCCGCCGCTGCCGCCGCGGAGCGGATGACCGGCTCGACCGGGCTCGGCCCCGGGAGCGGACGACCGGCCCGGCGGAGCTCAGCCCCAGGGGTCGCCCTCGGCGGTCATGTCCGCGGCGGCGCGCCGGTCCGCCTCCTCCTGGGACATCCGCTCCTGGGCCACCCGTTCCTGGGCGTCCCGGGTGCGCTCGACGTCGTCGCCGAACGCGTCGGCGGCCTCGTCGTGGGCGAGGGCGGCGCGCTGGGCGGCCTCCTGGCCGGTGGACTCGTGCTGCGGCGGACGGTGGAACAGCCTGTCCAGGATGCCCATGACTCCTCCTCCGGACGGATTACCGGGCTGCCCCCACTCTCACACCGGGGGCGGACGGTCGCACGTTGAGCCTTTGGTCCCGGGTGCACGCGCCCAAGGGCCGTAGCCGGGCGCCGCCGACCGGCGGAGGGTGGCGGTGTGAGGAACTCGACCGAGGAACTGCACGACGGACCGCGCCGCCGGGTCGGCGCGCTGGCCGCACTGGACGGACGGCTGCCCGGCACCCACGACCTGCTGCTGATGCAGTGCCCCGGCTCGCTGCGCCCGCTGGCGGGCGGCGGGCTGCCCGGCTGGGCCCGGACGCTGCTGCGGACCCACCCGTGGGTCACCGTCGGCCGCGCGCCCTCGGTGGTCGGCACCCCGGCGGACCTGCCGCGCCCCCAGCGCTGCACCCGGGACCCGGAGGCCGCGCCCGAGCACTGGATCCCGGTCACCGTGCGCGGCCCGCGGCCCGGGCAGCGGCTGGACGCGCTGGCCCCCTGGGCGGCGGTGGCCCGCACCCTGCGTCCCGAACAGCTGCCCGGCCGGCGGGAGCGGCTGGCCCCCGGGCGGACCACCGGGATCCCGGCGCTGGCTCTGCTGCCGGAGGTCGGCCGGCTGGTCGCGGACCACCGGCTGGTCTGGGGGCCGATCGGCGCGGTCGGCTACGAACTGGGCACCGGCCTCCCGGTCGCCGGGCCGCTCAGCCCGCTGCGGCTGGTGCTGCGCGCTCCGCACCCGATCAGCCGGCGGGACGCCCTGCAGCTGCGGCGGGCGCTCAGCAAGCTGCCGGTGCCGGTGCAGGCCGAGTTGGAGACCCGCTACGGCGCGGTGCAGCTGGCCGAGTACGCCGCCGGGGTGCACAGCTTCACCCTGCTGACGCCGGACGGGCCCCGGGAGGTCCACGATCCGTGGTTCCCCCGGGGCCCGTCCGGCTGAGGCTGCCGTCCGGGGCTGCCGTCCCGGACCGTCGGGTCAGCCGCTGACGCTGGGCGCGCCCGTCTCCAGGTGCCCGGTGAACCGCTGCGACCAACTGCTGTCGGTGTTCACGGTGACCGTGAAGTCGTACCAGCCGTTGTTGTAGGCGACCGCGTTGAAGAAGTCGCTGACGCTGCCGCCGGCCGGCACCTGGTACGTCCAGGGGCCGTCCGTGCGGTAGTTGTTCGAGGTGATGGTGAAGGTGATCGGCGTGGAGCCGGAGTTCGCCAGCGCGAAGTAGACGGCCGGCTGGCCGCTGCCCGGCTCGACCGCGTACGAGGCGGTGACGGCGGCGTTCTTGCCGGGCCGGGTGAGGTCCCCGGTGAAGCGGCGCAGGAAGCGGTTGGGGCCGACCACGGTCAGGTCGTACTTGCCGTTGCCGAAGTTGTTGGTGCCGCAGTTGAAGAAGTCGGTGACCGGGCTGCCGGAGTCGACGGTGTACTGCCAGGGGCCGCCGCTGCGGTAGGCGTTGGCGTAGGCCGAGAAGTGCGCGGCCCGGGCGGCGCCCTCGTTGGACATCTTCACCCAGACGTGCATGATCCCGCTGGAGTTGCTGTCCCAGTGGTCCAGGTTGGCGTTGGGCTGGTACGGCAGCGGGCGGGCCGGGCGGGTGCCGGGCTCCTGGGCGGGCAGCGCGTTGTCGCTCGGCGCGGGGTTGGGCAGCGGGCCGCAGGTGGACAGGCCGATGGTCTGCGAGGTGTCGGGCAGTGCTGGCATGCCGTAGACCGGGTTGGCGAAGTCGAAGACCGAGGTGAGGTCGCCGCACACCTTGCGACGCCAGTCGCTGATGTTGGGGCTGGTGGCCGGGGTGCCGAGGGCGGCGGTCCACACCTCCAGGAAGCGCAGCACCGAGGTGTGGTCGAAGGTCTCGGAGTTGACCCAGCCGCCGCGGGTCCACGGGGATATCGCGAGCATCGGGACCCGGAAGCCGAGGCCGATGTTGGTGGAGTTGTAGAACTCCCCCGCGGTGCCCGCGGGCGCGGCCGGCGGCGGGACGTGGTCGAAGAAGCCGTCGTTCTCGTCGTAGTTGATCAGCAGGACGGTGGAGTTGAACACGTTGGGGTCCGCGTTCAGCGCGTCCATCACCAGGTGGACGAAGTGCGCGCCGTCCTGCGGCGTGGCGTAGGGGTGCTCGGAGGACTGCTGGTCGGCGACGATCCAGGAGACCTGGGGCAGGGTGCCGTTCCGCACGTCGGCCCGGATCGCGGCGGCGATGTCGTCCGGGGTGCGGCCGGTGACCTTGGGGACGGAGCCCATGCCCTTGACGGCGAGCGGGCTGCCGGCCGCGGCGCCGGTGAAGCGGCTGAAGTAGGCCAGGGCGTTGTCGCCGAAGTTGTCGGCGGCGTTCTGGTAGACCTTCCAGCTGACGCTGGCGGCCTCCAGCGCCTCGGCGTAGGTCTGCCAGCGCAGGTTGGACTCGGAGCCGCCGTCGTAGGCGGGGCCGCCCGCGGTGCCGGCCGGGTCGATCGTCCCGCTCCAGTGGTAGGTGCGGTTGGGGCCCGTCGCGCTCAGCACCGAGCAGTGGTAGGCGTCGCAGATGGTCCAGTTGTCGGCCAGCGCGTAGTGGAACGGGATGTCGGCGCGCTGCAGGTGGCCGAGGGTGCGGACGGTGCCCTTGGCGGACACCCAGGAGTCCATCTTGCCGCCGTTCCAGGCCTTGTGCTGGTCGGACCAGGCGTGCGAGAGGTCACCGTTGCACTGCGCCTGGGTCTCCGCGCTGCCGCTGCTGCCGGAGGGGTTGAAGGCCCACGGGTACTGGCGGGAGAACAGCCCGTTGGGCTGGTTGAAGACGCTGTAGCCGCCGGAGAGCTGGATGGTGGCCTTGTCGGCGTAGCCCCGGACGCCCTTGAGGGTGCCGAAGTAGTGGTCGAAGCTGCGGTTCTCCTGCATCAGGATCACCACGTGCTGGACGTCGGTGATGGTGCCGGTGGTGCTGAGCGCGGTGGTGGAGGCGGCGGCGGCGCTCGGGGCGGCGGCGCCCACGACGTCGGCGCCGGCCACCGCGAGACCGGCCGCGGTGGCGCCGGACAGCGCGACGAACTTTCTACGACTCAACTCGGCCATCAGACCGGTCCGTCCCTTCACTGGCGATGTTGTGTACACAACTCGGGGCCATCGATCGCGGAGAAGTGTCCACCGCGGCCGGAGCGGGCCACCAGATGCGCGCAGCAGGGTTGTCGGACTGTTCGCCCGGCTGTCACCGAGCGACGCCGGGCTGAACGCCCGGCTGATGGAACCGGGAGGCCGCCTCCACCGGGAGCGGCCGGGGGTCGGTCAGCGGTCCTTCACCTCGATGCCCAGCGCCTGGGCGAACTGCGGTGCCAGGTCCAGCAGTTGGGTCGAGCTGATGACGGCGCCGCGCAGCCCCTGGTGACCGTCGGCCAGCCCGAGCCGAGCGGCCCCGCGCAGATCGGTGCCGCTCAGCACGGCCCCGCGCAGCCGGACCTCCTCCAGCGTCGAACCGGGGAACGTCACCCCGGTCAGCTTCGCCCCGCCGAAGTCCACGTCGCGCAGCAGGCAGTCCTCGAACACGACGTCCCGCAGCACGGCCGCCCGCAGGTTCACCGCCTCCAGCTTGCAGCCGCGGAACACCACCCGGCGCAGCGCGGAACCGTGCGCGGCCACCCCGGCCAGCACCCCGCCGACGAAGCTGCTGTCCTGCCACTCGGTGTCGCTCAGGTCGCAGGCCACCCAGCGGCCGGCCTGCACCCAGACCTCGTTGAACCGGGCCTGGCGCAGCTTGACCCCGCTGAGCGCGACCCCGGTGAAGGCGCACTCCAGGAAGGCCGCCCCGGCCGCCGACTCGTCGGTGTGCTCGCCGCCGTCGAAGTGCGCGGTGTCGTACCGCTCGTCGCTGCGCAGCGGGCCGGTGTGCGGGCTCAGCAGTTCGGCGTAGGGGAGGTCGGTGAGCTGCTCGGGAACGGGACGGGGCATGGCGGCGGCGCCTTTCGGGGCGGGGGCGAACGGGTCTCGCCCGCATGGTCGCACGCACCGCCGACACCGCCCGCCCGGACGCGCACCGCCGACACCGCCGACACCACCGCCCCGGACGCGCACCGCCGACACCGCCGACACCGCCGGCCCGGACGCTGCGGACGCGGCCGGGCCGGTGGTGCTCATCGGGCGTTCAGGACGGTCAGCCGCGCGCCCAGAGCGAGTTGACCCGGCTGCGCTCGGCACTGTTCGGGTACGGGTTGGTGCAGGACGGGCCGGGGCCGCCGCCCGACATCAGCTCGCTGCACGGACCGGAGTAGTGGTCCGGCAGGCCCAGCACGTGCCCGGTCTCGTGGGCCGTCACCCGGACCGAGTTGTACTGCTGGTTCTGCTGGTAGTCGAGGAAGACGTAGCCGCGCCCGTGCCCGTCGGTGCTGGCGTACGAGCCGCGCGGGTCGTTGCCCTCGTAGTAGCGGAAGTCGGCGGCCGAACCGGCCCGCAGCTGGACGTTGCCGACCGAGCTGTTCCAGATCTGCGCGGCGCTGGCGATCTGGCTGCGGAAGGACGGGGCGGAGCTGGCGTCGTAGGTGACCACCACGGTGGCCAGGCCCGGGCTGGCGGCCTGCTTGGCCTTGGCGGAGGCCATCACGGCCTGGAAGAACGCCTGGTTGTTCGCGGCCTCCTCGGTCGAGCCGGCGTACGTGGAGGCGGTGTAGCCCTGGACGGCGGGGGCAGCCGGGGCGGCGGCGGCCGCGGTGGCGGGCAGCACGGCGAGGCCGGCCGCGAGGGCGAGGCCGAGGGTCGCGGACAGCACGGATCGCTTCATGTGGGGGCTCCTGAAGGGGTCCTGGAAACGGTGGGGGGTTCCGGTCCCGGGTGCCTCGGCCGGTTGGGGACGGCCTCGGGGGGACACCTGGCGACCGGGTGTCCCCAGAGCTTCGGGCAGCCCGACGGGCCCGCGGATGATGTCAACCCGCGATAGTGCGGTCCAATCCCCCCGGCCCCCGCCGGATTTGAGCCGCCTTTTCCTCGTCTTGACCCAGCCATGCCCCTGGCATTCCGTTCCGGGGGCGGCTAGGCTCCGGGGCGGGGAAGTACCCATGCGGTGACCCGCCCGTTTCCGGCCGGGCGGGTCACCGCGCCCCGTTCCCGTGCCGGGCCGGTCAGTTGGCCGGAGCCACGCCGTTCGCCCAGAGCGAGTCGACCTGGGCGCTCTCGTTCGCGTCGGGGTGCGCGTTCATGCAGGACGTGCCCGGGCCGTGGCCCGACATCAGTTCGCTGCACGGACCGGAGTAGTCGTCGGGCAGGCCCAGCACGTGCCCGGTCTCGTGGGCGACGATCCGGAGCGAGTAGTACTCCTGGGTCTGCTGGTGGTCGAGGAAGATGTAGCCGTGCCCGTGCCCGTCGGTGCTGGCGTAGGAGCCGCTGCCGTCGCCCTCGGTGTACGAGAAGTCCCCGGTGCCGCTGGCCTCCTGGAGCTGGACGTTGTGCACCGAGCTGTTCCAGATCTGCGCGGCGCCGGCTATGTCGGCGGTGTAGGAGGGGGCGTTGGTGGTGTCGTAGGTGACGGTCACGGTCTGCAGCCACGGGTCGGCGGCCTGCCGGGCCCGGGCGGAGGCCATCACGGCCCGGAAGAACGCCTGGGTGTTCGCGGTCTGCTCGGCCGAGTGGGCCCGGGTCGCGTGGGTCGGCGCGGCCGGGGCGGCGGTGGCCGCAGTGGCGGGCAGCGCGACGAGGCCCGCCGCGAGGGCGAGGCCGACGGTCGCGGACAGCACGGATCGCTTCATGTGGGGGACTCCGGTTTCCTGGCGCGCCGTCCCGCCGGGCCCGGTGGGGGCCGGACCGGACGGTGGCGGCGCGCAGTGGGGGCCGTCCCGGCCGGGCGCCGGGGCGGTGTGGTGCCCCCGAGCTTCGACCCGCCCGGGCCCGTCGCGGATGATGTCAACCGGCGATAGTCCGGCCGCATACCGGCGGGGACCGCGCCGCGGGTTCCGTCGGCATGCCCTTGATCCCCTGTCATGTCCTTGGCGATGTGGCGCGTTGACGTCTATGCTCCCGTCGTGGAGCTCGACGTGAGACACCTGCGGGTGCTGTGCGCGATCGCCGACACCGGCAGCCTCCGCAAGGCCGCGCTCCAACTCGGCATGACCCAGCCCTCCCTCACCACCCAGCTGCACCGCATCGAACGGGCCATCGGCGGAAGCCTGTTCACCCGCGAGCAGACCGGCAGCCGGCCCACCGCCCTCGGCCACTCGGTGCTCTCCCGGGCCCGGCCGGTGATCAGCGAGATGGCCGCCCTGGTCGCCGCCGCCCGCCAGGAGGCCCGCGACACCACCGGGCCCGGCCGGCAGCGGCGGCTGCGGATCGGCAGCGTCGGCAGCCGGGCGGTCGCCGCCTGGCTGCGCCGGGTGCACGAGCGGCTGCCGGACACCGACACCACCATCCACGTGGACATCTCCGCCAGCGCACTGCTGCGGATGGTCGCCGCCGACCAGCTGGACGTGGCCTTCGTCTACGAGAGCGAGGGCTTCCCGCTGCGGGTGCCGCCGGACGCCGAGCACCGGGTGCTGATGGCCCGCGAGCCGCAGTTCGTCGCGCTCGCCGCGGGGCACCCGGCCGCCGCCCGGCCGGTCGTCCACCTGGCCGACCTGGCCGAGGACACCTGGATGGTCGACCCGACCGCCGACCACGAGTACGCCGCCATGCGCCGGGTGTTCAGCGAGGCCGGGCTCAACCCCCGGGTGGTCCAGGTGCGGGACAACGCCACGGCCGCCGAACTGGTCGCCTCCGGCGAGGCCGTCCGCCCCTGCCAGCCCACCTCACTGCCCGGGCCCGGCACCGTGGTCCGCCCGGTGCACGGGGACCCGCTGGCCGTCCGGCTGCTGTTCACCTGGCGTCCCCGGGTGCTCAGCCCGCCCGCCCTGGACGCGCTCTACGGCGAACTGCGCGCCGCCTACCTGGACCTGGCCAAGGTCAACCCGGCCTACCTGGCCTGGCTGGCCCGGCACGAGCCGGTGCTGCTCGGGCGGCTCTGACCCGACGGGCCGGGCCCGACCCCCTCCGGCCCTGCTCGGACCCGACCCCCGCGCGGGCCGGGCCCCTCCGACCCCGGACCCGACCCCGTTCGAGCCCCGCTCAGGCCCGGCCCTCCCGGCTGTGGACCAGCACGCCCACCCCGATCATCACCGCGCAGACCAGGCCCGCCGCCAGCACGCCCGAGCCGCCCAGCGCGGTGCAGGCCAGCACCAGCACCGCGGCGGTCGGCGCCACCGACTGCGCGAGGGCGCCGCGCTTGGTGTGCCGGGAGTGCAGGAACCAGACGGTGACCAGGTAGAGGGCGGTCGGCACGGTGACCGTCGCGGTGGCGGCCGCCGGGGAGATCGCCGCCTGGTGCACCGCGGACTCCACCGCCACCTCCAGCCCGGTGCCGATCGCCGCCGCCGACCCGAACACCAGGTAGTGCCCGTACCCCCAGGCGAAGGCCTGCCGGTTGGAGCGCAGGTGGTCGTGGACCGGCCGGGCGAAGTAGATCCACCAGGCCGCGAAGCAGATCAGCAGCCCGCCGACCGCCACCGGCACCAGCCGGCCCAGCTCCTCGTGCTCGTCCACCGCCGACTGCACCGCCACCGTCGCCGCGGCCACCGTCTCGCCGAGCACGATCAGGGTGAACAGCCCGTACCGCTCGGCGATGTGGTGCGGGTGCCAGGAGGTCTGCGTCCGCAGCTCGGCGACCACCGGCACGGACAGCTCGCACAGCACCCCGATCGGGATGACCACCGGCCGGGCGGCGGCCGGCAGCAGCACCACCACCACCCAGCCGATCTGGCAGAGCGCGATCCCCACCGCGTAGCGCAGGGCCACCCGGCGCGCCGCGCCCTGCTCGGCGGCCGCCGCGCGCAGCCACTGGGTGACCATCGCCAGGCGCATCACCACGTAGCCGGCGATCGACAGCCGCAGGTCCTGGGTGGCGAACAGCCGGGGCACCCCGGCCGCGAGGATCAGCACGCCGGCGATCTGCACCAGCGTGGTGATCCGGTACGGCACGTCGTCGCAGTCGTAGGCGGAGGCGAACCAGGTGAAGTTCATCCAGGCCCACCAGATGGCGAAGAAGGCGATGGCGTAGCCGCGCAGGCCCTCACCGTAGTGCCCGGCCGCGAGGGAGTGGGCGAGCTCGCGGCCCGCCTGGCCGACGGCGACCACGAAGCAGAGGTCGAAGAAGAGTTCCAACGGGGTGGCGACCCGGTGCGGCTCGGCGCGGTCGCGCGGGACCATCCGGCGCACCGGGGGCGGGTCGACGTGGTGCGCTCGGGGTGCCGCGGCGGCGGGATCACTGGCCATCGGTGCTGCTCCGGGGGGGTCGGGAGGGGCGGACCGGGCCCGGCAGGGCCCGCCGTCCCGCGCATCCTGGCAGCGGCCCGGGCCCGGCGCACGCACCGGCGCGGCGCGGGTGGCCCGTCCGTACGCGCGTATGGCCCGTCCCGTACGGACGGGTGGCCCGTCTCGAACGCGCGGGTGGCCCGTCCCGCCCGCCGGGGCCTGCCGAGGGCCCGCCGGGGACCCGCCGGGGCCGCAACTCCGGTCGACCCCGGGCGCGATGCCCCTTTATGCCCGTTTTCTCCTTGCCGTCAGCGAGAGTTGACGCTCCGGTGCGCGAAGTGGGTGACAGCACGGCGGGTTTCCGGGCGCGCCCCGCGCGCTGCACCACGACCGGCCGGGACGCCCCGCTAGATTCGTCCCCGGTTGGAAGCGAGCGCGGGCCCCCTGCGGGGCCCCACGACACGGGCGGCCTGCGGGCAACGCGGAAGGTCAAGGCCGGTGGCAGGACAGCGGGGGCGGCAGTGCCGACCCACCCGTGTCCGTACCACCGGCCTCGTGATCACCGCGCTGCTCGCCAGCGCCTGCCGTGCCCTCGCGGTGGCCGTCGCCCGCACCGCGGCCGCTTCGGCGGCCCGGGCTACTTCTCCCAGCCGACCTTGCTGTAGTCCTCCTGGGCGAGGCCGAAGGCGCCGTAGTTGGCGAGTCCCTTGCGGGTCGCCACCACGGCGGGCCGCTGGTAGAGCTCGACGGTGTGGCCGAGCTCCCAGATCTTCGCGTCCGCCTGGTTGTAGAGCTTCGCGGCCGCCACCGGGTCGACCGTCCCGGACGCCTGCTTCAGCAGGGCGTCGATCTCCGGGGTGCCCAGCCGGGACGGGTTGCTGAAGGTGTTGTCGCCCACCGGCAGGCGGAAGTTGGCCAGGCTCTTGGAGTTCGGGAACGAGTCCGTGTTGCGCCAGCTGGCGATGTCGAACTTGCCCGGGGTGACGTACTTGTCGAAGTAGTCGTTGGCGGCCACCTTGTCCAGGTCGACCTTGACCCCCGCGGCCTGCCACATCGCCGCCGCCGCGGTGGCGAGGTCGAGCTGGGCCTGCGCGGTGCCGTCGCTGAGCACCCAGTGCAGCTCCAGCGGCTTGCCGTCCTTGGTGCGCGGCTGGCCCGCCCCGGCGCTCTTCCAGCCGGCGTCGTCCAGCAGCTTCCCGGCCGCCGCGAGGTCGAACGTGGCCCAGTCGCCGGAGTTGTCCTGGTAGCCGGCCTGGTTGGGCATGATGATGTGGTTGCCGAGCGGCTTGAACTCCACCGGCACCCCGTTGTTGGCGATCTTGATCAGCGCCGAGCGGTCGAGCGCCTTGCCGAGCGCCTGGCGGACCGTCCGGTCCGCCAGCGCGCCGGTGCCGCCGAAGGAGATGTGCACCTCGTCCCACGGGCTGGCGGACCGGATCACGGTGTCCTTGGCGTTCTTGAGCTGCCCGTACGCGGCGGCGGTGCCGGCCGAGGCGAAGTCGATCTCGTTGTTGAGGTACGCCTGGATGCTCGCCGACTTGTCCATCACCCGGAAGGTGATCTTGTCGAGCTTGGCCCTGGTCCCCCACCAGGCCGGGTCCGGGACCAGGCTGATGGTCTGCGCGGTCTTGTCCGCCGTCCCGATCCTGAACGCGCCCGCGGTGATCGGGACCTTCTCCACCCAGCCCTTGTTGAAGTCGTCCGGGGTGGAGATGCCCGCCGCCGGGATCAGCGGGCGGAACAGGTTCTGCCAGTCCGCGTACGGCTGCGCGAAGGTGACCTTCACCTCGGTCGGGTCGGCCCCCTGTTCGACCGCGGAGATCAGCTCGTAGCCGGACGGGTCGTAGAGGTTGTACGCCTGGTTCTTGCCGTTGCTGGCCTGCCAGTCGGCCTTGAAGTCCAGGTAGCCGAGCGGCTTGCCGTCCGACCACTTGGCCTTGGGGTTCAGCTTGTACGTGACCACCTGCGGCGAGGTGGAGGTGACCTTCGCCTCCGCCAGGTAGTCCGGGTTCGCCACGAAGGTGCCGGAGGCGTCGGTGCTGAAGAGGTCGGGCTCCAGCGCCCGCATCAGGTCCACGGTGTCGTTGTAGGAGCCGCCGTCCACCTGGAGCGGGTTCCACTGGGTGATCCACTGGTCCAGTTGGAAGCGCACCTCGCCGCCGTCCTTGAGCTGGTCCACCGGCTTGACGTTGATGTCCTGGGAGTCCTGTCTCGGCGGCTCGCTCTTGGCCACGTCACCGCCCGATCCGCCCCCGCCCGAGGTGCACGCGGTGACCGCCAGCGCGACGGCGGCGGCGAGGGCGGCCGCCCGGCCGAGGCGCCGGAGCGGACGGGGCGCACGGGAGGTCCGGGGCGTACCGGGCGTACCGGGCGTACGGGAAGCGTCCATGAGGGTCCCCCTGGTGAGGTCTGCGGCCGAGGTCCGCGCGGGCGCGGGCGGGGCCCGGGCGAGGTGGGCGTGGGGCACGGGAAACGGGAGTTGGGGCGCAACAGGCATGACCGGGCTTGAGCGTGGGCACTCAATCCGGCACCGAGCCAGAGGAACGTAACAGCGGATCAGATCCGCCACCAGGGGGAGGAACGGACACCTGATCCAGACGTCACACGCAGCAATCCCGCCGCAACACCCCGCTGCTTCACTCTGACCTGCGGTTTCCCCAACTGCACGGCCGCCTCTGCCACCTGACGCCCGATCGGGCCCCGACCGAAGGCCACCCGCCGATGCCCTCCAGACGCGTCGCCCCCGCCCCGACCCCGGGCGGCCGCTGATGCTCCGCTACCTGTCGAAACGGCTGAGCTACTACGCGGCGCTGCTGATCGCCGCCGTCTTCCTGGCGTACGCGATCTCCGCGAGCGCCCTGGAGCCGCGCACCTACTTCGACGCCAAGGTCCCCCGCCCGTCCGCCGCGTCGGTCGAGCGCCAGCTCACCGCGCTCAACCTGAACGACCGCACCCCGGTCGTCGAGCGCTTCGGCCACTGGGCCGGCGACCTGCTGCACGGCGACCTCGGCCGGACCATCCACGACACCCCGGTGACCGACGACTTCGGCCGCCGGGTCTGGGTCTCGCTGCGGCTGCTGGTGATCGGCAGCCTGCTCGGAGCCGTCCTCGGCGTCGCCGCCGGGGCGTGGAGCGCGGTGCGCCAGTACCGGATCTCCGACCGGCTGCTCACCGTGGTGTCCTTCGTACTGCTCTCCACCCCGGTCTTCCTGGTCGCGCTGTTCCTCAAGAACGGCGCCATCGCCGCCAAGGACGCGGCCGGCCACGAGGTCATCCCGTTCACCGGCTACGAAACCCCCGGACTGGCCGGCGGCCTCGGCGCCCACCTCGCCGACTGGGCGCTGCACCTGCTGCTGCCCACCGTCTCGCTCGCCCTCGGCGGCCTCGCGACCTACAGCCGCTACCAGCGCGGCACCATGCTCGACGTGCTCGGCTCCGACTACCTGCGCACCGCCGAGGCCAAGGGCCTCACCCGGCGCCGGGCCCTGCTCAAGCACGGGCTGCGCACCGCGGTGATCCCGATGTCGACCATGTTCGCCTACAGCTTCCTGGGCATCTTCACCGGCGCGATCTTCACCGAGACGATCTTCGGCTGGCACGGCATGGGCGAATGGCTGATCAAGGCGATCAACGAGCAGGACGTCAACTCGGTGGTGGCGATCAACCTGTTCACCGCCGTCGTCGTGCTGGCCTCCGGCTTCCTGGCCGACACCCTGCACGCCGCCCTCGACCCGCGCGTGCGGTCCTGACCGGAGGTGCACCGAGATGACCGTCGTCGCCGCTGAGCCCGCCGAACCCACTGACCCGGCCGGCACCGCGGGAGCCGCAGGCACCGCGGGACCTGCCGGACCCTCCGGACCCGCGCGACCGGCGGGACCCGCAGGAGCCGTGCCCGTCGTGGAGCGGCCCCGGGCCGCCGGACGGGGCCGACTCGTGCTGGCCCGGCTGCTCGCCGCCCGCGGCGCCCTGGTCGGGGCCGGGCTGATCCTGCTGCTGTTCGCCCTCGCCTTCGGCGGGCCGTACCTGATCCCCTGGGACTACGCCGCCCCCGACTTCACCGCCCTGCACCAACCCCCCTCCGCCGAACACTGGTTCGGCACCAACGGGGTCGGCCAGGACGTCTTCGCCCAGACCGTCCGCGGGCTGCAGAAGTCGCTGATCATCGGCCTGCTGGTGGCCCTCTTCTCCACCGTGCTGGCCTCCCTGGTCGGCGCCTGCGCGGGCTACTTCGGCGGCTGGGCCGACCGGGCCCTGATGTTCCTGGTCGACCTGATGCTGGTCTTCCCCAGCTTCCTGATCATCACGGTGGTCTCGCCCCGGCTGCGCAGCAGCGGCTGGATCGCCTTCGTGCTGCTGCTCGCCCTGTTCAACTGGATGATCACCGCCCGGGTGGTCCGCTCGATGACCATCTCCCTGCGCGAGCGCGAATTCGTCCGCGCCGCACGGTTCATGGGCGTCCGGCCGCTGCGGATCATCACCCGGCACATCCTGCCGAACGTCGCCTCCTTCCTGATCGTCGACGCCACCATCGCGGTCGGCGGCGCCGTGATGAGCGAGACCGCGCTCTCCTACTTCGGCTTCGGCGTCCGGCCGCCGGACGTCTCGCTCGGCACCCTGCTCGCCGCCGGGACGTCCGAAGCCCCGGTGTTCCCCTGGATGTTCTACTTCGCGGCCGGACTCCTGGTGCTGTTCGTACTCGCCGTCAACCTGGTCGGGGACGGGCTGCGCGACGCCCTCGACCCCACCGCCGGAGCGGGCCCCCGCCGTTCCCGGCGTTCCCTGCGTTCCCTGCGTTCCCTGCGTTCCCGGCGGGCCGCCCGCCGCCCCGGTAGCTCCCCGAGGAAGCCGAAGTGACCACTGCCGTCGAGACCCCCCTGCTCGCCGTCCGGGACCTGCGGGTGGACTTCACCGGCCCGCACGGCCCGGTGCCCGCCGTCCGCGGGGTGGACCTCACCCTGCGCCGCGGCGAGACCCTCGGCATCGTCGGCGAGTCCGGCTCCGGGAAGTCCGTCACCGCGCTCTCCGTGCTCGGCCTGCTGCCCGGCACCGCCCGGGTCACCGGCTCGGTGCGGCTGGACGGCCGGGAACTGGTCGGCCTGCCCGGCCGGGAGCTCGCCGCGATCCGCGGTCGCCGGGTCGCCATGGTCTTCCAGGACCCGCTGTCCGCCTTCACCCCGGTCTACCGGATCGGCGACCAGATCGCCGAAGCGGTCCGGATCCACCAGCCGGTCGACCGGGCCACCGCCCGCCGCCGGGCCGCCGAACTCCTCGACCTGGTCGGCATTCCGGCGCCCGACCGGGCCCTGGACAGCTTCCCGCACGAGTTCTCCGGCGGCATGCGCCAGCGCGCGATGATCGCCATGGCGATCGCCAACCAGCCGGACATCCTGCTCGCCGACGAACCCACCACCGCCCTGGACGTCACCATCCAGGCCCAGGTGCTCGACGTGCTGCGCACCGCCCGCGAGGAGACCGGCGCGGCCCTCGTCCTGGTCAGCCACGACCTCGGGGTGATCGCCGGGGCCGCCGACCGGGTCGCCGTGATGTACGCGGGCCGGGTGGTCGAGACCGCGGGAGTGGACGAACTGTTCGCGGCCCCGCGCCACCCGTACACGCTCGGCCTGATCGGCGCGCTGCCCCGGCTGGACGGCGCCGGCGGTCCGCTGGTGCCGATCCCCGGCTCCCCGGCCCCGATGGCCGAACTCCCGCCCGGCTGCGCGTTCGCCGCGCGCTGCCCGCTGGCCGAGGAGCGCTGCTCGGCGATCGAGCCCGAACTGACGGGCGGGCCCGAAGCGGGCGGCGGGTCCGATGTGGGGGACGGGGCCGATGTGGGGGACGGGGCCGAACCGGGCGGTACGGAACGGCACCTGGCGGCGTGCGTCCGGTCGGCCGAGTTGGCCGAGCGCCGTCCCGCGCCGAGCGAGGTGTACCCGGTGCCCGAACCACCGCCGACGACCGCCGCCGGGGACCGCTCCGAGCGGGCGCCGGTGCTGGCGGTGAGCGGCCTCGGCAAAACGTTTCCGCTCCTCAAGGGCACGGTGTTCAAGCGCAAGGTCGGCGAGGTCTACGCGGTGGACGGCGTCGACCTGGACCTGCGGGAGGGCGAAACCCTCGGCCTGGTCGGGGAGTCCGGCTCGGGCAAGTCCACCACCCTGTTCGAACTGCTCAAGCTGGGCGCCCCGGAGACCGGCCGGATCGAACTGCTCGGCCGGGACACCGCCCGGCTGACCCGCTCCGAGGCCGCACGGCTCCGGTCCGAACTGCAGATCGTGTTCCAGGACCCGATGGCCAGCCTCGACCCCCGGATGCCGATCGGCGACATCGTCTCCGAACCCCTGCGCGCCCAGCGCGCCCCGCGCGAGGAGATCGCCCACCGGGTGCCCGAACTGCTGCACCAGGTCGGCCTCGACCCGCACCACGCGGACCGCTACCCGCACCAGTTCTCCGGCGGTCAGCGGCAGCGCGTCTCCATCGCCCGGGCGCTCGCCGTCCGGCCCAGGCTGCTGGTGCTGGACGAACCGGTCTCCGCCCTCGACGTCTCGATCCAGGCCGGGGTGCTCAACCTGCTGCAGTCGCTCAAGGCCGAGCTCGGGCTGTCCTACCTGTTCGTGTCGCACGACCTCTCGGTGATCCGGCACCTCGCCGACCGGGTCAGCGTGATGTACCTCGGCCGGACGGTCGAGCAGGGGGCGGTCTCCGCCGTCTTCGACCGCCCCCGCCACCCGTACACCCGGGCACTGCTCTCCGCCGTCCCGCTGCCCGACCCGGCCGCCGAACGCGCCCGCGACCGCATCCTGCTCGCCGGGGACCCTCCCTCCCCCACCGAGCGCCGCACCGGCTGCCCGTTCCGCACCCGCTGCCCGCTCTACGCCGGGCTGGCGGACGCGACGGCCCGGGCGCGCTGCGAGCAGGACCGGCCGGCCCTCGACGGCGACCGGGCCGCGGCCGACCACCGGGCGGCGTGCCACCACCCGGGGTGACGGTGGCGACCCCGGCGGCGACTCCGGTGGGTGATCGGCCGAATACGATTCGGCGGATCGGGTCGCTGACGTGTACTGTCTTCCACGTCAGCAAGCGCCGCTAGCTCAGTTGGTTAGAGCAGCTGACTCTTAATCAGCGGGTCCGGGGTTCGAGTCCCTGGCGGCGCACATGGCAAGGTCTCAGGCCGTCCACTCCGGTGGGCGGCCTGAGGCGTTTCCGGGGCGATCCACCCGGCTCACCCGGCTCACCCGGCCCAGTGGGCCCACGCAGCCGACCGCTCAGCCGGTCTCCAGGACGGCGGAGGCCACCGCGTCCGGGCGGTCGAACATCACCAGGTGCCCGGCCGGGGCCGTGGTCCGGTAGTCGGCCCGGAGCAGCGTCGCGAGCTCCCGCTGGTCGGCCAGCCAGGACTCGGTGCGGCGGTTCCGGCAGCCGTCGTCGGCGGCCAGCACGGTGACCGGCAGGTCCTCCGGCAGCGGCCGGGCGGCCCGCAGCCCGTCCAGTTCGGCGGCCATGTCGAGGTACCGCCCGTTCTCCCGGAGCAGCGCGCGCAGGGCCCGTCCGGTGCGGTAGCAGTGCCGGACCAGCGGCGCCGGGGCCAGGTCCTCGCGACGGACGGTGGACAGCCGGGCGGTCAGCCGGCGCACGGCCGGGCCGAGCAGGTACGGCACGGCGAGGGCGGTCGCGGCGCCCGCCACCGCCCGGGCGGCCAGGTCCCGCGCGACGGGCGCCGGGTACGGCCGGGGGTCCGGTTCGACGCTGCCGTCGACCAGCACCAGCCCGGCGGCCCGCTCGGGGTGCAGCCGGGCGAAGGCCTCCACGTGGAAGCCGGCCAGCGAGTGGCCGGCCAGGGTGCAGGGCCCGTCGAGCCCGAGCCCGTCCAGCACCGCGCGGATCCGTTCGGCCTCACCGGCCAGGGTCGGCGCGGGCCGCCGCCCGGTCGCGGGCTCGCCGGCGCTGAGCCCGTAGCCGGGCCGGTCGAAGCGGACCACCGTGCGGTACGGGGTGAGGAACGGGACGACCAGGTCCCAGTCGAACCAACTGCTGCCGAGGCCGCCGGTGAGCAGGCAGACCGGGCCGCTGCCCTCGGTGCGGACGTGCAGCGGGACACCGTCGATGCGCAGGAAGCGGCCCCGGGGCGCGGGGCCGGTGGGGCCGACGGCTCCAGGGGGTCCGACGGGGCCGGAGGGGCCGGTGGAGTCGGCGGGCGTGGTCATGTCCGACCCCGGTCAGGGTCGGGGTCGTCTGTTGCCCGGTCCGGCGTCCGGTCCGCGACCCGGTCCGCGACCCGGTCCTCCGTTCCGGGCGGGGCACCCGGGGCGGCCCGGCCGCCCGGACCGCCCTCCCGGGCGACGGCCACCGCCAGGACGGCCAGCCAGAGCGCGACCAGCAGCACCTGGAGTCGCTGCCCGGCGCCCAGCGCCCAGGTGCCGCGCCCGGCCTGGAAGGCGGCGATCGCGCCGAGGCTCCAGCCGGTGGCGAGCAGTTCGGCGCCGAGCAGCCAGGGCCCGAACCGGCGCACGGCCGGCCAGCGGTGCTGCCGCCGGGCGGCGACGGTGAGCGCGACCAGCCCGGCGAGCGCGCCGACCATGGCGAGGCTGCTGGTGACGGCGTGCGCGGTGTGGGTGGCCGGGACGAGCCCGGCGGTCTCCCGGGCGGCGCACATCTCGTCGCTGGTGGGGGTGCAGCTGAGCGGCAGCCGGGAGTCGGCGGCGGTCGCGGCCCCGAACAGGGCCAGGGCGGACCATCCGACCAGGGCCCAGCGGCTGCGGCCGGGGGCGCGGCGGGAACCGGCGCCCGGGTGCGGACCGGGCACGGCGGGCCGGCGGGCCTGCCCGGTGGCGAGCGCGGTGACGGCAGCGGCGAGCACGCAGAGCCCGGCGACCAGGTCGGTGGCCCGGAACAGGCCCCCCAGCGGCTGGTCCTCGGCCGCGAGTTCGCTGATGTACGCCTGCACCGGGTCGAGCCCGGTGCTCAGCACCACCTCCAGCACCCACGCGGTGTACGCCACGGCGCTGAGCAGCAGCAGGACGGCGACCGCCGTCCGCGCGGCGTGCGGCCGCCGGAGGCCTCGGGGCTCTCGGCGGCGGGGGCGGGGGCGGGGGTGTCCGGGCTGGGGGCTGGGCACGTTTCCACCCTAACCGGGAGAGAACTCCTCCCCAACCGGGAGGAAACGGGCAGCTCAGAGGCCCTTCGGACGCCGGCGGAGCCGAGGTGGCACGAGGCACCCTCCGGGACCGTGTATTGTTCTCCAGGTCAGCAAGCGCCGCTAGCTCAGTTGGTTAGAGCAGCTGACTCTTAATCAGCGGGTCCGGGGTTCGAGTCCCTGGCGGCGCACAGACAGTTGGGGAGCCTCTCGCAGCAGCGAGGGGCTCCCCGATTTTTTGGCCCTCGACGTCCGTTTTGTGTGTGATGTCGGTCTCGATTGCCGTTCCGGTGGAGCCATTGGGCCCGCCCGGCTCGTCCAGGGCAGTAAACCGGAATCGGGACATGGGTCCCTAACCACCGATGTCCCCGTCTGTGCAGGCCGGCTCGGTCCGCCCGCAGGAAAGGCCGCGCCTTGTTCCGAAACGCCCAGAGCGGCGGCGGTCGCACGCCGTCGATCGGCCTCCGGCCGGTCAAGGGGCTCAAGCGCTCCGCCGCCACCCCCGGTGGCGGTAAGCCGCGCCGGCCCAAGCGCAAGCGCACCGGCTGGCGCCGGCTGATACCCACCTGGCGGATGACGCTGCTCGGCCTCGCCTCGGCGCTGCTGCTCGGTGTCGGCCTGTTCGCGCTGGGGATCGCGCTGGTGAAGGTCCCGGACGCGCACGCCGCCGCGACCGCCCAGAGCAACACCTGGCTCTACGCCGACGGCTCGGTGCTCACCCGCACCGGCCAGACCAACCGGCAGAACGTCGGCCTGGACAAGGTCTCCCCCGCCGCCCAGCACGCGGCGCTGGCCGCCGAGGACCGCAACTTCTACAACGAGGGCGCCGTCAACGTCCAGGGCCTGGTCCGGGCCGCCCTCAACACCGCCAAGGGCGAGGGCACCCAGGGCGGCTCCACCATCACCCAGCAGTACGTGAAGAACACGTACCTGGACCAGAAGCAGTCGATCACCCGCAAGGTGAAGGAACTCTTCATCGCGATCAAGGTGGACGCCACCGAGAGCAAGGACGAGGTCCTCTCCGGCTACCTGAACACCTCCTACTACGGCCGCGGCGCGTACGGCATCCAGGCCGCCGCCCAGGCGTACTTCGGCGTCGACGCCTCCGCGCTCAGCGCCGCCCAGGGCGCCTACCTGGCCACCCTGCTGAACGCCCCGAGCGCCTACGACGTGGCCACCGCGACCCCGGCGGGCAAGCAGAACGCCGTCAACCGCTGGAACTACGTCATGGACGGCATGGTCAAGGAGGGCTGGCTCTCCGCCGACGACCGGGCCAAGGCCACCTTCCCGGACGTCAAGGACCCGCAGCCCAACCCGGGCCTGTCCGGCCAGTCCGGCTACCTGGTCAACGCGGCCACCCAGTACCTGACCTCGAACAACATCATCAGCGAGACCGAGCTGGCCAAGGGCGGCTACACGATCAAGCTGACGATCGACCCGAACCGCCAGCAGGCCCTCCAGGACTCCGTCCAGGCGCAGCTGCACGACACCCTGAACCCGGACAAGCGGAAGAAGGACGCGGCCGCCCAGGCCGGCGCCGTCTCGGTGGACCCGAAGACCGGCGCGGTCGTCGCCCTGTACGGCGGCGTCGACTACGTGAAGCACTACGTCGACAACGCGACCCGGCGCGACTACCAGGCCGGTTCCACCTTCAAGGCGATCGCGCTGGCCGCCGCCTTCGAGAACAACGCCAAGACCCAGGACGGCCGCACCATCACCCCGCGCACGGTCTACGACGGCACCAGCGGCCGCAAGGTCCGCGGCGGCAAGGGCACCCCGTACGCACCGCCGAACGAGGGCGACAGGAGCTACGGCCAGATCAGCCTGCAGCAGGCCACCGACTGGTCGGTCAACTCGGCCTTCGCCCAGCTGGCGCAGGACACCGGGCTGCAGAAGGTCAAGGACACCGGCATCGCGCTGGGCCTGCCCGGCAGCACCCCGGGCCTGGACCCGGTGCCGTCCATCCCGCTGGGCGCGGCCACCCCGAGCGTGCTCGACATGGCCGGCGTCTACGCCACCCTGGACAACGGCGGCAAGCAGATCACCCCGTGGCTGGTGCAGTCGGTGGACCGCGAGGGCGAGGCCGTGTCGCTGCCCGCGCACAAGTCCACCCAGGCGATCAGCGCCGACACCGCCAACCAGGTCACCTCGATGCTCCAGGGCGTGGTGAGCGACCCGGGCGGCACCGGCTGGCGGGCAAAGGCCCTGGGCCGCCCGGTGGCGGGCAAGACCGGCACCACGGACGACCAGAAGTCCGTCTGGTTCGTCGGCTACACCCCCGAACTGGTCACCTCGGTCGCCCTGTTCGGGCAGGACCCGGGCAGCGGTGCCCAGGTCAGCCTCAGCGGCATCGGCGGGATCGACGGCGCGGCGGGCGGCCAGTACCCGGCGCAGATCTGGACCAGCTACATGAAGTCGGCGCTCAAGGGCCAGCCGGTGACCGACTTCCCGACCCCGGCGGACGGCGGCGACTCCTCGGGCGCCACCGACCTGCCGACGGCCCCGAACACGCCGAGCAGCACCCCGTCGACCGGCGGTGCCACGCCGAGCACCGGCGCCGGCAACCAGTCGGGCGACAACTCCGGCGCGACCTCCTCGGGCGGCTCGGGCTCCGGCTCCGGCTCGGGTTCCGGCTCCGGTTCCGGCTCCGACGGGTCCGGCACCGGGCCGACCACGGCCCCGACCGGTCCGCCGACCACCCAGCCCAGCACCCGGCCCCCGCGGCCGACCACGCGGCCGACGCCGACCACCCAGCCCACCACGGGCCCGACCGGTCCGCCGACCACCCAGCCCACCGGCGGGACGGACGCGCTCACCGGAGCGGGCGCCGGGGGCTGATTCACCCGGTCGGCCGCACCACCTCCGTCGGCCGGACCACTGACCTCGGGTCGGTGGTCCGGCCGTCGTCGTCCCGGCGGCTCCGGCCGTGTCCGGGCGGTTCCCGGGCCGTTCTCGGGCGGCGCTCGGGCCGTACTCGGGCCGTTCCCGGGGTCAGGGCGGGCAGCGGCCCGGGAAGGCGCTGACGGGCGCGGGTGAGCGCGCCGCTACGGACAGTTCGGGCCAGGACCGAATGACGAAATGGCGCCTTACCGAAGGATCGGTACGACTGTCACAATGCGCCCGTGCACAGATCAACGGCCTCGCCCGTCACCCCTTCGGGCCGAACCCTCGGCCTCGGCCTCGCGCTGGTCTCCGCCGTCGCCTTCGGCGGCTCCGGCACCGCGGCCAAGCCGCTGATCGAGGCCGGGCTCTCCCCGCTGCACGTGGTGTGGCTCCGGGTGACCGGGGCCGCCGTGGCCCTGCTGCCGATCGCCTACCGGCACCGGGCCGCCGTCCTGCGCCGTCCCGGCCTGCTGCTCGGCTTCGGCCTGCTCGCCGTGGCCGGCGTCCAGGCCTTCTACTTCGCCGCCATCTCCCGCATCCCGGTCGGCGTCGCCCTGCTGATCGAGTACCTCGGACCGCCGCTGCTGATCGGCTACGTCAAGTTCGTGCAGCGCAAGCCGATCACCCGGGGCGCGGCCGTCGGCGCGGCCGTCGCGGTCACCGGGCTGGCCTGCGTGGTCGAGGTCTGGAACGGCCTGAGCTTCGACCCGCTGGGCGTGCTGCTGGGCCTCGGCGCGGCCTGCTGCCAGGTCGGCTACTTCCTGCTCGCCGACGCCGGCCGACGCGGCGACCGGCCGGTCGACCCGCTGGCCGTCAGCGCGTACGGCCTGCTGGTCGGCGCCGTCGTGCTCACCGCCCTCACCCGGCCCTGGGAGGCCGACTGGAGCCTGCTCGGCGGATCCGTGGTGATGAACGGGCACAGCCTGCCCGCGCTGATCCCGGCCGCCTGGATGGTGCTCATCGCGACCGTGCTCGCCTACCTGACCGGGGTGATCGCGGTCGGCCACCTCTCCCCGCCGATCGCCGGGGTGGTCGCCAACCTGGAGGCGGTGGTCGCCACCGTGCTGGCCTGGGTACTGCTCGGCGAGCACCTGGGGCTGCCGCAGGTCGCGGGCGGCCTGCTGGTGCTGGCGGGCGCCTTCGCGGCACAGACCAGCACGTCACCGGGGGCCACGGGAGCGGGAGGGGCTGGAGGGGCTCCGGAGGCGGCTGGGGGGACGGGGCCGGCCGGGGCGACGGGCCCGGCCGGCGCGGGGGTCTCCGGTGTGCGGGTCTCCGGCGCCACCGCCTCCCGCGCCGCTGCGGCCGCCCGGGAGCGGGTGGCCGCCGTCGACGGTGGGGTCAGCGGCCGGTCCAGCCGAACCAGTCGAGGTGACTGACCGGCCACACCACGGCCGACACCGGGCCGACCACGTTGCCCACCGGCACGGCGCCGCCGCCCGGATTCTGCCGGTGCCAGCGGGAGTCCGCCGAGTCGCTGCGGTGGTCGCCCTCGACCCAGATGTAGCCCGAGGGCACCGTCACCGGGCCGAAGTCCAGGCCCGCGCAGGAGTCGTCGCCCGGGTGCAGGTACGGCTCGTCGACCTTCCGGCCGTCGACGGTCAGCGTGGTGCCCGAACACTGCACGGTCTGTCCGCCGGTCGCGATGACCCGCTTGACCAGGTAGTTGTCGTCCTTCGGCGGCATCAGACCGACGAAGCTCAGCACCGAACTCACGGCGTTGGTGAACGGGTTGGAGTCGACCGGCTGCGGCGGCAGCCAGTTCCCGGGGTCCTTGAACACCACCGGCTGCCCCGGCTCGGGCTTCCAGCCGGTCAGCGGCGCCAGCTTGTTGACGCCCACCCGGTCACCGATCCGCAGGGTGTTCTCCATCGACCCGGACGGGATGGTGAAGACCTGGAACAGACAGGTCTTGATCAGCAGCGCGACCACCAGCCCGACCGCCGCCATCGCCGGGATCTCGATCCACCACGGCCGGGGACGGCGCCCCGTCCGGCGGGCCTTGCGAGCGCGCGAGCCCTCGGCCCGACGCCGGGCCCCGGCCCGGCCACCGGAGGCGGGCCGGGCGGGCCGGGTCTCCGGGGCGGGCCGGCTCTGCCGGCCGTGCTGGCTCTGCTGGCTGGGAGCTCCGCTGGGCGTTTCGGGCAGGTTCACCGCCATCGTCGCTGCTCCACCTCTCCGGCTGGGGAAACCTGCACGCTACGCCAACCGGGGAGCCTCGGGAAATCCGGGCTTTAGCCGCCCCCGACATCGCCGGACGGCGGGAGCCGTACGGCGGGCGGCAGGGGGCCGTGCCGGAGCGGTGGGGGGCGGCCGGGGCCGTGCGGCGGGACGCTCGGAGGAGACGTGCCCGGGGCGGGCCCCGGAGGCAGCCCTCGGATGCGGACCCCGGAGTCCTGTTCAGGCGGCTTGGTCCTGCGGCCTGTTCAGGCGGTGTCTCCAGGCGGCCCGTCCCGGTCGGCCTGTTCAGGCGCGGGATGTTCAGGCGCGGGCGATGGCCTCGTGGTGGCGGATGACCTCGGCGATGATGAAGTTGAGGAACTTCTCCGCGAAGACCGGGTCGAGCTTGGCCCCGGCGGCCAGCTCCCGCAGCCGCTTGATCTGGTCCCGCTCCCGGGCCGGGTCGGCCGGCGGCAGCTTGTGCTCGGCCTTGAGCCGACCGACCCGCTGGGTCGCCTTGAAACGCTCGGCCAGCATGTGGACCACCGCGGCGTCGATGTTGTCGATGCTCTCGCGCAGGCTGGTCAGCTCCGCCCGCACCGCGTCGTCGATCCCCTCCGGCGCACCGGCGTCGGAGGTCATGGGCTGGTCCGTCATCGGGGCGGCTCCCGGTGTCTCTGGGGTGGGCGCCCGACCGTACGGCGGCCGGGCTCGGGCCCCGGCAAATCTAACAGGGCCCCCGCGCCGGACCGGCACCGTTCGAAGAACGGTCCAGCATCCGGACACCCGTCGCCGCCACCGTGACCGCCTTTGTCGCCGTCATCGTCGCCGCCGTCCGGCTCCGTGGCGCGGCTGCCCGTAGGCTGGTGCGTGCATGACCGGAAGTGACGACCAGCAGTCCCTCAGTAGTGGAGGCACCGATCGTGGCAACCACCCGCACCGCCCGCACGGCCTGGGAGGGCGACCTCCTGCACGGCAAGGGGGAGGTCACCTTCGCCTCCTCGGGGATCGGCGAGTACCCCGTCTCCTGGCCGGCCCGGGCCGAGACGCCCAACGGCAAGACCAGCCCCGAGGAACTCATCGCGGCCGCCCACTCCGCCTGCTTCTCGATGGCCCTCTCCCACGGCCTGACCGGCGCCGGGACCCCGCCCACCAAGCTGGACACCCAGGCCGATGTCACCTTCCAGCCCGGCACCGGCATCACCGGCATCCACCTGACCGTCACCGGCGCGGTGCCCGGACTGGACGAGGCCGGCTTCGTGAAGGCCGCCGAGGACGCCAAGGCCAACTGCCCGGTCAGCCAGGCCCTGAGCGGCACCACCATCACCCTCACGGCCAAGCTGGCCTGACCGCCCCCGGCCCGTCCGGGGGCGCACCCGGACCCGCCCCCGGCGCGCAACCGGCGCCCGGGGGCGCGGCGTCGGCGCACACGCCCCCGACGCACCTCATGTGATGTGTAGCGGGGGCGTCCGAACGTTCCACCACGCATGATCACAAACAGGGCGAATCACCCTGCCGGCGGTCACCGCGCGTTGCCGTCGCGGCCTATGATCGGCCGAAGCGCCCTGTTCTCCCCGGGTCCCCGCGCGGTAGCGCCCCACGCCGGACGCCCCGCAGCGGACCGACCCCGAGACCCCGACAGAGTGCGGAGCCGGCCGCCGGGACCCCGACCGGCCAGGCGAACCATCGTCAAGCGTCAGCAGCGGACGGGAGCATGCCGTGCCGGGCCAGAACGAGGGGGCCGACGCACACCACCACCCAGGCGTGCGACGCGAGGAATCGTCACACCACCGCCGCCTCGCCGCACCGGTCCTCGATCCGGCGGCCCGCAGTTCACCGGCCGCCGTCTCCCCCGCCGCTCCCCCGGCCGCCGCGCCGTCGACCTCGGCCTCGGCTTCAGTCACGGCCGCGGCCACGGCCTGCGGCACCCTGGAGGACCCGGGGGTCCGGCGCTGCCCCACCTGCTCGGCGCCGCTGACCGACGGCGCGCACCTGGACGGCGCCGACGATCCCGGTCGGCCCGGCAGCACCGACGACCGCCTGCTGGCGGCGCTCCGGGCCAGCGAAGCCCGGTTCCGGGCCGCCTTCTGCGACGCCGTCATCGGCATGGCGCTGATCGACCCCGAGGACCGGATCATCGAGGTCAACCCCGCGTGCGCCGCGCTGATCGGCCGCGGCGTCGACGAACTGGCCGGCACCCACCTGTACGAGACCATCGACCCGGAGGGCATGCCGCACCGGCTCTTCGAGGAGCTCGTCCACGGCGGGCGGGAACGGTTCCGCGTGGAGAAGCAGCTCAAGCACCGCGAGGGGCACCCGGTCTGGAGCAAGGTGACCGTCTCGCTCATCCGGGACCCGGCCGGGCAGCCGCTCTACACCCTCGCGTTGGTCGAGGACATCACCGAACAGCGCCGCCTCGGCGACCGCCTGGAGTACCAGTCCCTGCACGATCCGCTGACCCGGCTGCCCAACCGGACCCTCTTCTTCGAACGGCTCGACGCCGCCTGCCTCCCGGGCGTCGAGGAGCCCGTGCGCCGCAGGGCCGATGGCGTCGGTCGGGACACCGGGGGCGGCGGGGACACCGGGGGCACCGGGCCCGACGGGGGCAACGGTGCCGACGGGGGCCGCAGGACCGGCGGCTCCGACGGGACGTCCGTGACGGACCCGCGCCGGGTCGGTGTCTGCTACCTGGACCTCGACGGCTTCGCGGCGATCAACGAGACCCTCGGCCACCACATCGGCGACCAGCTGCTGATCGCCGTCGCCGCCCGGCTGCGGGGCGGGCTCTCCGGGCGGGACACCCACCTGGTGGCCCGGATGGGCGGCGACGAGTTCGCCGTCCTGGTCACCGACAGCAGCGGCAGCGAGCAGCTGACCGCGCTGGCCGGGCGGATCCTGGAACTGCTGGAACGGCCCTTCGACGTCGTCGGGCACCGGCTGGTGATCACCGCCAGCGTCGGCGTCGTCGAGCGGTCGGTGCACGAGACCACCCCGACCGACCTGGTCAAGGACGCCGACGCCACGCTCTACTGGTCCAAGGCCGACGGCCGGGCCCGCTGGACCCTCTACGACCCGGACCGCGGTGCCCACCAGCTCACCCGGCAGCTGCTCGCCACCGCGCTGCGGCCGGCCCTGGAACGCGGCGAGTTCACCGTCGAGTACCAGCCGCTGGTCGGCCTGGCCGACGGCGCGGTGCACGGCGCCGAGGCCCTGGTCCGCTGGCGCCACCCCCGTTACGGGACGCTCTCGCCCGACCGCTTCATCCCGCTCGCCGAGGAGTCCGGCGCCATCGTGCCGCTCGGCACATGGGTCCTGGAGGAGTCCTGTCGCCAGGCCCGGCAGTGGCTCACCGAGTTCCCCGACACCGAGACCTTCGTGAGCGTCAACCTGGCGGCCCGCCAGATCTGGGACTCCGACGTGGTGGCCGACGTCGCCCGTGTCCTCGAACGCACCGGCCTGCCCGCCCGGCTGCTCCAGCTGGAGATCACCGAGAGCGCCCTGCTCGGCCCCGGCGGGCGCCCGCTGCAGGCCCTCCAGGCGCTCGCCGACATGGGCGTGCGGATCGCGATCGACGACTTCGGCACCGGCTACTCCAACCTGGCCTACCTGTCCCGGCTCCCGGTGCACGTCCTGAAGCTCGACGGCACCTTCATCGAGGGCTTCCGCGACCCGGCACCCACCCCGGCCGCCCCCGCGGGGGCCTCGGGCTCCGCCGCCGTCTCGGGTTCGGCCTCGGGCTCGGGGTCGGGGTCGACGGCGGCTTCGGCTTCGGCTTCGGCAGCGACCGTGGACCGGTCGGGCACCCCGGAGCTCCGCTCCCGCCGCCGTGACGCGGACGAGCAGATCGTCGGCGCGATGGTGCAGCTGGCCCACACCCTCGGCCTGACCGTCACCGCCGAGGGCATCGAGAGCGCCGCCCAGGCCGAGCGGCTCCGGCTGACCGGTTGCGACACCGCCCAGGGCTGGTACTTCGCCCGGCCGGGCGAGGCCGAGCTGGTCGCGGCGATACTCCGGGAGGGCCGCCCCGCCCCGACCGGGCGTTAGCCGGGCGGCGCGGAACAGGGCAGGGCGGGGTCGGGCGACGGTCGTCGCTGTGAAGCCTGACGCGGTCGCCGTCAGACCGCGGCGGTCAGGCCGTACGCCTCGGCGATCAGCCCGTAGGAGCGGAACCGGGCCTCGTGACCGTGGATGTGCGAGGTCACCATCAGCTCGTCCACCCCGGTCCGCTTCCGCAGGGCCTCCAGGCCGTCGGCCACCTGCCCCGGGTCGCCGAGCACCACGTTCTCGAGCCAGCTGTCGATGAAGTCCGCCTCGGCCGGGCTGTACGGGTACTCCTCGGCCTCCTCCGGAGTCGGGATCGGGCCCGGGTTGCCGCGCCGCAGCCGGAGCATGCCGAGGGCCGCGGAACGGGCGAGGCGGCGCGCGGCGGTCTCGTCGTCGGCGGCGACGGCGCTCACGCCGATCAGCGCGTACGGCTCGTCGAGCACGGCGGAGGGACGGAAGGACGTCCGGTACAGGTCCAGGGCCGGGAGGGTGTTGGCGCTGCTGAAGTGGTGGGCGAAGGCGAACGGGAGGCCCAGGCGGCCGGCCAGCTGCGCGCTGAAGCCGGAGGAGCCGAGCAGCCAGACCGGCGGGCGGCCCTCGCCCTTGGGCACGGCGGTCAGCCGCTCGTACGGGTGGCCGGAGGGGAAGTCGCCGTCGAGGAAGTGGGTCAGCTCGGAGAGCTGGAGGGGGAAGTCGTCCGCGCCCTCGGCGTGGCCTCGGCGCAGCGCGCGGGCGGTGGCGGGGTCGGTGCCGGGGGCGCGGCCGAGCCCGAGGTCGATCCGGCCGGGGTGCAGGGCCTCCAGCAGGCCGAACTGCTCGGCGATGGCCAGCGGGGCGTGGTTGGGGAGCATGACACCGCCGGAGCCGAGTCGCAGCGTCGTGGTGTTGGCGCCGAGGTGGGCGAGCAGCACGGCCGGGGTCGAGCTGGCGACCCCGGGCATGCCGTGGTGCTCGGCGACCCAGAAGCGGTGGTAGCCCCACTGCTCGGCGCTGCGGGCCAGCTCGGTGGTGGCGGCCAGGGCCTGGCTGGGCGTGTAGCCGACGCCGACGGTGGCGAGGTCGAGGATCGAGAGCGGAGCGGGGGCCGTGCCGCGGGCGGTGCCCCGGATCGCCTCGCCGGCTCCCGGCCCGGTGCCGTACTCCTGCTGGTCCTCGGTGGTCATGCCGTCCGCCCTCCTGGCTGTGGTGGCCCGGCTCTCCTCCGAGCCGGCCGTCGTGGGCGGCCGCGCGGGTCTCTCACGGCCCGGCGGTCGCTGCTGCCGTCGGGGGTCAACCAGCTCCGGGGGCCCGCTGTTCCCGTCCCAGCCGCTCGATCCGGGTGCGGTCGGGGCGGGGCGGACTCGGGAGGGGCGGATCGGGGAGGCGTGGGCCCGGACGGCGTGGGCCCGGACGCGGCCTCCGGGGCCGTTCCGCCGGACCTCCGGATCGTCGGACCGCCGGACCGCACCGGCGGGCCGACCGATCGTTCGGATGACTCAGGGCCAACGGGCCGACACGGTTGGCGACTTCACGCCAGGATCGGAAGTCGCCAGCCCCGGCGCTCGCGATCGCCGACCGACCTCGGGCAGGCTGGTGATCAGGAGCGGGTCACCGAGCGGGTCCGCGCTCCGTCTGCAAGATCGTCGGGCTGGACCAGCTCCGGACGATCCCTGCGAGCCCTCGGCGCGGCACCCCGCCCCGGGGGCTCGTCCCATTTCCGGGTTCGGTCATACCCGCCATTTCCGGGTTTGGTCATACCCGCGCATACTGGGGTGCTTCATGGCATGAAAAGTCGAGGCGCTAGCGTTGACCTCAGAGCCACCTGCTCCACCAGGGCGGCGTGGAGGGAGTAAGGGCCTTGCATTTCGTAGCGACGATCGGATCCTCGTGGATCTGCGCCCTTGCCCTTTTCGCCGTACTCGGGGACGCCCTGCTCCCCTTCATCCCCAGCGGGACGCTGGTCATCCTGGCCGTGCTCAAGACGGCACAGATCAACGGCGCACCGCTGCTGCTCGGCCTGGGCGTCGCGGTGGCCTCGTTCCTGGGTGACGTCCTGCTGCTGCACCTCGCCCGGCGCGGCGCCCCGGTGCTGCAACGCCGGCTCGCCCGCCGCCCGAAACTGGCGGCCAGTGTGGCCCGGGTCCAACAGTCCCTGATCGAACGACCGCACGGCGGGGCGGCCGCGATGGTGGTGGTCGCACGGTTCGTGCCGGCCGGGCGGACCGTCCTGGACCTGGCGATCGGCCACTCCCCCGCCCACCCGCACCGCTTCCTGCACTGGTCGGCGCTGGCGGCGCTGGTCTGGGCCGCCTACATCGTGACGCTGGGCTGGCTGAACAGCCACTGGTTCAACACCGCCTGGCTGAGCCTCGCGGTCTCCTGCGCGGCGGCCACCGCCGTGAGCACCGCGATCGCCCGAATAGTGCGCCGCACCCGGCGGCTGGCCGCGCTCTGAGCCACCCGGACCGGTCGGCACGGTCCGACCGCACCGTGCCGTCAGGAGCACAATTTTCCCTTACGGGCGATGCCCCGTTCCGAGCGCTGACGAACTCTGACCGGACCGGGCGGCGCGGCGGTACCGTACTCCCCTGAAGATGCGCCGTGCGAAGCGTCACAGGACCGCAACAGACGATGAGTCCCTGCAGCCCGACGGGGTACCCGTGGCGTGTTGACTGTCGTCGGGGCCGGGCGACCTTGGAAGCCACTGCGGCGACATGACATGCTAACGGCGGAATATTCATCAATTGCCCGATTTGACCGGTGCGGCCCGAGCCGCCCTCACCACCGGCCGTCGGCACCCAGGGGAGACCATGACCAGCATCTCGCGCAGGACGGTGCTCAGTGCGACCGCCGCGACCGCAGCCCTCGGCGCGGTCACGGCCTGTTCCAGCAGCGGATCCGGTTCCGGGCAGAACTCCACCTCGACCTCCCCCGGTGCCGGCCCCGGCACGGGCACCGGCACCGGCAGTGCCGACCCGACCCAGGCGGTGGTGCCCAAGGGCGCCCCGATCGGGGACGGGTCCAACGCCGACACCGGCCCGCAGCCGAACCAGCCCAAGCCCGAGAAGCTCAAGCCGGGCGAGCGCCCGCCGCAGTTCGTGGTGTTCTCCTGGGACGGCGCGGGCGGCACCGACGACGGCCAGTTCCCCCGCTTCCTGAAGCTGGCGGAGCAGTACAAGGCCACGATGACCTTCTTCCTCTCCGGCATCTACGCCCTGCCCAAGGGCAAGTCGGAGCTGTATCACCCGCCGAAGCACGCGGTCGGCGCGTCCGACATCCCATACCTGTCGGACGGCGCGGTCAAGAGCACCCTCAAGCTGGTCAGCCAGGCCTGGCTGGCCGGGCACGAGATCGGCACCCACTTCAACGGGCACTTCTGCTCCAGCCGCCCGGACAAGAACGGGGTCAACATGTGGACCCCGGAGGACTGGCAGAGCGAGATCGACCAGGCGATCTCCTTCGTCACCCAGTGGCGCACCAACACCGGCTTCACCGACGTCGACCCGCTGCCCTTCGACTACAAGAAGGAGCTCATCGGCGGCCGCACCCCGTGCCTGGAGGGCCAGAAGGCACTGCTGCCGACCATCGCCAAGCTGGGCTGGAAGTACGACGCCAGCTCCGCCGGCGGCCTCCAGATATGGCCGCAGAAGGTGCAAGACGGCAAGGTCTGGGACTTCCCGCTGCAGTCCATCCCCTTCCCCGGGCACTCCTTCCAGGTGCTGTCGATGGACTACAACATCCTCGCCAACCAGTCCAACGGCAGCACCAAGGGCGACCCCGCCAAGTACAACGACTGGCGCACCCAGGCGACCAACTCCTACCTGGCTGGCTTCGACCGCGCCTACAACAGCAACCGCGCGCCGTTCTTCGTCGGCAACCACTTCGAGCAGTGGAACGGCGGCATCTACATGGACGCCGTGGAGGGGGCCCTCAAGGCCATCGCGGGCAAGCCGGAGGTCCGGCTGGTCTCCTTCAGGCAGTTGGTCGAATGGCTGGAGGTGCAGGACCAGTCGACCCTGCGCAAGCTGCGCACGCTCAACGTCGGCCAGGCGCCGTCCGGCGGCTGGGAGAGCTTCCTCGGCGCGGCCGGCTGACCCGGTAGGACCCGGGCGACCGGTGTCACCGCGGGGCCGCCACGGCCGGCGGGGTGTTCGCACCCCGCCGGCCGTGGCCGTTCCACGGGGGTGCCGTCACCCGGCGGCGGGGGCCTCGGCGAGCAGGCCGCGGACGATGCGGTCGGCCCCCGCCTCGCCCCAGAGGATCGAGTAGTGGTTGGTGTCCGGGACGAGCGAGGCCGGTACCCGTTCCCGGTCCAGCCCGGACAGTCCGATCCGCTGGTGGTCGTAGAGGCCCTGCGGCTCGTCGAGCAGACCGCGTTCCGCCCAGAGCAGTTCGGCCGGGCAGGGCAGCCGGTGCACCGCGCCGGCCGCCTCCTGGTCGAGCAGCACCTGGGCGCCGTCGGTCTGAACGGCCTCCAGCACGCAGGAGGAGCGCAGTTCGGGCTCCACGCCGATGAGGTCGCGCTGGGTGTAGGCGTCGATCCCCTCGGCCCAGCCGTCGCCGATGGCCGGGTGGCGCTGCCAGAACTCCCGGTAGGCGGCACGGTCCGGGAAGGTCATCGAGAGCCGGGCCAGTGCGGGGCCGAGCACGGCCGCCAGGGCGTCCTCCTCGCGGACGCCCTCGGGGAGCGGGAAGCTCAGCGCACCGTCCACCAGCAGGACCCGGCGGACGAGTTCGGGGTGCCGGACGGCGGTCAGGGCGGTCACCCAGGCTCCCATCGAGTGGCCGACGACCACGACGGGCCCGGCTCCGAGGGCGGCGATCAGCGCGGCCACGTCGTCGGCGTGCCGGGCCAGCCCGTACGGTCCGGCGAGCGCGCGGCTGGCGCCGCGGCCCCGCAGGTCGGGTGCGAGCAGGGTGGCCCGCCCCGCGAGCCGGCGGGCGACCTCGTACCAGGCGAGGCCGTTGGCGGTGATGCCGTGCACCGCCACGACCGTCGGGGCCTCCGGGCGGTCGGCGGGCCACCGCAGGACGGCCAGGTCCCCACCGGGTACGGGGACGGTCAACTCCTCGGGCTTCAGGGGTGTCTGGCTCACGCGGGGGAACCTCCGGTGGGACGGGCGGTCCGGGCGCCGGCCGGCGGGCGGACCGCGCGGGCGGATCGGGCGGCACGGATGCGAGCGGGCAGTCTAGCCAGGCCGCCCGGCAGCAGGTAGACCACGGCGACGAACAAGGCGCCCAGCAGGAACAGGGGTTGGGAGAGCGGCACGCGCAGCACCGCGGGCAGCCCGGCGACCGTGGTCGAGTTGGCGAGGTCGCCGAGCCGGTGACCGGCCCAGGTGTAGAGCACGCCGCCGAGCAGCGGCCCCCAGCGCGTACCGGAGCCGCCGAGCACCACCATCACCAGCAGCGCCAGTGTGGCGTCCGAGCCGGCGGTCTGCGGGGTGGCACCGCCGGTGAGCAGCAGGTAGACCACCCCGCCCGCCCCGGCGAGCGCACCGGAGAGCACGAAGGCGACCAACTTGTAGCCGTAGGGCCGCAGTCCGAGCACCTCGACCCGGCGCTCGTTCTCCTTGATGCCCTCCCAGACCCGCCCGGTCGGCGAGTTCACGGCCCAGTGGACCGCGGCGACCGTCAGTACCAGGTAGCCGACGGCGATCCAGTAGAGGTTGGCGGTGTTCTCGATCCCGAGCAGGCCGGACGGCAGCAGGTCGGCCGGGGCGGAGCGGCCCTCCTCCCCGCCGGTGATCCCACCGGGGTTGCGCTGGACCAGGATCGCGCCGGCCTGGGCGAAGGCGAGGGTGACCATGGAGAAGCCGATGCCGGTGACCCGCAGGCTCACCGAGCCGAGCAGCAGGGCCAGCAGGACGGTGCAGGCGACGCCGAACACCGCGGCGACGGCGAAGGGGAGCCGCAGTTCCAGCATGCCGAGGTCGGTGGCGTAGAGACCGGTCGCGAAGTAGAGCGCGTGGCCGAAGGAGAGCAGTCCGGTGCGACCGAGCAGGAGGTCGTAGCCGGTGGCGAGGGCCCCGTAGAGCAGGCACAGGGCGATGAGTTGGAGACTTCCGGGGCTGCCGAGCGGGCCGTCGAGCAGTCCCGGGACGGGAAGCGCACTGTATGGGGCGACAAGGAGCGTGATCAGCAGGGCGATCGGCCACCAGCGTAGCGCTCCGTGCAGCACTGTCCAGCGGCTAGTGACTGAATCACCTGTTCGAGGGATGGCGCCGGGCTCGTCCGTGTGTTCACAATGGGTTCCGGCAAGGCTGGTGTCAGTCCCCCTTGCCATAGTGACGGTGTCGGCGGAGCTGGTGTCAGTCCCCTCTGCTGATATGGCGGTCACGGCAGGGCTGGTGTCAGTCCCCCCTGTCGAGGTGGCGGCGCCGCGGGCGGCCGCGGGGCCACCGGTGCTCGTGATCGGGGTTTCGGCGCTCACGCGAGCCTCCCGGTGAGTCCACGGGGTCGGACGAGAAGCAGCACGGCGAGCAGCACGACGACCGAGAGGTCGCCGAGCCCGGCGCCGGTGTAGTAGTTGGCGAACTGCTGGACGAGGCCGACGCCGACCGAGGCGGCGGCGGCCCCGGTCACGGAGCCCATGCCACCCATCACCACGACGACGAACGCGAAGATGAGCAGGCCGGTCCCCTGGCCGGGATTGACCGAACCGAAGTAGAGGCCGCCGAGGGCACCACCGAGGGCGGCGGCCGCCCCGCCGATGGCGAAGACCAGGGTGAAGGCCCGTCGGACGTCGATCCCGAGCGCCGTGACCATCGCCCGGTCCTCGACGCCGGCCCGGACGATCAGCCCGTAGCGGGTACGGGCGAGGAACAACCGAAGAGTGAGCAGGAGCAGCGCGGCGGCGGCCACGAGCACGAAGCGGTTGACCGGGACGGTCGCACCGAGCACGTGCCAGGTGCCGGCCAGCAGGGCCGGCTGGGGGAAGGGGCGGGCGTCCGCGCCCCAGATCCCCATGAGGAGGGCGGGTACGGCGAGCCCGACCCCGACGGTGGCGAGGATCTGGTCGCGCGGCCGGCTGTAGAGCGGCCGGATCAGGAACAGCTCCAGCAGGACGGCGGCGGCCGTCCCGAGCAGGGTGCCGAAGGGCACCGCGAGCCAGAAGGGGAAGCCGGCTTCCGCGCCGGCCCACCAGGTCGCGTAGGCGCCGATCGAGAGCAGGGCGCCGTGCGCGAAGTTGAGCACATCCATCAGACCGAAGATCAACGAGAGTCCGGAGGCAACCAAGAAGTACAGCGCACCAAGACCGAGACCGGTACAGGAAAGGAGAACGACGGTGTCCATCAGGGCTTCACCTCCGTGGTGACGACCGGGGCGGCGGCCGAGGGAGCGGCGGCAGACCGGGCCCCGCCCGCGAGCGGGTGCCGGGAGCCGACACCGAGCAGGCGGCGGGCGGCCTCCTCGTCGGCCAACAGCTCGGCGGTATCGCCACGGTGGGCGGTCCGGCCGTCTGCCAGGACGGCGCAGGTGCCGGCCAGGCGGCGGACGAGCGCGAGGTTCTGCTCGACCAGGAGAACGGGCACGGCCTCGGCTGCTCGCGCCAGGACCTCGGCCACCTCGGCGACGATCTTCGGTGCCAGGCCCTTGGTCGGCTCGTCGGCGATGATCAGCCGGTTCCGGTTGAGCAGTGTCCGGCCGATCGCCACCATCTGCTGCTGACCGCCGGAGAGCGTTCCGGCCAGCTGACCTGCTCGTTGCTTGAGTTCGGGAAAGAGCTCATGGACGAGCGCGTAGTTCGGCCCATCGGTCCCGGCACCGGCACCGGCACCGGCACCGGCACCGGCCCTACCGGCGCTCCCCGGACCGCCCCCGACCCGGGCTCCGCGCTCGGCGAGCCGAAGGTTCTCGGCGACCGTCAGGCCGGCGAAGATCCCGCGGTCCTCGGGCGCGTAGCCGATGCCATGACGAACCACCAGATGCGTAGGGAGGGAGGAGAGCTCCACACCGGAGAACCGAATGCTTCCGGTGCGCGGAACCAGGCCCATGAGGGCCTTCACGGTGGTGGTCTTGCCCGCGCCGTTGCGGCCCAGCAGTGCGGTGACCCCGGCGGGGGCCACATCGAGGTCGACACCGTGGAGGATGTGCAACCCGTCGATGACCACCCGCAGATCACGGACGGAGAGGAGGGGATCGGCGCCACAGGAGCGCGTGGAAGGCGGCTGCAGCGAGGGGAGCGGAGAGGAGAACGAAGAGGAGGTCACAACGCCTCACCCAGGTAGGCCTGTTGCACGGTCGGGTCGGCCATCACGGCCTCGGGGGTGTCCAGGGCGAGCAGGGTGCCGTGGTGCATCACCGCCAGGCGGTCGGCCAGACCGAGCAGGACGTCCATGTGGTGCTCGACCATCAGGACGGTACGGCCGAGTTCACGGTGCACGGAACGGATCAGTGCGGTGAGGGCCGGCACCTCCTCCGCGCTGACCCCGGCCATCGGCTCGTCCAGCAGGATCAGCCTCGGGTCGGAGACGAGCAGGACGGCGAGTTCCAGCTTGCGCTTCTCGCCGTGCGAGAGCGCTCCGGCCAAGGTGTCGGCGCGGTGGGTGAGTTCGGTGCGGTGCAGGGTGTCGGCCACCTGCTCCGCATGGCGGTCGGCGCGGCGCCAGAGGCGGTACGAGGCGCCCGGCCCGGCCGCCGCCTGGGCGGCCAGCCGGACGTGGTCGGCAACCGTCATCCCCGGCCAGAGGGAGGAGGTCTGGAAGGTCCGGCCGAGCCCACGGCGTGCCCTGGCGTGCACGGCCTCGGCGGTGATGTCCGTGCCGTCGAGGTGGAGGCTGCCGCGGGTCGCCGGGTAGATGCCGGAGATCAGGTTGAAGAGGGAGGTCTTGCCGGCCCCGTTGGGCCCGATGAAGGCGATGAACTCGCCTTCGCCGACCGAGCAGGAGACGTCCTCGACGATCGGCACACCACGGACGGACCAGCCGAGCCCGTCCAGCCGCAGCACCGGGGAGGAGGAACCGGACGGCGTGACGCGAGGAGAGGAAGCAGCGGGAACGGGCATCGGGGTCAGCCCGCCATCGGGGTGACCGGGGGCGCCACCTCGTCCGCGGTCAGGGCCTTCTCCACCGAGGGCTTGGCGGCGGCCCCGGTGCCGGTCAGCCGGACCTGGAACATCGGCTGGAGCAGGGCGTGGTCCTCGGCGCGGACCGTGGTCCGACCCTTCACCCCGTCGAAGCTCCAGCCCTCCAGCGCCTTGACCAGGGCGGACGTGTCCTCGGTGGAGCCGTGCTCGGCCTCGACGGCGTGCACGATCAGCTGGGCGGCGGTGAAGCCGTCCGGGGTGAAGATGTCGGGCCTGCCGCCCGCCGCGGTGACGGCCTCGGTCATGGCCTTCTCCGCCGGAGTGCCGGCGGCGCCGTCGAAGTAGTGGTCCAGGAAGGAGATCTTCTCGCCGGCCGGGCCGAACAGCGGGTAGGAGGCGGCCAGGTCCAGGCCGGTGACGACCCTGGTGTCGGCGAACACGTCCTGTTGGTTGAGCGCGGTCCAGAGGGCGGACGCCGTGTCGCCGGCCCAGGCGACGAACAGCAGGTCGGGTTTGGCGGTCTTGGCCTGGGTGGCGAAGGGGGTCAGGTCGGTGGCGCTCGGCGGGGCGAGCACCTGGTCCACCGTCGCCCCCTGGGCGCCGAGCACGGCCTTCACCGCGGCCACATTGGCCTGCCCGAAGGCACTGTCCTGGGCGAGCACGGTGACCTTCCTGCCCTTGGCGTCCCCGATGAACGAGGCCGCGGTCCTGATGTCCTGGTAGGACTGGCGACCGGAGCGGAAGGTGTACCTGTTCAAGCCGGTGACCTTGTCGGCGGCGGCCGGGCCGCTGATGAAGAGCACCTTGTTCTGGGCCGCGATCGGGCCGACCTGGAGCGCGACACCGGACGCGGTGGAGCCGGCCAGCACCTTGTAGCCCTTGCCGATCAGGTCCTTGGCCGCGGACACCGCCTTCGCCGGGTCACCCGCGTCGTCCTGCTCCTCGAACTCGATCCGGTGCCCGTCGACCTCGCCCGAGCCCTTGGTCGCGTAGCTCAGGCCGGCCTTGAAGCCGTCCAGGTACTGCTTGCCGTAGGCGGCCAGCGGCCCGGTCCTGGAGTACACCAGGCCGACCTTGACCGGGGCCTTGGCGCCACCGCCGCCCGCCGCGGCCGTCCCGGCGGTGCCCGCCTCGGCGCAGCCCGCGGCGAGCAGGAGGCAGGCCGCCACGGCGGCCAGCCTCCGGGTCGGGCCACCGGCCAGGGGCCGGCCCGGGCGGGTTCCGGAGGCGGTCCTGGTGGGGACTGTCGTGCTGCGCATGGTGACCGACTCCTGAGGGTGCGGCGGGGTGGATGCCGGAACCGTAGGTGTGCGGTGGGTCCCGCGACATGTGCCCGGTCGACGTAGCAGCCCGCCGTGATGTGGCTCCGGTCGCCATACCGCCGCCCGGGCGCCGCGTTCCGGATGTCCGGATGTGGCCTGTCGACACGGGTCCGCCCCCGGCCATGGCGGTGCCCGCCATGGCCGCGGAAGCCCGGACCCGGCGACGGTGGAGACGGCGCGACGACGGCGGAGACCGCCCACCGCAGTGGAAGCCGCCCGCTGACGGCGGTGGATGCCGCCCGGCGACGGCGGGAGCTGCCCGGAGCAGCCCCGGAACCGCACGGCACCGCACGAGCGGCCGCCACGGCCGGGAGCCGCGCCGCCCCGGGACGCGCCGCGTCCCGTCCCCACCCACACCCCCATGAGGTGATCCCTTGGACAAGGTCCTGGACTCCCCCGCCGCCGCGGTCGCGGACGTCCCCGACGGAGCGGTCCTGGCCGTCGGCGGCTTCGGCCTCTGCGGCATCCCCAGCACCCTGATCGGCGCCCTGGTGGACACCGGCACCACCGGGCTGCGCGTGGTGTCGAACAACTGCGGGGTGGACGACTGGGGGCTGGGCCTGTTGCTGCGGGCGGGCCGGATCGCCCGGATGACCTCCTCCTACGTCGGTGAGAACAAGGAGTTCGCCCGGCAGTACCTCACCGGGGAGTTGGAGGTGGAGCTGACCCCGCAGGGCACGTTGGCCGAGCGGTTGCGGGCCGGCGGCGCCGGCATCCCGGCGTTCTTCACCCCGGCCGGTGTCGGCACCCAGGTCGAGGAGGGCGGGCTGCCCTGGCGGTACGCGGCGGACGGCTCGGTGGCGCTGGCCTCACCGCCCAAGGAGGCACGGGAGTTCGGCGGTCGCCGGTACCTCCTGGAGGAGGCGATCACGGCGGACTTCGCCCTGGTCCGGGCGGAGGTGGCGGACCGGCACGGCAACTGCGTGTTCCACGCGGCCGCCCGCAACTTCAACCCGCTCTGCGCCACGGCCGGTCGGGTCACGCTGGTCGAGGCGGACCGGATCGTCGAGCCGGGCGAGCTGACCCCGGACGCGGTGCACCTGCCCGGGGTGTACGTCGACCGGGTGGTGGCCGCCGAGCCGGCCGACCGCCGCATCGAGCGCCGAACCGTCCGTCCCGCCCGACAGGAGGCCTGAACCGATGTCCACCGCGACCACCGCCCACGACACGGCCACCCCGCTCGATCCGCGCGACACCCCACCGGTCCCGCGCGACACCCCACCGGATCCGCGCGACACCCCACCGGATCCGCGCGACGCCGTGGCCGCCCGCAACGCGCTGGCCGCCCGCGCCGCCCGGGAGTTGCGCGACGGACAGTACGTGAACCTGGGCATCGGCCTGCCCACCCTGATCCCCGGCCACCTCCCGCCCGGCGTCCAGGTGGTGCTGCACTCGGAGAACGGCATCCTCGGCGTGGGCCCGTACCCGGTGGAGGGCACCGAGCACCCGGACCTGGTCAACGCGGGCAAGGAGACGGTGACGGTCGCCCCCGGGGCCTCGTACTTCGACTCCGCCTTCTCCTTCGGCATGATCCGGACCGGCCGGATCGACGTCTCGGTGCTCGGGGCGATGCAGGTGTCGGCCGCCGGGGACCTCGCGAACTGGATGATCCCCGGCCGGATGGTCAAGGGCATGGGCGGGGCGATGGACCTGGTGCACGGCGCCCGTCGGCTGATCGTGGTGATGGAGCACACGGCGCGGGACGGCTCTCCCAAGATCGTCCGGGAGCTCTCGCTCCCCGCGACCGGTCGGCGGGTGGTGGACCGGATCGTCACCGATCTGGCCGTCGTCGACGTGACCCCGGAGGGACTGCGCCTCGTGGAGACGGCCCCGGGAGTGAGCCCCGCCGAGGTGCGGGCGGCGACCGGCGCCGACCTGCTGCCGGCCCGCTGAGAAGCACCCCCGCGCCCGGCCGCCCCGGCACCCGACCACCCACGCCTCAGCACCCGACCACTCACCGCCCCGCCACCCGACCGCCACCCGCCCCATCGGCCGACGGCCGGACCGCCTCCGGGAGACAACTCCCCCGGGCGGTCCGGCCGTTCGCTTGCCCACGATGGCATCCGCCAACCATCACAGTGCCGAATTCCCCGCATTAGCACCATCGCAAGCCATCGTGGCCAGGAACCGTAGTATCTTCACGCCTGGGCGGTGATCGTCGGTGGGAATGGTTGCGATCAGCGTTACGCTCCGGGAGAGTTGAGCAAGCCAAGGATCCTGCCGCACCCGGAGGGGAAGCTGGATAGCGCACCGGGATCCCGCATTCGAAGCCGCCGTGCAGGCCTACGACCGAACCGGTCGCACACACATCGTGCGCCGGGCTTCACGCGTTGGATTCCCACGGCCGGAACGCGTGTCGGACACCCCGGAAACCGTGGGACGGCCCGCAGTTCACCGGGACGCGTTCCGGCCGGGCGGCTCCGGGGCGAGGCGGGCAAAGCCGAGCACAGTACGCCGCCATACTCCGGGGGGAGCACGCCATGACCATTCCGTCCTCGCGACGAGAGGACGCCGGCACGGCCCGGCCGGACCGGGAGCGAGGCCAGGGCCTGGGCCAGGACCGGGGCCGGAGTCAAGACCGGGACCGGGACCGGGAGGACGACCAGGGCGGCCGCCGGAGCCGCCGCCGGGATCCCGGGCGACTCGACGAGGCCGCGCTGCGCGACCTGCCGGTCCCCGAAGCCCCGTACGACTACGGCCACTTCAGCCGTCTGGCCGGTCCGGCGGTCGATCCGGGCGAGGACCGGGAGTTCGGCGGCGGGGTCTACCGTGCGGAGCCGGGCAGTGCCCGGGAGTCCGCGGGAACGGAGCCGGCCACCCCCTACCGGGTCCAGTACCGCAGCCTGCTGCGCCACGAACCGCACCGGATCCGGGCCGCCCTGCTACTGGTGGCCGCCCCGCTGGTGGAGGCGATCCTGCTGGTCTGGCTGCTGCTGCCGGAGCACTGGCCGGAGCGCCCCGACGAGACCAACGTCCTGGTGCTGCTCGGCGACAAGGTGATGATCGGGATCATCGCCGTGGTCGAGCTGTTCCGGCTGGTCAACGTCGTCTCCAACACCCATGCCACCCTCGTCGCCCGCGACCCGATACCCGTGACGCCGGAGTCCGGCACCCGGGTCGCGTTCCTCACCACCTGCGTGCCGGGCAAGGAGCCGCCGGAGATGGTCCGGGCCACGCTGGTCGCGGCGGGTGCCGTCCGCCACGAAGGGCCGTACGACGTCTGGCTGTTGGACGAGGGAAACGATCCTGCAATGCGGTCCCTCTGCGGCGAGCTGGGCGTCCGCCACTTCAGCCGGGCCGACCGTCCGCACTGGAACCAGCCGAAGGGGCGGTTCCGCGCCGGGACCAAGCACGGCAACTACAACGCCTGGCTCCAGGCCCACGGCGACGACTACGACTTCTGGGTGTCCGTCGACACCGACCACGTACCGCTGCCCGACTTCTGCGAGCGCATGCTCGGCTACTTCCGCGATCCGGACGTGGCATTCGTGGTCGGCCCCCAGGTGTACGGGAACTACCGCAGCTCGGGTTCGGCCGTCACCAAATTCTCCGAGAGCCAGCAGTACCTCTTCCACGCCCTCATCCAACGCGCCGGAAACCGTTACGGCGCACCGATGTTCGTCGGCACCAACAACGCCGTCAGAATCCGCGCGCTCCAGTCGATCGGCGGGTTGTACGACTCCATCACGGAGGACATGGCGACCGGCCTGGAGTTCCACCGGAGCCGGAACCCGGAGACCGGGGAACACTGGAAGTCCGTCTACACGCCGGACGTGCTCGCGGTGGGGGAAGGCCCTTCCTCCTGGACCGACTTCTTCTCCCAGCAACTGCGCTGGAGCCGCGGCACCTACGAGACCCTGCTCACCCAGTACTGGCGGGTGCTCTGGCGGCTCTCGCCCGGCCGGCTGCTCAACTACTCGCTGATGGTGGGCTTCTACCCGATGGCGGCGCTCACCTGGCTGCTCGGCGGCGTGTCCAGCGTGCTCTACCTGGGCTTCGGCGCCTCCGGGGTGCACGTCTCCTCGGAGATCTGGATGATGCTCTACAGCGACGCCGCCGCGCTCCAACTCCTGCTCTACACCTGGAACCGCAAGCACAACGTGAGCCCGCACGAGCCGGCCGGCTCCTCCGGGGTCGCGGGCATGGTGATGTCGGCACTCTGCGGGCCGGTGTACGCGGCCTCGCTGCTCCAGGCGCTGGTGCGCCGTCGCAGCCGCTTCGTGGTGACGCCCAAGGGCCGTTCGGCCAGTACCGACCGGCCGGGCACCTTCCGCTACCACCTGTTCTGGACGCTGGTGTTCGGCGGCGCCGTCGCCGCCTCCTTCCACACCGGCTACGACCACGTCGCGATGCGCACCTGGGCCTGCATCGCGCTGGCCCTGACCGTGCTGCCGCTGCTGATCTCGGCGGGTGACGCCGTCCGCCGGCGGCGCACCCGGCCCACCGCCACCCTCACCGTGACCGGCGGCCCGTCGGCCACCCCGACGGTCGTCCTGGAGAAGCGCCGCCCGCGCCACGCCCGGACCACCACCACGCCGCACGACCCGACGCCCCAGGGCCCGACGCACGAAAGCCCCGCGCACCAGGGCGCGGCGCACGAAAGCCTCGCGCACCAGGGCCCGGCACACGAAGGCCCCGCGCACCCCGGCCCATCGCTCGACAGCCCGACGCTCCAGCTCCGCCTGGCCGGGCCCGAGGACCGCACCGGGAACCGCACGCCCACCCACTGAGCCCGTCCCGCCCGCCACCGAGGGGACCACCACCGTGAAGATCCACAAGACCGGCCGCACCAAGCGCTTCGCCCTCGGCAGCACCGTCGCGCTGACCGTCGCCGGGATGAACGCCCCCGCCGTCCTGGGCTTCGCCAGCGACCAGTACCACCAGTACGTGATCAACCGCCCCGGCTACAAGGCGCAGTACGGCCACTGGCAGACCCTGTCGCTGCCCGCCGAGTTCCGGGTCAACGCCGTCCACGCGACCCTGCTGCGCACCGGCAAGGTGCTCATCGTGGCCGGTTCCGGCAACGACGAGAAGCAGTTCAACGCGGGCACCTTCAAGAGCCTGCTCTGGGACCCGGCGAAGAACACCTACAAGCTGATACCCACCCCCGCCGACATGTTCTGCGGCGGCCACACCTCCCTCCCGGACGGCCGGGTGCTGGTGGCCGGCGGCACCCAGCGGTACGAGAAGCTGGACGGCGCGGTGAAGAAGGCGGCCGGGGTGATGCGGGTGCGCAACGAGAGCCCGGAGCGCGACCGCACCTTCCCCAAGGGGACGGTGTTCGTCGGCCCCAACGGCCGCGAGTACGCCAGCACCGTCCAGGTGACCGTGCCCGCCGCGACCAAGACCGGCTCCGGGAAGCAGACCGTGGTCACCGCGGGCGAGCAGCACGTGTTCGTCGAGGCGGTCGGCGAGGGCGCCGGCTACGTGGCCGACTCCCCCGCCCAGTACCGGATCAAGGGGCTGTCCGGTGCCGACGCCCACAACCTGTACGGGCAGAGCGACAAGCTGAACCTGGACAAGCAGGACTACCAGGGCATCCGCGCCGCCTTCGAGTTCAACCCGGACACCGAGCTCTACGAGCAGGTGACGGACATGGCGCACGCCCGCTGGTACCCGACCCTGACCGGGCTGGGCGACGGCCGGGTGGTCACCGTCTCCGGCCTGGACGACACCGGGCAGATCCTCGACGGCAACGACAACGAGATCTACGACCCGAAGTCCAAGACCTGGTCCAAGGGCCCCGACCACTACTTCCCGACCTACCCGTCGATCTTCCTCACGGCCACCGGCAAGCTCTTCTACTCCGGCTCCAACGCCGGCTACGGGCCCGCCGACAAGGGCCGCGAGCCGGGCGTCTGGGACCTCTCGAACGACGGCTTCCAGCCCGTGCCCGGCCTGCGCGACCCGAACCTGACCGAGACCTCCTCCTCGGTGCTGCTGCCGCCCGCGCAGGCGCAGAAGGTGATGGTGCTCGGCGGCGGCGGGGTGGGCGAGTCCCCGCTGTCCACGGCCCGCACCGACATCGTCGACCTGTCCGTGCCCAAGCCCGCCTTCACCCCGGGCCCGGACCTGCCGGCCGGCGGGACCCGCTACCTCAACAGCGTGATCCTCCCGGACGACACCGTGTTCACCACCGGCGGCTCCAGCGGCTACCGCGGGCGCGGCGACAGCGACCTGCTCAAGGCGCAGGTCTACCACCCTGGCTCCAACAGCTTCAGCACCGCCGCCGAGCCCACCGTCGGCCGCGACTACCACTCCGAGGCGCTGCTGCTGCCGGACGGGCGGGTCGCCGTGCTGGGCTCCAACCCGCTGTTCGCCGACAAGGCCGAGACCCAGCCCGGCGGCTTCGAACAGCGGATCGAGATCTACACCCCGCCGTACCTGTACCACGGCGACCGCCCGGAGGTGACCGCCGCGCCCGCCGCGGCGAAGCTCGGCGGGACCGTCCGGGTCGGCACCGCCCGGCCGGACGCGGTGACCACCGCCAAGCTGATCCGGCCCAGTTCGGTGACCCACGCGACCGACGTCGAGCAGCGCTCGGTCGCCCTCGACATCACCGGCCGCACCGCCGACGGGGTCTCGCTCACCCTCCCGGCCAACCCCAACCTGCTGCCGCCCGGCTGGTACATGCTGTTCCTGACGGACGCCGCGGGCACCCCGTCGGCCGCCCGCTGGATCCAGGTCACCGGCTGACGGGGCCGACCGGTCAGTGCTCCGCAGGCGGCGCCGTCTGCGGGGCCTGCGGGGCCTGCGCCGTCGGCGGAGCCTGGACCGCCTGCGGAGCCTGCGCCCCCGGCAGAGCCCCCTGCGGAGCCGCCTGCGCCAGCCCGAGCGCGTACGGCAACCAGAACTGCCCCGCCCGGGGCTCGCCGCGGCCGCACTCGCCGTCCGACTCGCCCGGGTTCTTGATCCACAGGTAGGCGTCGACCCCCGGCCGCCCGGTCTCGGCGGTCGGCGCCTCGCCGAGCGCCCGGCCGGGCGGGTTGCACCAGGACTCGGCGCCCGCCGAGCCGTTGCCGCTGCGGCTGGTGTCGATGACGAAGTGCTTCCCGCCCAGCGCGGCGGAGAGCCGGTTGCCGTAGGCCACGTTCCGGTCGGTCGGGTAGAAGTTGGCGACGTTCACCGCGAAGCCGTCGGCCGCGGCGATGCCGGACTTGCGCAGCGCGCCGGCCATCTCGTCCGGGTCCTGCGCCCAGCCCGGGTTGCCCGCGTCCAGGTAGACCCGGGCGTTCGGGTTCTTCTTCAACTCCTGGACGGCGAAGGCCAGCAGGCCGTACCGCTCGGCGGCCAGGTCGCCCTTGACCGCACAGGTGTCCAGGGTGTGGGCGACGGCGTCCGGCTCCAGCACCACCCAGGCCTTGCGGTCGCCGAGGGCCTGGGCGACGCCGGTGATCCAGGCCCGGTAGGCGGCCGCATCGGGGGCGCCGCCGGCCGAGTACTGGCCGCAGTCCCGGTGCGGGATGTCGTACGCGACAAAGACGGCCGTCCGACCGGCCTCGGTGGCCCGCCGGCTCACCTGCTCGGCGATCTGCTGGGCGCCCTGTTCGCCGAGCCACTGCGAGGAGGGCTGGCCGGCGATCCGCAGCAGGGTGTCGGCCTCGGCCGAGCGGCCCTGGCCGCGCAGCACCGCGACCTGCTGGGCGGCGTTGGTCCGGTCGGAGACGTAGAAGGCCTGTCCGGGAAGCTGGTTGAGGCCCGGTGTGTCACCCGTCGGCTGCGCGGCGGAGGCCCCGGCACCACCAGAGGCGGCGGCGCCACCGGGGGCGGCGCCCGCCCCACCGCCGTCCGAACCGCTGCAGCCGGAGACCGCCAGCATCGTCAGGCCCGCGAACAGCGCGGCCCACCGAAACGTTCCTGCCCGTCCCACCCCGCGCACGTACCGCTCCTCCGGTCCTCCGGGCCGACTCCCGCCCACCGGACCGGCCCGACGACCGGTCCGCACCAGCTAAGCACACCCGGCCCGGACCGACGGCCCACACCGGTGAACGGCAAGTGGCCGTGGTCGGACGGGAACACGTCCCGTCCGGCCACGGCCACTCGACCCGCCCCCGAGAACGGTCCCGCGGAGGTGGGGTCAGATCAGATCAGGTCAGTCCTGCTTCAGGTTCGGCACCTGCCAGTCGATCGGCTCGCCGCCGAAGCCGTCCAACGCCGTGTTGATCTGGGAGAACGGGCGGCTGCCGAAGAACAGCTTGGCGGACAGCGGCGACGGGTGCGCGCCCTGGACCACCACGTGCTTCTCGGTGTCGATCAGCGGCAGCTTCTTCTTCGCGTAGTTGCCCCACAGCACGAAGACCACCGGCTCCTCGCGCGCACTCACCGCCTTGATCACCGCGTCGGTGAACTTCTCCCAGCCCTTCGCCTTGTGCGAGTTGGCCTCGTGCGCGCGGACCGTGAGCACCGCGTTGAGCAGCAGCACGCCCTGCTCGGCCCAGTGCATCAGGTAGCCGTTGTCCGGGGCGGGGATGCCCAGGTCGGCGTCCAACTCCTTGAAGATGTTGCGCAGCGAGGGCGGCGTCTTCGTCCCGGGCAGCACGGAGAAACTCATGCCGTGGGCCTGGCCGTTGTCGTGGTACGGGTCCTGGCCGAGCACCAGCACCCGGACCTTGTCGTACGGGGTCGCCTCCAGCGCGGCGAACTCCTGGCCGCTCGGTGGGAACACCTCGTGCTCCGCGCGCTGGGCCGCCACGAAGGCCGCCAACTGCGCGAAGTACGGCTGCTCCACCTCGGCGCCCAGCACCTCGCGCCAGGACTCGGGCAGCTCCAGCCCGCCGCCCTCGCCGGCCTCGACCACGCCCGCCTCGACCGTGTCCGTCACGACATCTACCTCCCACACCGCGGCTGCTGCGCCGCCCGCCCTCTTACACCCCGAACGCTACACAGCCCCACCGACAACTCACTCCACGGGCGCCGCCGCAGCGGCGTCCCCGACGCCCGAACCGGCAGGCGCCACAAGCCCGGTGGGCACAGCAGTCACCGCAGGCTCAGCGGGGAACGAGCCCCGCCCCGGCGCGCGGCCGGGGCGGGGCGCGCGACGGCGCCGCAGAGGCTAGGACAGCTGGGCCAGGGGCGCGATTGTCGT
>NZ_JBFBGS010000035.1:0-103169 GCF_040684795.1 Kitasatospora sp. NPDC089797 | reverse complement strand
TCGCACGCGAGGTCTACCGCGCGCTCACCGGCGCACCAGCCGAACACACCACGCGAACCGACCTTGCTCCAGCCGCTTGACGTCTATAGGAGCATCCACGAGGCTGCCGGCAGCACTCACCCGCGCCTCACCGCTCCGGGCGTCTCCCTGTCGGGGAACGCGCAAGGGCCCGCCCCTCGGTGAGGGGACGGGCCCTCGGTGGATCCGGAACAGGTGGCGCGGGGTCGGGCGGTGACGGCCTCGAGGGGTTCGCCGACGGCAGTGCTAGCGGAGCCGAGGCCGACGGCGACGCTGCTCCCGGCGGCCGGGTTGGTGGCTCCCCGCCCGATCGGGCACGTTCGGGGCACGGCGATAGAATTAAGCCGCCCTGCGTCGGTCGATGCCCACACCCCTAAGCGTCGGCCTGTTGTGGAGGGGGCCAGCCGTGTTCGAGCCGGGCCAGGGCGGGGCCGGCGCAGTGTGCCGACGCCACCGTCCTCGCGGACGGCGCCTACACCGACACCCGGCTCGTCGTCCCCCACCGCCGACGAGCCGACCGCTCCCTGCTGCGGGCCCAGGAGGAGGACAACGCCGAACACCGCCGCGTGCGCGCCCGCGTCGAGCACTGGGGAGCCAGCCGGCGCTCGTCGGACGAGGGCCGGCACGGGCCGGTGGGGGCGGGTTCAGCGCGGCGCGGCCAGCAGGTGGAACGCGCCCCGGACGACGGCCTGGCCGGTGGTGAGCACGGCCGCAGGGTCGGGCGCAGTGTCGGGGTCGGAGACCAGCAGGCCGACGGCCAGCGCCCGGCCGTCCGGGGTCCGCACCAGGTGGCTGAGGGTCACCACGCCGGGCTCGCTGCCGGACTTGGACCAGACGGTCGGGAACCGGGAGAGGTCCAGGTTCAGGCCGCCGTCGGCGAGGGAGAGGGCGCGGTCGATCTCCGGCTGGTCCAGGCGCAGCAGACCGGCGTAGGCGCGGCAGACGTCGACCGGCGAGGCGAACCACTCGATCCGGTCGATGTCGCGCGGCTCGGTCCAGGGCGGTGACGTGTCGGGCAGCGGGAGGCGCTCCAGCCCCTCGACCACCGCGGCGCGCTCGTGCGCGGGGGCCGACAGGTACCGGTGCGCGTGCGCGCGGACATACTTGAGCTGGAAGAACGCCCTGGTGGTCAGCAACGGTGCGTTCGCCGCTGGCCGCTGATGGCCGAACAGCTCGAACTGCCGGGCCACCGCCTCTCGGCCGAGCCGGTGGATCAGGTGGTCGGTGGCGGTGTTGTCGCTGACGGACATCATGGCGACGGCGAACTCGGCCGGTGTCAGCCGGTCACCGGCCGGACGGTCCTGAAGGATGCCGGAGGGCAGGCTCTTGGCCTCGTCGCGGACGGCCAGCAGTTCGTCCCAGGACGCCCGGTCCTCGGCGACGGCCTGCCCGAGCGCACCCAGCACGTACAGCTTGAAGACCGAGCCGGTCGGGCGCAGCGCGTCCTGCCGGAGACCGTGCACGACGTGGCAGCCCTGCGGGGTGATCTCGGCGGCGGCGAAGGAGACCCGTCCCGGCAGGGCGGCCAGCCGGTCGTCGAGTTCGGCCCACGAGGCCGGTGGTGTCTGCTCAGCGGTCATCGCCACGTGGTCGACCCGGCTGGCCGGGTCGATCCGCACGGTGAGCAGGAGGTCGCCACTGCCACTGCCACTGCGCACGATAGCCTGCGCCCGGTCGTGCCGGGCGGCCACCAGCCTGGTCACGACGATCGGGCCCATCGCGGCCGCGGTGGCGTTGAACCCGTCCGGCCCCCCGCTCGCGTCCAGCAGTGCCGGGGCCACGAGTTCGCGCAGCTCGCCCTCCGGGACCGGCACCCTGGCCGAGGCGGCCGCCAGCCAGTCCAGCCGCTCGGCGGCGGTGGTGGGTGTGGTTTCCGTCGTCCGCTCGATCATCGCGTTCCCCCCGGTCCGCTGAGGAGCCGTCGGCTCCATTGGATCCACAAATGGAAACATTACCGGAGCCGGAAACGTACTGCTAGCCTCGGCGGATGAGCACCGCGGACCTACTGCTGCACCCGGTCCGCCTGCGGATCGTGCAGGCGTTCCTCAACGACCGGGCCCTCACCACGGGCGACCTGCGCGACGAACTGTCCGACGTCGCACCGACCACGCTGTACCGCCAGGTGGGCCGACTGGTCGCCGGCGGTGTCCTCGCGGTCGCCGCCGAACGGCGCGTCCGCGGGACAGTCGAGCGCACCTACATGCTGCGGATGAACAGGGCCACCCTCGGCCTGGACCACCTCCAGGAGATGACCGCCGAAGAGCACCGCCAGGCCTTCACGGCCTACGTCGCCGGCCTGCTCGGCGACTTCGACCGCTACCTGGCCCGCGGCGACACCGACCTGCTGCGGGACCAGGTCAGCTACAGCCTGGCGGCCATGTGGCTGGACGACGCCGAGTTCGCCGAACTCCGCCGCGAACTGGCCCGGGTGCTCGCACCCCGCCTCGCCAACCCGCCCGCACCGGGTCGCACCCGCCGGATCTACGCCCGCGTGCTGCTCCCCGGCGACGGCCCGTCCGGCGGGCACCGGACACCGCCCGTCGACGAGACCGGCGCCTAAAGCTTGTTGTAGAAGGTCGGGGGTGGGCAGGTCGGTGTGTGCTCTGATCTGCTGGTTCACCGGGTTCGGGCGAGGTTGTGCAGGTGGGCGACGGCCTGCACGGCGTGGTGCAGGCCGTCGCCTTTCTGCCGGCAGTCGCGGAGGATCTTGTCGTTCTTCATCCGGGCGAAGGTGTGCTCGACGCGGGCGCGCACACGCCGGTGTTCGGCGTTGTCCTCCTCCTGGGCCCGCAGCAGGAGCGGACGGCCGGCTCGTCGGCGGTGGGGGATGACGAGGCGGGTGTTGGTGTAGGCCTTGTTGCCCGGCACGGGCCGGGCGGTGGCGACCACGAGCCGGGTGTCCGCGTCGATGACGACCTGCACGTTCGCGGAGAGCCGGTAGTTGCGGCCGGAGGCGCCCACGGTGGGGTCGCGTACCGGGATCAGGGTGCCGTCCACGATCCACAACCGCTCCACACCCGGAGCCGGGCGGGCGACGGCCTCCAACGCCAGCAGCGGCCCGAGACGCTGGACGATGCGGCACACCGTCGCTGTCGAGATCCCGAACAGCGGCGCCGACTGCCGCATGGTCAGGTCCGTCCGGTAGTAGACCGCGACCAGCAGGACCCGGTCCGCCGGCGGCAGGCACCACGGCCGGCCACCACCGGGTCCGTTGTCGCCCCGCTCACGCACCACCCGCACCAGGCCCTCGAACTGCCGCACCCGCAAACCCGTGAACGTCTCCACCCACAACGGCTCAGCCCGCAGCACCCCACCCCTACAGGAGAAATGCCCCAGCCCAAACCTTCCGCAACAAGCTTTAGTGTGAGAGCCGCGGCCGTCTGCGGGCTTGCTACGACATGGCCGTGGCTACGTGGCCGGGCAGGCACGTGTAGCGGTGGGTGCGCAGGCCGGGGTGGCGGGAGTCGGCGGTGGGGTGGCCCTGGCCGCGCCGGATCAGCTGGCCGGATTCGAGCACCTGGCGGGTTTGTCGTCACCCGCCGTTCGTAGGTGATCGGCGAGGACGCCGGGGAGGTCGAGAACGACGATCGGGTCCGGTTCGGGCGAGGGTGGCTGTCGTCCCGGCGGTCCCGCAGCTGCCCGAGGTCCCCGACATCATCCGGCTCTCGGTACCGACGTCATGGGGCACTTCAGGCTGTCACGGTCTTTGCCTGCTGTGGACCTTGCCTGAGGTTGATCAGGGTTCGATGCCGTAGAGAGCCGCGGCGTTGCCGCAGCTGAACTTCCGTCGATCCTCCTCCGAGGTGAAGTGTGCGACGAAGGCGGTGATGTCGTCGTGGGTCGGGCGCTGGAACGGGTAGTCGGTCGAGAAGATCAGCCGGTCGACAGTGGTGACCGTCAGGGCGTGCCGCAACAGCGCCGGGTTCAGCATGCCGGAGGCGGTGATGTAGAAGTTCGACCGGATGTAGTCCGACACCGAACGCTGGAGGCCGGCGAGGCGAGACAGGCTGTCGGCCCGGTCCAGCCAGAACAGCAGCATCTCGCCCCAATGCCCGAGCACCACCTGAAGCTTCGGGTGCCGGTCGAACGTGCCGCGCAGGATCAGGCGCAGCGCCGCGGTGCCGGCGTCCAGGTGCCAGCCCCAGCCGAACGTGGCCAGCGCCAGATCGGTTATGGCGTCGAAGCCGCGGTAGGAGGCGTCACGCAGCGCGTCGGAGGGAATCTGCGGGTGGATGAACACCGGCTGTCCCAGCTCCGCCGCGGCGGCGAAGAAGTCCTCGTACGCCGGGTCGTCCAGGAAGCGGTCGCCGGAGCGGCCGTAGACCATGGTGCCGACATGCCCGGCTGCCGCGGCCCGGGCGAGCTCGTCGGCGACGTGCTCCGGCGAGGACAGGGGCAACGTCGACAGCGCGCGGAACCGCCTCGGGTGGCCGGCCACAGCCGCGGCGGCAAGGTCGTTCGCAGCACGGCTGAGCCGCACGGCCTGCTCCGGGGACAACGGCTGGGTGCCGGGAGGCGTCAGAGCGAGAACCGACACGTCGATCCCCTGGGCGTCCATGGCGGCGATCCGCCCGGTGCCCAGGTCTTCCAGGCGGTGAAGGTTGTCGCCCGTCTCGTTGAGGACGAGGCTTTCGTCCGGGCGCGGCACCGTTTTGAGGGCGGCCGTCAGATCGGGGCTGAGCCAGTGCTCTTCGATGGCGATGAGGGTCATGTTCCGATCCCTGTCCGGAAGTTGTCGGAGAGCAGGTGCTGCCAGGGCACTGTCGGACCCGGCGGTGCGGGTGCGGCGGTGCGGGCCGTGCGCTGCCGTGGGTACGACGGTGGCCGGCTGGTCTTCGGACCGGCCGGCCACCTGCTCGGCTTGATGACCTTGAACGTCAAGCCACGTGGTGTCGGATCGTGCGTGCCCCGTCAGGCTGATCACCGGGTGGGGAACGTGGCCGGCGTCGTCTCAGGACCGGGACGCCAGCGCCTGATCGAGCCACGCGAAGGCGATCGGCCCGGCACCGGGTTCTCCCATGTGCGCGAGCCTGCCGCGCACGACCAGGTCCGTGTGCGTGGCGTCGCCGTGGGTGGCGGCGAGGAGGCTGTCCTCGATCGGGAAGATCGAGTCCTCCGTCCCGTTGATGACCAGCAGCCGGCAGGCCGGCGAGTCCAGCACGCCGGAGTCGACGAGGCTGAAGCGGTGGGCGTCGGCAGTGTAGGCGGCCACCGCCGCGGCCGGGTCGGCGTCGCGATAGCCGAACTTGTGGGCCAGCGCCTCGGCCAGATCGAAGGGGTACTCCATCTGGTTCTGCGCGCCGATCCATTCGGCGTCGAACATGCGGTGGCCCCCGCCGCCCTGGGCCACCGCCGCGGACAGGCGGTCGGCGTGGGTGTGCGCGACGCGCTGCGCGTAGTACCCGCCGGTGCTGACCCCCCAGGCGAGGATCGTGGCGGGGTCGAAGCCGGACTCGGGGGCGCTGTCGGTGACCCAGTCGAGGATGCTGCTCATCAGGCGGTCGGCGGAGGCCGGGTCGCTCGGCGCCGCGGGGCAGTCCCCGGTGCCGGGGATCTCGAAGGCCAACGTCGCGTAGCCGTGGTCGACGAGTGCCTGGACGCGCGGCGTCTGGTCGGTCCGGTAGCCGTCCAGACCGCAGATGAACAGCACCACGGGCCACCCGGCCTCGGGCCTCGGGCCGCTGGGCACCCACAGGTAGACGGGGATGTCGGTGTCGCTGTCGCCGGCGGCGAGGTCGGCGTGCTTGAACGGGATGGCGACGGGCACGACCGGCGGGTCCATCAACCTGCCGCCCTGCTCGTAGGCGGCCTTGCCCTTCTCCCACGCCTCCTGGCCCAGCGGCGAGCGGACCACGGGGAACCGCGCCGTCCGGTAGACGGCCGCCGCGCGCAGGAACAACTCCCGCGCCCGGTCGGTCTCGCCCCGCTCCGCCGCTGCCCGCGCCTCGTCGGCGAGGCGGTCGCCGACCGGCAGGAACGGCCGGGCGAAGTCGTCCGGGCGGGACAGGAAGGCCGGGTCGTCGCCGGAGACCGCGATCAGTTCGGTGAAGACCGGCTCGAAGTCCGCCAGCCGCCCGTCCTCGAACGGGTAGACCCCGGCGGCGCACGGCCCCCGCCACTTCTGCTCCCACAGCGCCGATACCGACTCGTGGTGCGGGAAGTAGGGGAAGCCGTCGCGGAGGTTCTCGGCGGTGGACTGGACGTGGAACGGCGTGGACATGGCTGTACTCCCGGTCAGAGGGCTCAAGGCGCTGGGAGCCCGAGATTTCCTTAGAACTCGAAGCAAGTCCCACCGTAGCTTGCTTCGAATTCTAAGGAAATGGGGATGTGAAAGTGACCTATGCCACAGAGATGCTTTGAATTAGGAGCACTATGCTGGCCGGATGACCGAGAGCCCTCCCGACCCCGAAGCCCGGCCCGGTGGCGACGAGCCGCTGAACCCGGTCGAGCTGAAGACGCTGATCGCGCTCACCGAGTCGGTCAACCTGCTCCAGTACCGGCTCGAGCAGCAGTTGCGGGAGATCGCCGGCGTCAGTTTCGTGCAGTTCCAGCTCCTGGTCCGGCTGCGCGACGCGGGCGGGACGCAGACCATGACCCAGATGGCGGACGGCGTGGTCTACAGCCGCAGCGGGATCACGTATCAGGTCGGGCTGTTGGAGAAGGCCGGGCTGATCACCCGCGGCCCGGACCCGGACGACGACCGCGCGACCGCCGTCACCCTCACCGACGCCGGCCGCGCGCTGCTGGAGCAGGTCCTGCCCCCATACGTGGAACTGGCCCGTCGCCTGCTCTTCGATTCGCTGACCGGTGGTGACCTGCCGCAGCTGGCCGAGATCATGGCGCGGGTCCGCGACCACATGCGGGCCCAGCCCTCCCGCTCGGCCACGACGGTACGGCGCCGCCGTGACGACGCCGGAGCTTGACGCTGTCGCAAACCGTCAAGAAGCTGTCGGGGGGAACTGCGACAGCGTCAGGGCTCCGTTTCGGTTGCATCGGGGCTCTGCGTGATCGTGTGAGACCCGGCCGCGTGCTTGGCACGATGGTCCCAGGATTGGCCGGGCCGTTGCGTCCAAGGCCAGGTGGGCGCTGTTACTGGGTTCCGGCGCAGTTGGTGAACGTTGCCCTGGTCCGTGCGCTGTAGATGCTCGCGCCGCCGTTGGTGTCGTACTTGAGGGGCACGGTGATGGTGTCGTCGGCGGTCCACGGGAAGTCCTGGGCGTCGAACGTTACTGCCTGCGTCCGGCGGCGCCCGGCGTTCCGGGTGTTCAACTGCGGGTGCGCGCGGTTGGACGCCTCCGGGGTGTCGGTGATCGATTGACAGAGTGTTCGCCGATCCCGGTAAATGACGCAGCAGTGGCCCGCCGTTCGCGGTCGGCCCTCCGGTCCTAGCGCGGAGTTGATGCTGTGTCAGTGCGAGAGCGTGAGCGCGAGAACGACGCCCGGCCGGACCTGCACGGCGTGGTCGCCGCCGCGCTGGCCCCCTTGGTGCCGGTGCGGGGGGTGACCGTTCGGGCCGGCGGGGCCGGGGGGCGGCGGCTTGTCGTCGAGGTGCTGCCCGAACCCGGGCCGGAGGGCGACGCGCAGGACGAGGCCGTCGTGGTGGAGTCCTGGCAGGCCGTGTTCGAGGACGCGTACGGGCTGGTCGCGGACGACGACGGCCCGGAGGCCGGCCGGCTGGCGGGGTGGACGGACAGTTTCACCGGCCGCCCGATCGGTGCCGCGCACATGGCCGAGTGGGTGGACACCACGGTGGAGCGGCTCGCCCGGCTCGGGCCCCGTGCCGTCCTGGAGGTCGGCGCCGGTACCGGGCTGCTCGCGCGGCCGCTGGTCGAGCGGCTCGGCGTCCGCGAGTACACCGCGACGGACTTCTCCGCCGAGGCGGTGCGCCTGCTGCGCCGGCTGGGCGACGACCTGCGCCGGGGCCGGCCGGAGACCGTGATCACGGTGGCGGAGGCGGCCGCCGACGTGCCCGCGCCGCCGGCCGCGGCGCCGGACGGGTACGACACGGCGGTCGTCAACTCGGTGGTCCAGTACTTCCCTTCGGTGACGTACCTGGAGTCGGTGATCGCCGCGACGCTGCCCCGGATGGCGCCCGGCGGGCACGTGTTCCTCGGCGACCTGCGGGACTCCCGCCTGCTGGAGCACTTCGCGGTGCTCAAGCACGAGCTGCGGCGGGACCCGGGACCGCGCAGCGGCCTGCGACTGGACCACGTCGCGGTCGAACTCGCCGGCGACGTCGAGCTGAGCGTGGACCCCGGCTACCTGGCCGACCTGCCGCGGCGCTTCCCGGCGATCACGGCGGTGGAGCTCGCGCCGCGCCTGGGGGCGGCGCCCACCGAGATGACGCTCTTCCGCTACGACGCCGTCCTGCACGTGGGCTGCCCGGCCCCGGCGCGGACCGGCCCGTGGCGGCCCGCCGCGCGGATCGGCCTCGACGAGCTGGACCGGCTGCTGGCGGGCGAAGCGGCGGGGTTCGGGATCAGCGGGATCGCCAACGCCCGCCTGGGCGAGGCCCGCCGGCTGCACGCGGCGCGACGGGCGGAGCCGGTCGACGGGCCCGGCGCGCCCGGCCTGGACCCGGAGGCCGTCCACCGGCTGGCCGAGCGGCACGGGCGGCCCGTCCGGCTGAGCTGGCGCCCGGACGGGCCGCCGGGGGACTACGACGCGTGGTTCCCGGGCCCGGACGCGGACGAGCACGAGCACTACCGCGTCGCGGTGCCCGTCACGGCTGCGGGCGCGGTGTGCCGGCAGCAACTGGTGCCGCCCGCCGTCTCGGAGGACTGGCGACGGGCGGTGCGCGAGGCGCTCGCCCGGCACGCGCCGGACGGCGGCGAGCCGCCGGAGGTCGAGTTCGTTCTGGCGCTCGGCTGAGTGCGGGCCTGGTGGCCACCCGGCCGCCCGGGTCATGATGCGGTGCCACGGCTTCGGCGGGGTGTCCGTCGGTTCCTTCGCGCGCTGGGCCGCGCTCTCCTCCCCTTGTCCGTGATGCCCCTGCGCCGGCCCGCCCAGGGAGCCCCACCGTGCCACGACCCCGATGAGGTGACGCCATGCCGAGCAACCCCGACCAGCCCTTCGCCGGTGAGACCCGAGTACCTCGGACCGCGCGCGAGGAGGTGCTGTGCGGGCTGTTCGAGCAGGTGCTCGAGCGCCCGCGGGTCGGGGTGGAGGACGACTTCTTCGACCTCGGCGGGCACTCCCTGCTGGCCACCTGGCTGCTCGGGCGGATCCGGGCGGTCTTCGGGGTGGAGATCGGCATCCGGGACTTCTTCGACGCCTCGACCGTCGCGGGCGTCGCCGAACTGCTCGACAGTGGCGCGGCCGAGAAGCGGGCGCCGTTGCAGGCGATGGCGCGCCCCGAGCTGCTCCCGCTCTCGTACGCCCAGCAACGCCTCTGGTTCCTGCGGGAGTTGGAGGGGGGCGCGGCCGTCTACAACGAGGTCGTCGCGGTGCGGCTGCGGGGTGAGTTGGACGAGGGTGCGCTGCGGGCGGCGCTGGAGGACGTGGTGGGCCGGCACGAGAGCCTGCGCACGGTCTTCCCGGCGGTGGACGGCGTGCCGTGGCAGCAGGTCGTGCCGGTGACGGGCGAGCCGCTGGTGCCGCTGGAGGTGCGGGAGTGCGCCGAGGGGGAGGTCCCCGGCCTGGTCGACGCGGCGGTGGCCCGGGCCTTCGACCTGGCGCGTGAACTTCCGCTGCGGGCTTCGCTCTTCCGGACGGCGCCGCAGGAGCACGTGTTCCTGCTCGTCGTGCACCACATCGCGTGCGACGGCTGGTCGATGGGACCGCTGCTGCGGGACCTGGCCGCCGCGTACGGTGCGCGGCGCGAGACGGGCGAGCCGCCGGTCTGGTCCGTCGAACTCCCGGTGCAGTACGGGGACTACGCGTTGTGGCAGCGGGAGGTGTTGGGCGAGGAGGACGATCCCGGCTCACTGATGGACCGTCAGATCGGTTTCTGGCGGGACCGGTTGGTGGAGCTTCCGGAGGAGCTGGCGCTCCCGGCGGACCGTCCGCGGCCCGCGGTCGCGACGTTCGCGGGCGACACGGTGGAGCTGGCGGTGCCGGCGGAGGTGCATGCCGGGTTGGTGGCGCTGGCGCGGGAGTGCGGGGCGACGTTGTTCATGGTGCTGCGGGCGGGTTGGGCGGTGTTGTTGTCGCGGCTGGGTGCGGGCAGCGACATTCCGGTGGGGACGGTGGTGGCGGGGCGTTCGGACGAGGCGTTGGACGAGTTGATCGGGTTCTTCGTCAACACGCTGGTGCTGCGGACGGACCTGTCGGGCGACCCGAGCGTCCGTGAGCTGCTGCGCCGGGTGCGCGAGGCGGATCTGGACGCCTTCGGGCGCCAGGAGGTGCCGTTCGACCGGCTGGTCGAGGTGCTGAACCCGGTCCGGTCGGCGGCCCGGCACCCGCTGTTCCAGACCATGGTGGTGCTGCAGAACAACTCCTGGACGACGTTGCGGCTGCCGGGGCTGGCGACCGAGGAGTTCCGGGTCGACCACCGGATCGCCAAGTTCGACCTGTCGCTCGATGCCTGGGAGCACTGTGCCGAGGACGGACAACCGGCGGGCCTCGGAGGCCAGTTGGAGTTCGCGAGCGACCTGTTCGACCGGTCGACCGCCGAGGTGCTGGTGGAGCGGTTCGTCCGGGTGCTCGCCGGGATGGCGGCCGATCCGGACGTCCGGGTGGGTGCGCTGGAGGTTCTGGCGGACTCGGAGCGGGAGCGGTTGGCGGAGTGGGCCGGAATCGTCGAGCCGGCGGCCGACCCCGAGCCGGTGCACCGGCTCTTCGAGCGGCAGGCGCGGACGAACCCGGACGCCCGCGCTCTGGTCTGCGGGGAACGGGAGGTGAGTTTCGGTGAGTTGAACGCTTGGGCGAACCGGGTGGCGCGGGAGCTGGTGGTGCGGGGGGTCGGGCCGGAGGTGCGGGTCGCGGTGTTGTTGCCGCGGTCGGTGGAGTCGGTGGTGGCGCTGTTGGCGGTGCTGAAGGCGGGTGGGACGTACCTGCCGGTGGACGCGGAGTATCCGCGTGAGCGGGTGGAGTTCATGCTGGCGGACGCGGCTCCGGAGGTGCTGGTCACCGATCGGGAGCTCGGCGCGGGCTGTCCGGGCGTTGCTCGGCTCCTCGTCGATGAGGTGGCGGTGGCGCGGCAGAGTGCCGACGATCTCGGGGTGGAGGTGGTGCCGCGGCACGCGGCGTACGTCATCTACACCTCCGGTTCGACCGGCCGGCCCAAGGGCGTCGTGGTCGACCACGGCAGCCTCGCCAACCTGGGCCACCACTACCAGGTCACGACGTACGCCGAACTGCTCGCCGCCACCGGCCGGGAGCGGGCGAGCGTCGCGACGACGGCCCCGCTCGCGTTCGACTCGTGCTGGGTCGCGTTGCTGGCCATGTGCGTCGGCCACGAGCTGCACCTGCTGGACGACGAGACCCGCCGCGACGCCGCCCGTCTGGTGGAGTACCTGGAGCGGGCCCGGGTCGAGTTCCTGGACACCACCCCGGGCTACGCGGCCGAACTGGTCGAACAGGGGCTCCTGGACGGGGAGTCCGGCTTCGCGCGGATGCTGAACGTCGGCGGCGAGGCGGTGTCGGAGTCGCTCTGGCAGCGCGTGCTGGCGACCCCGGGGTGGACCGGGCAGAACACCTACGGGCCCACCGAGAACACGGTGGACGCGCTGATGGCGTGGTTCGGTGACGCCGAGGGGCCGGTGCTGGGCCGGGCGACGACGAACACGCGGGCCTATGTGCTGGATGCCGGGTTGCGGCCGGTGCCGGTGGGGGTGGTGGGTGAGCTGTTCCTGGCCGGGGCGCAGGTGGCGCGTGGCTACCTCGGGCGTCCGGGGCTGTCGGCGTCGCGGTTCCTGCCGGATCCGTTCGGGGGTGGGGGCGGGAGGATGTACCGCACCGGGGACCTGGTGCGGTGGACGGCGGACGGCCGACTCGCTTTCCTGGGGCGGGCGGACGACCAGGTGAAGGTGCGCGGCTTCCGGATCGAGCTCGGCGAGGTCTCGGCCGTGCTGGAGCGCTGCGCCGGGGTGTCGGCCGCCGTCGCCGTGGTGCGGGAGGACCGCCCGGGCGACCGCCGGCTCGTGGCGTACGTCGTCCCGGCCGCCGGGGCCTCGCCGGACGGCGCCGCCGTGCGAAGGGAGGTGGCGTCGGCGCTGCCCGAGTACGCCGTCCCGTCGGCGGTGGTGGTGCTGGACGCGCTGCCGCTGACCGGCAACGGCAAGGTGGACCGCCGCGCGCTGCCCGTGCCCGAGGCGGAGGCGCATGTGACGCGGGCGCCCCGGGACGCGCGGGAGGAGGTGTTGTGCGGGCTGTTCGAGCAGGTGCTCGGGCGGCCGCGGGTCGGGGTGGAGGACGACTTCTTCGCGCTCGGCGGGCACTCGCTGCTGGCGACGCGCCTGGTCAGCCGGGTCCGTTCGGCGCTCGGGGTGGAGCTGGGGATCCGTGACCTCTTCCAGGCGCCGACCGTGGCCGGGCTGACCGCGCTGCTGGACCGGCGCGGGGCGGTGGCCCCGAGGCCGCCGCTGCGGCCCGTCGAGCGGCCCGAGCGGCTGCCGCTCTCGTATGCCCAGCAGCGCCTCTGGTTCCTGCGGGAATGGGAACGGGCGTCCGGCGCCTCGACGTACACCGTGCCGACCGCGCTGCGGCTGCGGGGTGCGCTGGACGAGGGTGCGCTGCGGGCGGCGCTGGAGGACGTGGTGGGCCGGCACGAGAGCCTGCGCACGGTCTTCCCGGTGGTCGACGGTGTGCCGTGGCAGCAGGTCGTGCCGGTGACGGGCGAAGCGCTCGTCCCGTGGGAGGTGCTGGCGTGCGGCCGGGACGAGCTCGACGAGCGGCTGGCGGCGGCGTCCGGCCACGGCTTCGACTTCGCGGGTGAACTCCCGCTCCGGGCCTGGCTGTTCCGGGTCGCGCCGGAGGAGCACGTGCTGCTCCTGGTGGTGCACCACATCGCGTGCGACGGCTGGTCGATGGGCCCGCTGCTGCGCGACCTCGCCGCCGCCTTCGCCACTCGCAGGACGACGGGGGACGCTCCGGCGTGGGGCGAACTCGACGTCCAGTACGGCGACTACGCGCTCTGGCAGCGCGGCGTGCTGGGTGAGGAGGACGATTCCGCCTCCCTGGCGAACCGGCAGCTCGATTTCTGGCGCTCGCGCCTGGCCGGCCTGCCGGAGGAACTCCCGCTGCCCACCGACCGGCCGCGGCCCCTCGAACCGGGCTTCGCCGGCGGCGTCGTCGACCTGGCGGTGCCGGCGGAGGTGCATGCCGGGTTGGTGGCGCTGGCGCGGGAGTGCGGGGCGACGTTGTTCATGGTGCTGCGGGCGGGTTGGGCGGTGTTGCTGTCGCGGCTGGGTGCGGGCAGCGACATTCCGGTGGGGACGGTGGTGGCGGGGCGTTCGGACGAGGCGTTGGACGAGTTGATCGGGTTCTTCGTCAACACGCTGGTGCTGCGGACGGACCTGTCGGGCGACCCGAGCGTGCGTGAGCTGGTGCGCCGGGTGCGCGAGGCGGACCTCGACGCGCTGGGCAGTCAGGACGTGCCGTTCGAGCGGCTGGTCGAGGTGCTGAACCCGGTCCGTTCGGCGGCCCGGCACCCGCTCTTCCAGACCATGCTGATCCTCCAGAACAACGCCTGGTCGGAGCCGGGCCTGTCGGGCCTGCGGGTCGACGAGCTCCCGATCGACCACCGGATCGCCAAGTTCGACCTCTCCGTCGACTTCTGGGAGAACGCCGGGTCGACGGGTGAACCGGCGGGCCTCGGAGGTCAGTTGGAGTTTGCGAGCGACCTGTTCGACCGGTCGACGGCCGAGGCCCTCGCCCGCCGGTTCGGTCGGGTGCTCGCCGGGATGGCGGCGGAGCCGGACGTCCGGGTGGGTGCGCTGGAGGTTCTGGCGGACTCGGAGCGTCAGCGGTTGGCGGAGTGGGCCGGCGTCGTCGAGCCGGCCGTGGACCGCACGCCGGTGCACCGGCTCTTCGAGGCGCAGGCCGCGAGCCGGCCCGGCGAGCGGGCGTTGGTGTTCGGCGGCCGGGCCTGGACCTTCGGTGAGTTGAACGGGTGGGCGAACCGGGTGGCGCGGGAGCTGGTGGTGCGGGGGGTCGGGCCGGAGGTGCGGGTCGCGGTGTTGTTGCCGCGGTCGGTGGAGTCGGTGGTGGCGTTGTTGGCGGTGCTGAAGGCGGGTGGGACGTATCTGCCGGTGGACGCGGAGTATCCGCGTGAGCGGGTGGAGTTCATGCTGGCGGACGCGGCTCCGGAGGTGCTGGTCACCGATGGGGAGCTGGGCGCGGAGTGTCCGGGCGTTGCTCGGCTCCTCGTCGATGAGGTGGCAGTGGCGCGGCAGAGTGCCGACGATCTCGGGGTGGAGGTGGTGCCGCGGCACGCGGCGTACGTCATCTACACCTCCGGTTCGACCGGCCGGCCCAAGGGCGTCGTGGTCGACCACGGCAGCCTCGCCAACCTGGGCCACCACTACGAGCGGGTGACCTTCGCCGGACACCGGGAGCGCTCGGGCACCCGTTGGATCCGCATGGTGTCGACGGCGCCCCTGGCCTTCGACTCCAGTTGGACCGCCGTGCTCGGGCTCTTCCTCGGCCACGAGCTCCACCTGCTGGACGACGACGACCGCCGTGACGCCGCCCGGCTGGCCGAGTACATCGGGCGGGAGGGCGTCGACCTGCTCGAGACCACGCCGGGCTACGCCGCCGAGCTGGTCGAGCAGGGTCTGCTGGAGGCGGGCCCCGGCCCGCACCGCACCCTGGTGGTGGGCGGCGAGGCGCTGCCGGCGTCGCTGTGGCGCCGGGTGCTGGACGCGGCGGGGTGGACCGGGCAGAACACCTACGGCCCGACGGAGAACACGGTGGACGCGCTGGCGGCGTGGTTCGGTGACGCCGAGGGGCCGGTGCTGGGCCGGGCGACGACGAATACGCGGGCCTATGTGCTGGATGCCGGGTTGCGGCCGGTGCCGGTGGGGGTGGTGGGTGAGCTGTTCCTGGCCGGGGCGCAGGTGGCGCGTGGCTACCTCGGGCGCTCAGGTCTGACGGCGTCGCGGTTCCTGCCGGATCCGTTCGGCGCCCCGGGCCGGAGGATGTACCGCACCGGGGACCTGGTGCGGTGGACGGCGGACGGCCGACTCGCTTTCCTGGGGCGGGCGGACGACCAGGTGAAGGTGCGCGGTTTCCGGATCGAGCTCGGCGAGGTGTCGGCCGCGCTGGAGCGCTGCGCGGGCGTCGCGAGCGGCGTGGCCGTGGTGCGGGAGGACCGCCCGGGGGACCGTCGGCTCGTCGGGTACGTGGTGGCGCGCGAGGGCGCGGCCGTCACGGGGGCCGAGGTGCGGCGCGGGCTCGGCTCGGTCCTGCCCGAGTACGCCGTCCCGTCGGCGGTGGTGGTGCTGGACGCGTTGCCGCTGACCGGGAACGGCAAGGTGGACCGCCGAGCCCTGCCGGCGCCCGAGGCGGAGGCGGACGTGACGCGGGCGCCCCGGGATGCGCGGGAGGAGGTGTTGTGCGGGCTGTTCGAGCAGGTGCTCGGGCGGCCGAGGGTCGGGGTGGAGGACGACTTCTTCGCGCTCGGCGGGCACTCGCTGCTGGCCATGCGCCTCGTCGCCCGGGTCAGGACGGTGCTCGGGGTGGAACTGGGGATCCGGGACCTCTTCCAGGCGCCGACTGTGGCCGGGCTGACCGCGCTGCTCGACCGGCGCGGGGCGGTGGCCCCGAGGCCGCCGCTGCGGCCCGTCGAGCGGCCCGAGCGGCTGCCGCTCTCACACGCCCAGCAGCGCCTCTGGTTCCTCGGGACCGTGGACAGCGAGGCCCGGACGGCGACGTACGCGATGCCGCTGACCGTCCGGCTGCGGGGTGCGCTGGACGAGGGTGCGCTGCGGGCGGCGCTGGAGGACGTGGTGGCCCGGCACGAGAGCCTGCGCACGGTCTTCCCGGTGGTCGACGGCGTGCCGTGGCAGCGGATCGTGCCGGTCACGGGCGAAGCGCTGGTGCCCTGGGCGACCGTGGCCTGTACGGCGGACGAGGTCACCGGCCTGATCGACGGGGCCGTGCACGGCGTCTTCGACCTCTCGGCCGAACTGCCGCTCCGGTCCTGGCTGTTCCGGGTCGCGCCGGAGGAGCACGTGTTCCTGCTGGTGGTGCACCACATCGCGTGCGACGGCTGGTCGATGGGCCCGCTGCTGCACGACCTCACCGCCGCCTACACGGCCCGCAGGACGACCGGGGACGCTCCGGCGTGGGGCGACCTCGACGTCCAGTACGGCGACTACGCGCTCTGGCAGCGCGGCGTCCTGGGTGAGGAGGACGACCCGGACTCGCTGATGCGTCGTCAGCTCGCCTTCTGGCGGGACTGGTTGGTGGAACTTCCGGAGGAGCTGGCGCTCCCGTCGGACCGCCCGCGGCCCGCCGTCGCGAGCCTCGCGGGCGACACCGTGGACCTCGCGATACCCGCCGACGTGCATGCCGGGTTGGTGGCGCTGGCGCGGGAGTGCGGGGCGACGCTGTTCATGGTGCTGCGGGCGGGCTGGGCGGTACTGCTGTCCCGGCTGGGCGCGGGCACCGACATCCCGGTGGGGACGGTGGTGGCGGGGCGGTCCGACGAGGCGTTGGACGAGTTGATCGGGTTCTTCGTCAACACGCTGGTGCTGCGGACGGACCTGTCGGGCGACCCGACTGCGCGCGAGTTGCTGCGCCGGGTACGCGAGGCGGACCTCGACGCGCTGGGCAGCCAGGACGTGCCGTTCGAGCGGCTGGTCGAGGTGCTGAACCCGGTCCGTTCGGCGGCCCGGCACCCGCTCTTCCAGACCATGCTGATCCTCCAGAACAACGCCTGGTCCGAGCTGGACCTGCCCGGGCTGGAGGCCGAGGACGTTCCGGTCGAGCACCGGATCGCCAAGTTCGACCTGTCGGTGGACTGCTGGGAGCTGACGGCGGCCGACGGCGGTCCCGCCGGGATCGGCGGTGAGCTGGAGTTCGCCATCGACCTGTTCGACCGCTCGACGGCGGAGGCGCTCGTCGGCCGGTTCGTCCGGCTGCTGGCCGGGATGGTGGCGGAGCCGGACGTCCGGGTGGGTGCGCTGGAGCTCCTGGACGCCTCGGAGCGGCAGCAGTTGGCGGAGTGGGCCGGATCCGTCGAACCGGTCACGGACCCTGAGCCGGTGCACCGGTTGTTCGAGCGGCAGGCGCGGACCCGCCCGGCCGAGCGGGCCCTGGTGTTCGGGGACGAGGAATTGAGCTTCGGCGAGTTGAACGCGCGGGCGAACCGGTTGGCGCGGGAGCTGGTGGCGCGGGGTGCGGGCCCGGAGGCTGTGGTGGCGGTCGCGCTGCCGAGGTCGGTGGACGCGGTGGTGTCCGTGCTGGCGGTGCTGAAGGCGGGCGGGACGTATCTGCCGGTGGACCCGGCCTATCCGCGTCAGCGGGTGGAGTTCATGCTGGCGGACGCGCGTCCGGTGCTGGTGGTGACCACGTCGGTGCTGGGGATCGACGGGCCGTGCCTGCTGCTGGACGACCCGGCGGTGACGGCAGCGGTGGAGGTCCGGGGAAGCGGGGACCTGCTCTGCCGGGTCCACCCGCAGAACGCCGCCTATCTGATCTACACCTCCGGTTCCACCGGCACCCCCAAGGCCGTCCAGGTCCCGCACGCCGGCCTCGCCAACCTCGTCCGGCACCTGGACCGTACGGTGCTGGCCGACCACCTGGCCGCGACCGGCCGCCCCCGGGCCCGCGTCGCGAGCACGTCGTCGTCCTCCTTCGACGCGAGCTGGCAGGCGCTGAGCGCGCTGTTCCTCGGCCACGAGCTGTACGTGCTGGACGACGAGAGCCGCCGCGACGCCCAGGCCGCCGTGGCCGACCTGGGCCGCGCCGGCGTCGACCTGCTGGACACCACGCCCGCCTACGCGGCGGAACTCATCGAGGAGGGGCTGCTCCGGCCGGACCCGGCCGACGGGCTGCCCGCCGTGCGGACCCTGCTCCTGGGCGGGGAGGCGCTCCCGGCGGCGCTGTGGGAGCGGCTGCGCGCGACGCCCGGCCTGGTCGCCCACAACGCGTACGGGCCGGCCGAGTGCACCGTCGACACGGTGATGGCGCTGCTGTCGGCGGCCGGGTCGCCGGTTCTGGGCCGGCCGACGACGAACACGCGGGCCTACGTGCTGGACGCCGGGCTGCGGCCGCTGCCGGTGGGGGCGGTCGGTGAGCTGTTCCTGGCCGGGGCACAGGTGGCGCGCGGCTACCTCGGGCGCACAGGCCTGACGGCGTCCCGCTTCCTGCCGGACCCGTTCGGCGCTGCGGGCGGGAGGATGTACCGCACCGGGGACCTCGTACGCCGGCTGCCCGACGGCCAACTCGCCTTCGTGGGCCGGGCGGACGACCAGGTGAAGGTGCGCGGCCACCGGATCGAGCCGGGCGAGGTGGCGGCCGCGCTGGAGCGCTGCACGGACGTCTCGGCTGCCGTCGCCGTGGCCCGGGAGGACCGCCCGGGGGACCACAGGCTCGTCGGGTACGTCGTCCCGGTGGCCGGTGCGAGGCTGGACGCCGCCGCCGTGCGCGGCGAGGTGGCGGCGGCCCTGCCGGACTACGCGGTGCCGTCGGCGGTCGTCGTGCTGGACGCGCTGCCGCTGACCGGCAACGGCAAGGTGGACCGCCGCGCCCTGCCCGCGCCCGCGGTCGTCGCCCGGGTCGCGCACGCCCCTCGCGACGCCCGTGAGGACCTCCTCGCCGGGCTCTTCGCGGAGATCCTGGGCGTGACCGCGGTCGGGGTGGACGACGACTTCTTCGCGCTCGGCGGGCACTCCCTCCAGGCCATCCGCCTGCTCGTCCGGGCCAGGGCGGCGCTCGGGGTGGAGCTGGGGATCCGGGACCTGTTCCAGGCGCCGACGGCCGCCCGGCTCGCCGGGCTGCTGCAGTCGCGCACCGCCGCGCCGCACGAGCCGCTGGTCGCGGTCGAGCGCGGCGAGCGGACGCCGTTGTCGTACGCGCAACAGCGGCTCTGGTTCCTGCGCGAGTGGGAGGGTGCCGACGGCGCCTCGACGTACGCGGTGCCGACCGCGCTGCGGCTGAAGGGCGCGCTGGACGAGGGTGCGCTGCGGGCGGCGCTGGAGGACGTGGTGGGCCGGCACGAGAGCCTGCGGACGGTGTTCCCGGTCGTCGACGGTTCGCCCTGGCAGCACGTGGTGCCGGTGACGGGCGAGCCGCTCGTCCGGTGGGAAGCGGCCGACTGCGCCCCGGTGGACCTGCCCGGGCGGCTCGCCGCGGCGGCCGGGCACGAGTTCGACCTGGCGCGTGAACTACCGCTGCGCGCCTGGCTGTTCCGGGTGGCGCCGGAGGAGTACGTGTTCCTGCTGGTGGTGCACCACATCGCGTGCGACGGCTGGTCGATGGGCCCGCTGCTGCGCGACCTCACCGCCGCGTACACCGCACGCAGCACGACCGGTGGGGCTCCGGCCTGGACTGCACTCCCCGTCCAGTACGGCGACTACGCGCTGTGGCAGCACCGGGTGCTCGGTGAGCAGAAGGTGATGGACCGTCAACTGAGTTTCTGGCGCGAGCGGCTGGCCGGTCTGCCGGAGGAGCTGGCGCTTCCGTCGGACCGGCCGCGACCCGCCGTCGCGAGCCTCGCGGGCGACACCGTGGACCTCGCGATACCCGCCGACGTGCATGCCGGGCTGGTGGCGCTGGCCCGCGAGTGCGGGGCGACGCTGTTCATGGTGCTGCGGGCGGGCTGGGCGGTGCTGCTGTCCCGGCTGGGCGCGGGCACCGACATCCCCGTCGGCACGGTGGTGGCGGGCCGGTCGGACGAGGCGCTCGACGACCTCGTGGGGTTCTTCGCCAACACCCTGGTGCTGCGCACCGACGTCTCCGGCGACCCGAGCGTGCGTGAGCTGGTGCGCCGGGTGCGCGAGGCGGACCTCGACGCGCTGGGCAGCCAGGACGTGCCGTTCGAGCGGCTGGTCGAGGTGCTGAACCCGGTCCGTTCGGCGGCCCGGCACCCGCTCTTCCAGACCGCGCTCGTGCTGCAGAACAACGCCTGGTCCGAGGCCGGACTGCCCGGGCTGGAGGTCGAGGAGGTCCAGGTCGACCTGCCGAACGCGAAGTTCGACCTCGCCGCGGGCCTCTGGGAGCGCCGGGCCGGCGACGGTCGGCCGGGCGGGATCGGCGGTGAGCTGGAGTTCGCCACGGACCTGTTCGACCGCTCGACGGCGGAGGCGCTCGTCGGCCGGTTCGTCCGGCTGCTGGCCGGGATGGCGGCCGACCCGGACGCCCGGGTCGGCGCGCTCGACCTCCTCGGCCCCGCCGAGCGGGCCGCCCTCCTGGCCTACGGGACGGGAGCCGAGCGCGCCGCGGACTCCGGCCTGCTCGCCCACGAGGTGTTCGAGGCGCGGGCGGCGGAGCGGCCCACCGCGCCGGCGGTGGTCAGCGGGGAGCGGACGCTGTCCTTCGGCGAGTTGAACGCGCGGGCGAACCGGTTGGCGCGGGAGCTGGTGGCGCGGGGTGCGGGCCCGGAGTCGGTGGTGGCCGTCGCGCTGCCGAGGTCGGTGGACGCGGTGGTGTCCGTGCTGGCGGTGCTGAAGGCGGGCGGGACGTATCTGCCGGTGGACCCGGCCTATCCGCGTCAGCGGGTGGAGTTCATGCTGGCGGACGCCCGTCCGACGCTGATCGTGACCACGTCGGTGCTGGGGATCGACGGGCCGTGCCTGCTGCTGGACGACCGGGCGGTGACGGCAGCGGTGGAGGTCCGGGGAAGCGGGGACCTGCCCCGCCGGGTCCACCCGCAGAACGCCGCCTATCTGATCTACACCTCCGGTTCCACCGGCACCCCCAAGGCCGTCCAGGTCCCGCACGCCGGCCTCGCCAACCTGGTGGCCGCCGCCGGGGCGACGCTGGGCCTCGGCCCGGGCCGCTCGCTGCTCCAACTGGCCTCGCCGGGCTTCGACGCGGCCGTCTACGAGTGGGCCAACGCGCTGCTCGCCGGAGCGGCACTGGTGCTCGCGCCCGACGGCGCGCGGTCGGGCGAGCCGCTCGCGCGGGTGCTGGCCGAGCGCGGCGTCACCCACGCCGTCATCACACCCGCCGTCCTCGCGACGTTGCCCGCACCGTCCGCGCGGGAACTCACCGACCTTGCCGTCCTGGTCGTCGCGGGCGAGGCCCTCCCGGCCGAGCTCGTGGCGCGCTGGGCCCCCGGACGTGACCTGATCAACGCCTACGGGCCGACCGAGACCACCGTCTGTGCGACCGCCAGCGCGCCGCTGCGGCCGGACGGCGGGGTGCCGATCGGTCGCCCGCTCGACGGCACCCGGGTGTACGTGCTGGACGCCGGGTTGCGCCCGGTGCCGGTCGGCGTGGCCGGCGAACTGTACGTCGCCGGCGCGCAGGTGGCACGTGGGTACCTCGGGCGTCCCGGTCTGACGGCGTCCCGCTTCCTGCCGGATCCGTACGGCGCTGCGGGCCGGAGGATGTACCGCACCGGGGACCTCGTGCGCTGGCTCCCCGACGGCCAACTCGGCTTCGTGGGCCGGGCGGACGACCAGGTGAAGGTCCGTGGTGTCCGGATCGAGCCCGGCGAGGTGGCGGCGGCGCTGGAGCGCTGCGCGGGCGTCTCGGCCGCCGTGGCCGTCCTCCGGGAGGACCGTCCGGGGGACCGCAGGCTCGTCGGCTACGTGGCGGTGCGCGAGGGCGCGGCCGTCACGGGTGCCGAGCTGCGCCGCCACCTGGGCGCCGTCCTGCCGGAGTACGCCGTCCCGTCGGCCGTCGTGGTGCTGGACGCGCTGCCGCTGACCGGCAACGGCAAGGTGGACCGCCGCGCCCTGCCCGCCCCCGAGGCCGAGGTCCGGGTGACCCGCGCCCCGCAGGGCCCGCGCGAGGAGGCGCTCTGCCGGCTGTTCGCCGAGGCGCTCGGCCTGCCCGGGGTCGGGGTGGAGGACGACTTCTTCCACCTCGGCGGCCACTCCCTGCTGGCCACCCGGCTGATCGCCCGGATCCGCGCCGAACTCGGCGAACCCGCCGAGCTCACCGACCTGTTCCGCGCCCCGAGCCCGGCCGGACTGGCAGCCCTGCTGGACGGCGGCCCGGCCGCGGACGCCGGGGTCCTGGTGCACCTCGGCGGCGAGGGCGGCGGGCCGCCGCTGTTCTGCGTCCACCCGGTGACCGGCCTCGGCCGCTGCTACACCGGCCTCGCCGCCGGGCTGGCGGACCGCCCGGTCTACGGCCTCCAGGCCCGCGGCCTGGACCCCCGCGCCGAGCAGCCCGCCGACCTGGCGGCGATGGTCGGGGACTACGTCGACCGGATCCGCGAGGTGCAGCCGGCCGGCCCCTACCACCTGCTCGGCTGGTCGACCGGCGGGAACATCGCGCACGCCATGGCCTGCACGCTGCGCGCCGCCGGTGAACAGGTGCGTCTGCTGGCCGTGTTGGACGCCTACCCGGTCGAGAGCGGACACTGGGGCGCGGAGCCGGAGGACGTCGACGCGGCGCTCGTCGCCGACCTGCTCGGCCGCGAGGGCGGCGGGTTCGCCCCCGGCACCGCCGAGCTCGACCGCCTCGCCGCCACGGCGACCACCGTCGTCCGGGCGGTGGCGGCGGCCCCGACCGGACGGTTCGACGGCCGGCTGCTGCACGTCACCGCGACGCTCGGCCGGGCCGCGGACGCGCCCGGCGCCGGGGCCTGGGCGCCGTACGCGACCGGCGGGATCGACCGGCACGAGGTCGCGGCCGAGCACTTCGACCTGACCCGCCCCGAGCCGCTGGCCGCGATCGCCCGCCTCGTCGCCGACGCCCTGGACGGGCGCTGAGCCCTCCCCGTTCGCCCGCGATCACCCGACCGAAAGGAACCCCCGTGTTCGACAACGACGCCGCCCGCTTCCACGTCGTCCTCAACCACGAGGAGCAGTACTCCGTCTGGCCCGAGGACCAGGAGATCCCGGCCGGCTGGACCGCCGAGGGCACCACCGGGACCCTCGACGAGTGCACCGCGCACATCGACCGGGTCTGGACGGACCTGCGGCCGCTCAGTCTGCGCCGGCTGATGGCGGAGCAGGCCGGGCGGGCGTGACACCCCCGCCCCGGGAGGACCGGCCCACCCGCCCGGGGGCGCCCCGGCTGCCGACCGCGCTCGCCGGGCTGGCCGACCTGCGGGTCGACACCCCGGTGACCGCCGTCCTCAGCTGGGAGCGCGCCACGGCCGGCTCGGGGCTCGCCCGGCTCTACGAGGGCGCCAAGCTCGCCCAGTGGAACGCCGCCACCGACATCGACTGGTCGCTGGACGTCCCCTTCGGCGAGCCGCTGCCGGCCGGCTCGGCGTACGCGCTGGACTCGCTGCGCGCCTCGCCGATCGGCCGGCGCGGGCCCCGGGCCTGGGACGACTTCCGCTGGCAGACCCAGGCCTGGACGGTCTGCCAGTTCCTGCACGGCGAGCAGGCGGCGATGCTCGCGGGCGCCCGGCTGGCCGAGGTGCTGCCGGACGTCGAGGCGAAGCTGTGCGCGGTCAGCCAGGCCGGGGACGAGGCCCGGCACGCGGAGGCGTTCGGGCGCTACGTGGGGGAGCACGTCCCCGAGCCGTACCCGGTGTCGGAGGGGCTGCGGCAGCTGTTCGCGGACGCGCTCGGGGCCACCGAGTGGGACCTCCTCGCGCTGGCCGTCCAGTGCCTGGTCGAGCCGCTGGCGCTGGCCGGGTTCCGGCTGGCGGAGGCCACCTTCCACGATCCGTTGATCAAGCGGATCACCGCCCTGGTGGCCCGGGACGAGGCCCGCCACGTCTCCTTCGGCGTGCTCCTGCTGCGCGACGTCGTCCCCGGGCTGTCGGCGGCCGAGCTGGCCCGGCGGGAGGACTTCCTGCTGGCGTCCGTCGAACTCATGCGCCGGCGCTTCCTGTTGGGCGACCTCTGGGAGCGCTTCGACGTCCCGGCCGCCGAGGGCGCGGCCTTCGCGCTGGCCGACCCCGGCCTGGCCGGCTACCGGCAGATGCTGTTCTCCCGGGTGGTGCCCATGCTCGCCCGGATCGGCCTGCTCACCCCGCGCGTGATGCACGGCCTGGAGTCGATGGACCTGCTCAGCCGTCTGAGTGCGGACACCGTCGCCCGCGTCCGGCGCGAACGGGCGGCGCTCGCCGAGCGGACCGGCCGTGTGCACACCTGATCACTTGTCGTGACCTCCCCGCCCTGAGTACGGTCGCTGACCGTGTCCGGTCCACCGCGGCCGTCGCGCTGCGGCGGTCCCCGAACAAGAGGTCCCACATGGCCCAGTCACCAGAATCCGGCGCCGCAGACACCGATGCCGCAGAGTCCGACGCCGCAGACACCGGCTCCGCGGACACCGGCTCCGCCGCCGACGCCCCGGCGCCGCCCGGGCTCTGGCGCAACCGCGACTTCGGGCTGCTGATCAGCGGTCAGGTGGTCTCGTTCCTGGGGAGCCAGGTCCAGGTCTTCGCCCTGCCCCTGCTGGTGCTCGCCGTATCCGGCTCGCCCACCCAGGCCGGGCTCGTGATGGGCCTCAGCTCGCTGTCCTGGCTGCTCTTCGGCCCGTTCGCCGGTGCGCTGGCGGACCGCTGGGACCGCAAGACCACGATGATCCTGTGCGACCTGGGCCGCGCCGTGGTGACGGTCAGCGTGCCGCTCGCGATCTGGTTGGACGGTCTGACGGTCACCCAGCTGTGTGCGGTCGCCGTGCTCAACGGGGTGCTGGAGACGCTCTTCGAGTCCTCCAACTCGGCGGCCCTGCCGAACGTCGTCGGCGCCGGGCAACTGGGCAAGGCACTCGGGCAGTTCGAGACCGCGACGAACACCGTACGGATCGGCGGCGGGATGGTCGCCGGCGCGCTGTACTCACTCGGACGGGCGGTGCCGTTCGTGGTGGACGCGGTCTCCTTCGTGCTCTCGGCGATCTCGCTGCGCTTCACCCGGGCGAAGTTCCAGGAGGAGCGCAGCGAGGAGACGCCGGCCGGCCTGCTGAAGGAGGTCCGGGCGGGCCTGGGCTGGCTGATGGGCCAGCCGCTGATCCGCTTCCTCGCGCTGATCTCGGCCGCGGACGCGATCCGCTACGGCGCCGGGTACCTGGTGATCATCACGCTGGCCGAGCGGATCGGCGCCTCGCCCACCGAGATCGGGTTCGTCTTCACCGGGGCCGCGGTCGGTGCGATGGTGGGGGCGCTGGTCTCCAGCCGGGTCAACGACCGCTTCCCGCTGGGCCGGATCGCCACCGTGACGCTGTGGGTCGAGGCGCTGATGTTCCCGCTGTACGCGGTCGCCCCGAACGCCTGGCTGCTCGGGGCCGTGGCCGCCGCCGAGTCGGTGCTGGCGCCGGTCTACATGGTCGCGCTGTCCACCTACCGCCTCGCGGCGACCCCGGACCACCTGCGCGGGCGGGTCTCCAGCGCGGTGCAGACCCTCGGCATGAGCGCGATGTCCCTGGGCGCGCTGATCGGCGGCGTCATGATCGACGCCCTCGGCCCGCGCACCACCACGGTGCTCTTCGGCGGCTGGCTGATCCTGCTCGCGGTGCTGACCACCGTCAACCGCGCGGTGCGCCACTCCGCCGGGACCACCCGGCCGGCCCCGGTCGGGGAGGCCGCGCGGGCCCAGTCCTGAGGCCGACGGCCTCGCTGTCCACCACCAGAAGGGCTCACACATGACCGTCCTCAGGACCGTCGACGCCACACCAGGGCAGCGGCTGCTGTGGATGATGGAGCACTACCGCGGCGCCGACACCCCGCTGAACGTCAACGCCTGCTACCGGCTGCGCGGCCCGCTCGACCGCCCCGCGCTGCGGACCGCGCTGGACCGGCTCGTCGAGCGGCACGAGGCACTGCGCACCACCTACGAGTCGGTCCGCCGCAGGCTCGTCCAGCACGTCCACGCCGCCCGGCCCGCCGACCTGGTCGAGGAGGAGGTCGGGCCGGGGCCCGGGGCGCTGGCCGAGGCGATGCTGCGGCACGCCCGCCACCGGCACGACCTGGCCGTCACCCCGCTGCACGCCGCGCTGCTGACGGTCGGCCCGGAGGAGTCCGTGCTGGTGCTCAACATCCACCACCTGTCCACCGACGGCTGGTCGGGCGGCGTCCTCTCGCAGGAGCTCGGGCGGCTGTACCGGCCCGGCGGCGAGGAGGCGGCGGAACCCGGCACGGTGGCCTGGCAGTTCGCCGACTTCAGCGAGTGGCAGCGGCAGCGCTACGAGGACGGGGTGCTGGCCGAGAGCCAGAAGTACTGGCGGGACACCCTGGCCGGGGCCGCGGCGCCCCGGCTGCCCGGTGCGTCAGCGATCCGCGACGGCGTCGGCCAGTTGCCCGGACTGGCGTCCTTCACGCTGGAGCCGGAGCTGGTGACGGGCCTGGCGGCGCTGTGCCGCAAGCAGCGCTCGACCACCTTCGTCGCCGCCCTGGCCCTGTTCGCCGGGGTGCTGTACGGCCGGGACGGGGAGCGGGACGTCGCGCTCGCCTCGATGTTCGCCAACCGCACCCGGCCCGAACTGGCCGGCACCGTCGGCTTCCTGTGCAACCTGCTGGTGCTGCGCCTGGGCCTGGAGCCGCAGGCGGGCTTCGTGGAGGTGCTGCGCTCGACCCGGGACACCGTGCTCGACTCGCTGGCCCACCAGGAGGTCCCGTACCACCTGGTGCCGCAGGGCCGGGGGGAGCGGGGCGATGGGCTGGAGAACATCCTGTTCCAGGTCGCGGTCGGGCCCGAGTACGCGCTGAAGCTGAGTGGCCTGGAGGTGACCCAGGTCCACCCGCCGGGCGGCATGGCGAGCCGGTTCGACCTGGAGTTCGTGCTGATGCCCACCGAGGACCGGATCGAGGGGCAGGTCTGGTACGACCGCCGCCGCTTCGAGCCGGCCTGGGTCGAGGGCCTGACCGGCGACTTCCGGCGGCTCGCGGCGGCGGCCGTCGCCGAGCCCGGCCGGCCGCTGGCGGAGCTGGTCGGGGAGCTCGCGGAGGGCGCCGAGGACACCGTCCGAGTGCGCGGCGGCGGCAGTTGAACACCCGCGGGTGAGGGCACGCGGGACACCGGAGGGCCCGAGCGTTTCGACGCTCGGGCCCTCCGGCGTTCCGGCCCGCCGGGCTACTCGCCCAGGTGGTGCATCACGTGCTTCACTCGGGTGTAGGCCTCGAAGCCGTACACCGACAGGTCCTTGCCGTACCCGGAGTGCTTGAAGCCGCCGTGCGGCATCTCGCTGGGGAAGCCGAGGTGGGTGTTGACCCAGACGCAGCCGAAGTCCAGCCGCCGGGTGAACCGCATCGCGCGGCCGTGGTCGGTCGTCCACACGGCCGAGGCCAGGCCCTGCTCGACGCCGTTGGCGAGCGCGACGGCCTCGTCCTCGTCGGCGAACGGCTGCACCGTGATGACCGGCCCGAAGACCTCCTGCTGCACGATCTCGTCGTCCTGGCGGACGTCGGCGACCACCGTCGGCGCGTAGAAGTACCCGGCCCCGCCGACCCGGTGGCCGCCCGTCACGATCCGCGCGTGGGCGGGGAGCCGGGAGACGAAGCCGTCCACCCGGGCCAGCTGGTCGGCGTTGTTGAGCGGCCCGTACGCCGCGCCGGCGTCGTCCGGCGGGCCGGGGCGGGCCGCCTCGGCGGCCTTGGTGAGCGCCACCAGGAACTCCTCCCGGACCGCCCTGTCGACGAGCACCCGGGTGGCGGCGGTGCAGTCCTGGCCTGCGTTGCCGTACGCGCCCTCGACGATCTTCGCGGCGGCGGCCGTCAGGTCGGCGTCGGCGCAGACCACGACCGGGGTCTTGCCGCCCAGCTCCAGGTGGACCCGCTTGAGCCCGGCCGCCGCGTCCCGCGCGACCTCCACGCCCGCCGCCACCGAACCGGTGAGCGACACCAGCGCCGGGACGGGGTGGCGCACCATGAGCCGCCCGGTGTCCGGGCCGCCGCAGACCACGTTGAGCACCCCGGGCGGCAGCACCTCGGCGGCCAGCTCGGCCAGCAGCAGGGCCGTCTCGGGGGTGGTCCCGGCGGGCTTGAGCACCACGGTGTTGCCCGCGGCGAGGGCGGGCGCGCTCTTGAGCACGGCCATCAGCAGCGGGAAGTTCCACGGCGCCAGCTGCGCGCAGACGCCGACCGGCTCGCGGCGGGTGTAGGAGGTGTGGCCGGGGGAGTACTCGCCCGCGGCCAGGCCCTCCAGCACCCGGGCGGCGCCGGCGAAGAAGCGCAGCTGGTCGACCATCAGCGGGGTCTCCCCGGCCGCCGCCGCACTGCCGGTGCTGCGGGCCTCGGCGGCGGCGAAGTCGTCGAGCCGGCCCGTGAGGGCGTCGGCGATGCGCAGGAGGGCGTCCTGGCGCTCGGCGGGGCTGGTCCAGCGCCACTGCTCGAAGGCGGTGGCGGCGGCCCGCATCGCCCGGTCGACGTCCTGCTCGCCGCTGTCGGGCGCGAGCAGGTACGGGGTGCCGGTGCAGGGGTCGAGCAGCTCGGTGTAGGTGCCGTCGGCGGGCCCGGCCGGTCGGCCGTCGACGAAGTTGCTCAGGCGGGGGAGGGTCATCAGCGCTCCTGGAAGGTCGGCGGGGTGACGGTGGTCGGGCTGCTCAGGCGCTGACCCGCAGCGACGTGAAGCCGTGGAAGCCGAGGTTGTTGTTCCAGTTGAAGCCGTCCTGCGAGACGTGCAGCGCGGGCCAGCGCCGGTAGAGGGTGGTGAGCGCGATCCGCAGCGTCTGGCGCACCAGCGGGTCGCCGAAGCACAGGTGGCGGCCGGCGCCGAAGGTGAGGTGGCGGTTGGGCAGCGGGCGGTCGAGGACGAGCTCGTCGGCCCGGCTGAAGGCGGCGGCGTCGCGGTTGGCGGAGCCGACGTAGAGCATCATCGGGCGGCGGGCGGGCAGCACGATCTCCTGGCCGGCCGCGGTGAGGTAGGTGAAGTCCTCGCGGGCGACCCGGCCGACGAACTGGACCGGGGTGCAGAAGCGCAGCAGCTCCTCGACGGCCGGGCCGACGGTGGCCGGGTCCAGCAGCAGCCCGCGCTCGTGCGTCGGGCGCTCGTCCAGGGCCTGCACGCTGTTGCCGATGAGGTAGCGGATCGAGGCGACCCCGGCGAACAGCAGGAGCGCGGCCTGGGCGACGACGTCCTCGTCGCTGAAGCGGTGGCCGTGGACCTCGGTGGTGCGCAGCGTGTGCAGCAGGCCGTTCTGCTCCTCGGAGAGCTTGGCGCACTCGGGGGAGGCGAGGAACTCGGCGAGCTCGCGGGTGCTGGTGCGGGTGCGGTCGAGGTGCTCGACGGTGACCTTGGTGGAGCCGAAGAGGTAGGCGATGTCGTCGGTCCAGCGGGTCAGTTCGGGGTGGGCCTCGACGGGCACCCCGAGGACGTCGGCGATGACCATGGCCGGCAGCGGGAAGGCGAAGTCGGTCATCAGGTCGAAGCCGGCCGGGTCGACGGCGTCGAGGAGCCCGTCGACCAGCCGCTGTATCCGGGGCTCCAGCGCCGCGTCCGTGAAGGGGACGTAACTGCGGTTGGCCTGGCGGCGGTTGCGGGTGTGCTCGGCGCCGTCGTGGAACGCCAGCCAGCGCTCGTAGACGCCGAGCATGTCGGCGTAGTCGGTGCGCTGTTCCTCGGGCAGGAACCAGAGGGGGACGGCGGCGCGGGCGTTGGAGAGCCGCTCGTCCTTCATCAGGGCCAGGCAGTCGGCGTAGCTGAAGAAGAGCCAGGCCCCGCCGAAGATCTTCTCGGAGCGGTACGCCGGGTGCTCGGCGCGCATTCGGTCGTAGAAGGAGAAAGGGTCGGGAATGTACTCGAGGTCGTTGTGCGAGAAATCTTCGGCGGCGAGCGCGTGGGTGGCCAAGGAATTTCCTCCGAGTGGGATCCGGGTCGTGGAAGGCCTCAGTGGACCAAAGGCGCGGAACGCCTGACAAGGCGTCACCGGTGAACGCCGCCGGGCGCATCACCCGAGGTCAGAACGGTGTCCGGGAGGCCTGGGTTGGACACTGGCCAGTGCGCGGCGGGGTGGCCTAACCTGCGTTTTCGCGTCCCCGCTCTCCTTGTTGTTTTCCCCGTCCGCCGACCGGCCCGTGGAGTACGGATGGCTGAAGCACTGCCCTGGCAGCAAGTCCTGCCCGGATATCCGCTGGACCGTCGGGCGTTCTCCGACGACGCGGTCCTCGACCGGGAACTGCGCCTGGTGTTCCGCGAGTCCTGGCAGTTACTGGCGTTCGCGTCGGAACTGCCCGACGCCGGCGACTACCTGGTCCGCAGGCTCGGCGACGACAGCGTGATCGTGGCCCGCGACGAGGCGGGCCGCTTCACCGTGCTGCTCAACTCGTGCAGTCACCGCGGCACCCAGCTGTGCCGGGCGACGTTCGGCAACGCCGCGCACTTCCGGTGCAGTTACCACGGCTGGACGTTCGCCAACGACGGCCGCCTGGTGGGCGTGCCGGCGCTGCGCAGCAACTACCCGAAGGACTTCCGCAAGGACCGCTACGACCTGCCCCGGGCCCGGGTGACCTGCTACCGCGGCTTCGTCTTCGCGACCTGGAGCGAGAGCGCCCCGCCGCTGGAGGAGTACCTGGGCGACGCCCGCTGGTACCTGGACGCGCTGCTCGACCTCGCGGGCGGCGAGTGGGAGGTCTACGGGCCGCCGCAGCGCTCGGTCTCGACCGGCAACTGGAAGGTCGTCACCGACAACTTCGCCGGCGACGGCTACCACATGGGCACCACCCACCAGGCCGCGTTGGAGCAGGGCATCTACGGCTCCGGCCTGGCCGACGGCACGCTCGGCAGGGGCGAGCTGGAGCTGATCGGGATCAACGTGCCCACCCGGCAGGGCCACGCGGTGCGGGCCGGCTACCTCGTCGAGAAGGGCCGGCGCACCCTGCCGGCCAAGGTCGAGGACCCGGCCTACATCGGCTACCCGCGCGAGGTGTGGGAGGCGTTCACCGCCGGGCAGACGCCCGAGCAGGTGCGCTTCAACTCGCACTGCGAGGTCGTGCACGGCGTGCTGTTCCCGAACGCCGCCTTCCTGAGCGTCTCGCACGACCGGGCGATCGGGCGCGAGGACGACCCGCTGACCAAGTACTTCGTGTGGCGGGTGCACAACCCGATCGACGCCCGGCACACCGAGTGCCTCTACTGGACGCTGGTGCCCAAGCGGCACGTGGACGAGGAGTGGAAGCGCCGCTCGTACGCCTTCCAGGCCCGCTCCCAGTCGGCCGGCGGGATCCTCTTCGAGATGGACGACTTCGAGAACTTCGCCCGGATCGACGCGGCGATCGGCGGCACGGTGGCCGACGGGGCCCCGCTGGACCTCTCGCTCGGCCTCGGCCTCGGCGAGCCGGTGCCGGACTTCCCGGGCCCCGGCCGCGCCGAGTACCTGACCCTGTCCGAGCAGAACCAGCGGGCCTTCTACCGCCGTTGGGCCGAACTGATGGGTGCCGACGATGAGTGAGGGCACCGCCGCCGGGCACGAGACCGCGTACGAGCTCCGGCCGTTCCCGTCGCGTGGGGTCCGGCAGGTCGAACTCGACGCCTCGGTGAGCGCGTTCCTCACCGAGGAGTCGGCCGCGCTGGACGAGGGCCGGCACCAGGACTGGCTGGACCTCCTCGACGAGCGCTTCCTCTACCAGGTGCCCGTCCCGCTCCTGCGCGAGGACCCGGCCCTGCCGAGGCACAGCGACCGGGCACTGCTGTTCGAGGCGACGAAGCACATCCTCGCGATGAAGCTCGGCCGCGCCGGCCTGCGGCACGCGTGGTCCGACCGCCCGGGCGGGGTGACCCGTCACTTCGTCGGCGGGGTGCGGGTGTTCGCCGCGCCCGAGGCCGACACCTGGCGGGTGGAGTGCAACGTGCTCGCCACCTGGACCCGGGGCCGGGGCGAGGCCGCCCTCGCCACCGCCGCCCGGCACGACATCGTGCGCTGCCTGCCCGGCGCCGGCTACCGGCTGCTGCGGCGCCGGGTCCTGCTGGACGCCGAGGTCGCCACGCACCAGCAACTCTCGATCATCTTCTAGTCCATCTTCTTCTGGCCCAACTTCGAGCACGCGGGAAGCGAGGCGGCGGCATGAACGGGCTGGCCTGGACGGCCGAGGAACACCGGGAGACCGAACTGTGCCGGATCTGCTGCGAGTCGGCGGCGGTCACGGTGTCGGCCCACCCGACCGGGAACGGGACCCGGCTCAAACTCGTCTCGGAACGCTCCGGCCGGGCCGTCCTGCTGGATGCCACCGTGCTGGACGCCCTGTGCCACCTGACCCCGGAGCGCGCCGCCGACCTCGTGCGCGAGCGCACCGAGGGCACGGACCCGGCCGAGGGGGACGCCACCGCCGAAGGAGCCGCCCCGTGAAACCCGCACCCTTCGAGTACCGGGCCGCCGGCACGCTCGACGAGGCCCTCGCCCTGCTCGGCCCGCCCGGGCGCAGCATCGCCCCGCTGGCCGGCGGGCAGAGCCTCGTGCCGCTGCTCAACCTGCGCCGCGCGCGGCCCGCCGTGGTGCTCGACCTCAACCGGCTGACCGAACTGGCCGGGATCGAGGTGACCGACTCGGCCGTGGTGGTCGGGGCGATGACCCGGCTGCACGACCTGGAACGGCACGAGGGGCTGCGGGCGGCGCTGCCCGTCCTGCCGCGGACGGCCGCCCGGGTGGCGCACCGGCAGATCCGCCACCGCGCGACCCTGGGCGGCTCGCTCTGCCACGCCGACCCGGCCGCCCAGCTCGCGGCCACCGCGCTGGCGCTCGGCGCGACGCTGCGGCTGCGCCGGGCGGGCGGCGAACGGACCGTGCCCGCCGAGGAGTTCTTCACCGGGCCGCACCGCACCGCCCGGCGCTCCGACGAACTGCTCACCGCCGTCGCCTTCCCGCGCAGGCCCGGCTTCCGCTACCGCTTCGAGTCCGTCACCCGGCGCGGCGGGGCGGGCTTCCCGCTGGTCGGCGTGTGCGTGGGCGTCCGGCTGGAGGCGGGTGCGGTGGCCGAGGCCCGCATCGCCGCCTGCGGAGTGGCCGACCGTCCGCTGCGGCTCCCCGGAGCCGAACAGGCCCTGGCCGGGTACGGCGCCGCCGCGGCGGACGGCGCGCTGGGCGAGGTCGCCGACGCGGCCGTCGCTGGCACCCGCCCGCCCTCCGACCTGCACGGAAGCGCCGAGTTCCGGGGCGACCTGCTGCGCGCGGTCCTGCGCCGGGCCGCCGTCCACCTGCTCACCGAGGGGAGCTAGCCGATGCGCACGACACCGATGAGCGGCACACCGATCAGCCTGAGCGTCAACGGCACCGCGTACACCGCCGAGGCCGAGGACCGCACCCTGCTCAGCGACCTCCTGCGGCACGGGCTCGGCCTCACCGGCACTCATGTGGCCTGCGAGCAGGGCGTGTGCGGCGCCTGCACCGTCCTGGTCGACGGCGAACCGGTGCGCTCCTGCCTGATGCTCGCCCGCCAGGCCGACGGCTGCCGGGTGGAGACGGTCGAGGGGCTCGCCGAGGACGGCCGGCCCGCCCCGCTCCAGCAGGCGATGACCGAGGAGCACGGGTTGCAGTGCGGCTTCTGCACGCCCGGCGTGCTGATGGGCCTGACCTACGCGGAGCGGGCCGGCCTGAGCGCCGAGGAGGCGGTGACCGAGGTCCTCCGTGGGCACCTGTGCCGCTGCACCGGCTACGCGGGCATCCGCGCCGCGATCGAGCGGCACTGGCAGGGCGAGGGGGCCCCGGCATGAGCGCCCCCGACACCGGCGGTTTCATCGGACGCGCCGTCCCGCGCGTCCACGCGCCCCGACTGGTGCGCGGCCAGGGCCGCTTCGTCGACGACATCGACGACACCGGCGCCCTGCACGCCGTCGTGCTGCGCAGCCGGGTCGCGCACGGCCGGATCACCCGCTTCGACCCGGCGGCGGCGCTGGCCGGCGGCGAGGCGCTGCTGGTGCTCGGCCCCGACGAGATCGAACGCTTCACCGACCCGATCCCCACCGCCTGGCGGATCCCCGGTCAGCTCACCGGCACCGTGGCGCTCGGCGACCGCACCGTGCGCTACGTCGGCCAGCCGATCGGCCTGGTGGTCGCGCGCAGCCGGGCGCTCGCCGAGGACGTCGCCGAGGTGGTCGCCGTCGACATCGACCCGCTGCCCGCCGTCGTCGGCCTGACCGCCGCGCTCGCGCCGGACGCCCCGCGGCTCTACCCGGAGGCCCCCGACAACACCGGCGGGCGGATCCACTTCGGCGACGACCCGGCCGCGCTCGAAGCCGTCCTCGCCGCCGCGCCGCACGTGGTGGAGCGCGAGTTCGAGGTGCAGCGGATCAACCACAGCCCGATGGAGCCGCGCGGCCTGCTCGCCGAGTGGATCCCCGCGACCGGGCAGCTGACGGTCCACAGCAGCACCCAGTCCCCGCACGCCGTGCGCCAGGAGCTCGCCACGGCGCTGCGGCTGCGGGTCGACCGGGTGCGGGTGGTGACACCGGACGTCGGCGGGTCGTTCGGCGGCAAGGTCACCCTGTACGTCGACGAGGCGCTGGTCTGCCTGGCCGCCATGCGGCTCGGCCGCCGGGTCAAGTGGATCGAGGACCGCGCCGAGAACCTGAGCTCCTCCTACCAGGGCCGCGGCCAGCGGGCCCGCGCCCGCCTCGCCCTCGACGAGGACGGGCGCTTCCTCGGGCTCGCCGCCGAGATCACCGGGGACCTCGGGGCGTTCGCGATCCAGGCCGGCAGCGGCCCGTTCCAGGTCGCCGGGCTCGCCCTGGAGGGCCCGTACCGGTTCCCGCGGGCCGGGGCCACCGTCACCACCGTCCACACCAACACCGTGCCGACCGGCGCCTACCGCGGCTACGGCATGCAGGAGGCGGCCTGGGTCCGGGAACGGCTGATCGACGAGGCCGCCCGCGAACTCGGCCACGACCCCGTCCGGCTGCGGCTGCACAACCTGCTCGGACCGGACGAACTCCCGTACACCACGCGCACCGGGCTGACCTACGACAGCGGCGACTACCCCGCCGCGCTGCGCCGCGCCGCCGAACTGGCCCGGGAGCGCGCCCGGGCGTCCACCGCGACGGTGCGCCGCGGGGTGGCGGTGACGGCCAGCGTGGAGATCACCGGCTTCGCGCCGTCCGCGCTGCTGGAGCTGTTCCGGATCGACTGGGCCGGCTGGGAGAGCACCCGGGTGCGGGTCAACCAGGACGGCACCGTCACGGTGTTCGCCGGGGTGATCCCGGTGGGCCAGGGCATCGAGACGACCCTCGCCCAGATCGTCGCGGACCGGCTCGGCGTGCCCCTGGACTGGGTCGCCGTGGAGCTGGGCGACACCGCCACCGCGCCCTACTCGGACCTCACCTCGCAGGCCAGCCGCTCGGTCACGCTGGCCGGCGGCGCCCTGGTGCGGGCCGCCGCGCGGATGCGCGAACGGATGCACGCCCTCGCCGCCGCCCACCTCGGCGCCCCGCCGGACGAAGTCGTGCTGGACGGCGCCCAGTTCCGCTGGCCGGCCGGGAACGCCGCCACGGCGTGGTCCGAGGTCGCCGCCCGTGGCTGGCGCGGCTGGGGCCGGCCCGACCCCGACCGGATCCGGCTGGAGGAGAGCGTCGACTTCGACCCGCCGGCGATCACCTACTCCTACAGCGCGCACGGCGCCGCCGTCGCCGTCGACCTGGAGACCGCCGAGGTCACCGTCGAGGACTACTGGACCGTCAACGACAGCGGCGTGCTGGTGAACCCGGCGATCGCCGAGGGGCAGATCGTCGGCGGGGTCGTCCAGGGCCTGGGCATCGCCCTGGTCGAGGAGGCCGTGCACGACCCGGCCACCGGACGGCCGCTGGCCACCGGCTTCACCGACTACATCCTGCCGGTCTGCGCCGACGTCCCGCCGGTCACGGTGGAGCACCGGTGCACGCCGAGCACGGTCATCCCCGGCGGCTTCAAGGGCCTCGGCGAGGGCGGGGTCATCCCGGCGCCCGCCACCGTGGCCGGGGCCGTCGCCGCCGCCCTCCCGCAGATCGCCCACCGGCTGACGGCCACGCCGCTGAAGCCGGAACGGATCTGGGCGGCGCTGTCGGAGGCCAAGGAGCCCGCAGGGGCCGAGGAACACCCGGCCTGAGCCGCAACCGCCCGCACCCCCGACACCGAAGGGACCACTCGCGTGCCAGCCCGTCAGGACGCGCCGACCGGCCGCCCGCCCACCGTCCGCGAGGCCACCTTCGCGCTGCTGCGGAGCCTCGGCATGACCACGGTCTTCGGCAACCCCGGCTCCACCGAGCTGCCGATGTTCCGCGACTTCCCCGCCGACTTCCGCTACGTCCTCGGGCTCCAGGAGTCCGTGGTGCTCGCCATGGCCGACGGCTTCGCCCAGGCCGTCCACCGCCCCGCCGTGGTCAACCTGCACTCGGCCGCCGGCGTCGGCCACGCGATGGGCAGCCTCTTCACCGCGTGGCGCAATCGCACCCCGCTCGTCATCGTGGCCGGCCAGCAGGCCCGCTCGCTGCTCGGCGGGGAGCCGTACCTGCTCAACGACCAGGCCGCCGAACTGCCCAAGCCGTACGTCAAGTGGAGCCGCGAGCCGGCCCGCGCCGAGGACGTCCCGGCCGCCATCGCCCGCGCCTGCTACCTGGCCATGTCCCCGCCGTACGGCCCGACCCTGGTCTCGGTGCCCGCCGACGACTGGGACCGGCCCTGCGAACCCGTCGGCCCCCGGACCGTCTCCACCACGCTGCGCGCCGACCCCGAGGCGCTCGAACGCGTCGGCCGGGCCCTGGCCGGCGCAGCCCGCCCCGCCTTCGTGGTGGGCGCCGCCGTCGACCAGGACCGGGCGTTCGCCGAGGTCGTGGAGCTCGCCGAGCGCCACCGCGCCGCCGTCTGGGCCGCGCCGATGTCCTCGCGCTGCGCCTTCCCCGAGACCCACCCGCTCTTCGCCGGCTTCCTGCCCCCGGTGCGCGAGGAGATCGTGGCCCGGCTCACCGGCCACGACCTCGTGCTGTCGCTGGGCGCACCGGTCTTCACGTACCACGTCGCGGGCGGCGGCCCGGTGCTGCCGCCCGGCACCGCGCTCCACCAGCTCACCGACGACCCGGCCACCGCCGCCTGGACGCCGGTCGGCGACGCGCTGCTCACCGGCATCCGGCTCGGCGTGCGCGACCTGCTCGCCTTCGAGCCGGCCGTCCCCCGCGAACTCCCGCCGCCGCGGCCCGCCCCGGCCCCCGTGCCGGACGCCGACGTCATCACCCAGCCGCTGCTGATGCGCACCCTCGCCGGCCTGCGCCCGGCCCGCAGCGTCATCGTCGAGGAGGCCCCGAGCAGCCGCCCGGTGATGTGCGAGTACCTGCCCAACGAGCGGCCCGAGAGCTTCTACACCTGTGCCAGCGGCTCGCTCGGCCACTCGCTGCCGGCCGCCGTCGGCATGGCGCTCGGCCGGCCCGAGGAGCGGGTGGTCGCCGTGGTCGGCGACGGCTCCGCGATGTACTCGGTCCAGGCCCTGTGGTCGGCCGCCGAACTCGGCCTGCCGCTGACCGTCGTGGTCGTCAACAACGGCCGCTACGCGACGGTGGACCGCTTCGCCGACCGCTTCGGGCTCGGCAAGGCCGTCGGCACCGGCATCGGCGGCCTCGACTTCGCCGCCCTCGCCCGCGCCCAGGGCTGCGCGGCCGGCCGGGTCGAGCACCCGGCCCGGCTGGCCCGGGCCCTGCGCACCGCCCTGGCCTCACCCCGGCCGTACCTGCTCGACGTCCGCGTCGGCGACTGAATCCCGTCCACTCCGAGAGGGAGAGCCTCTTCATGACCCAGCGCACCGCGGAAGAGACCCGGCAAGACATCCGCGACATCGTCATCGGCATGGCGCCCGACCAGGGCCTCGCCGACCGGCCCGACCCGGAGCTGGTCGAGGAACTCGGCTACCACTCCCTCGCGCTGCTCGAACTGGCCTTCGCGCTGGAGGACGAGTACGGCCTGCCGCCGATCGACCGCGAGCGGGCCCGGCTCATCCGCCGCCTCAGCGACGTCCAGGAGTACGTCGTCACCGAGCTGGCCCGGGCCGAGGCGAGCGGGGGCGCGGCGTGATCGACGAACGGCTGCGCACCGTCGCCGAGCGCGGGCCCGGGCGGGCGGCGCTGGTCTGCGGCGAGCGCCGGATCCCGCACGGCGAACTCGCCGACCTGATCGCCCGGGCGCGCGGCGGACTGCACGCACTCGGCCTCGGACCGGACGGTCTGCTGCTGCTCGCGCTGCCCAACTGCCCGGAGTTCGTGGTCGGTTACTTCGCCACGGCGGGCATCGGCGCGCGGGTGCTCGCGCTGGACCCCGGGCTGACGGAGGCGGAGTACCACCGGGTGCTGGCCGAGGGCCGGCCCGACGTCGTGGTCACCACCGCCGCGCTCGCCCCCCGCTGGGCCCGACTCGCCCCGGGCGCCGCCCTGGTGGTCGTCGGCGGCGGTACCGTCGCGGGCGGCCACGCCTTCGACGACCTGACGCGCGCCGACGCGCTGCCCGCCCGCCCGGCCGACCCCGACCGGGCGTGGGTGCTCACCTACTCCTCCGGCTCCACCGGCGAGCCCAAGCGGATCTGCCGCAGCCAGGCCAACCAACTGGCCGAGGCCGACCACATCATCGCCGGCGCCACCGTCACCCCCGACGACGTCCTGCTCTGCCCCGTGCCGCTGTACCACGCGCTCGGCCAGTTCTGCTGCATGATCGTCGCGGTGCTCGCGGGCGCCACCCTCGTCCTGCCCGAGCCCTCGGGGCAGGCCGACCCCGCCGACCTGCTCGCCCTCGTCGCCCGCCACCGCGTCACCGTCCTCCCGTCCGTGCCCTACCTGCTCGGCGCCCTCGCCGACTGGCCCGAGGACCGGCCCGCCGACCTCTCCTCCGTCCGGCTCTGCCTCTCCGGCAGCAACTTCCTGCCGCCCGCCGTCCGGGAACGCTTCCTCGCCCGGTTCGGCGTCCCCGTCCGCCAGACCTACGGCAGCTCCGAGGCGGGCAGCGTCAGCTGGGACTGCGACCCCGACGGCCACGTCCCCGAGTCGGTCGGCCGCCCCCTGCCCGGCGTGCGGGTCGAGGTCCTGGACGAGCACGGCCGCGCCCTGCCGACCGGCACCATCGGCGAGATCGCCGTCACCAGCCGGTCCGTCATGCTCGGCGAACTCGCCCCCGGCGGCACCCTGCTGCGCCCCGGCCCGGAGCGCTACCGCACCGGCGACCTCGGCCGGCTCGACGAGGACGGGCGCCTCCACCTCACCGGCCGCAAACGGATCCTCGTCGACACCGGCGGGCACAAGGTCAACCCCGTCGAGGTCGAGGAGGTCCTGGAGGCGCACCCGGCGGTCCGCGCGGCGGCCGTGGTGGGCGTCCCCCTGGCCGGCGGAGGCGACCTGCTGGTCGCCGCCGTCGTACCGGGCGACGACGGCCCCGTCCCCGCCGAGGAGTTGCGCGCGCACTGCCGCGCCCGCCTCGCCGGGCACAAGGTGCCCGCGCGCTTCGAGACCGTCGCCGACCTGCCGCGCACCGAACTCGGCAAGCTCCGCCGGGGCCGGCTGACCGCCGAACTCGCCGCCCTCGTCGACACCGGCGCGGACCGCCCGGCCGACGGGATCTGGCAGCAACCCGACCCGGAGCAGCGTGCCCACCTGGTGGTCGAACACCTCCGCCGGCGCGCCGCCGACCTGCTGGCCGTCCCGCCCGAGCGACTCGACCCGGCCGCGCCGCTGCACGCCCAGGGCCTCGACTCGCTGGCCGCGCTGCGCCTCAAGATGGCCGTCCAGGACGAGCTGCGCCGCACCGTCGGCCTGCCCGAACTCCTCGGCGGCGCCAGCCTCGACTCCCTTGCCCGGCGCCTCGCCGACGACACCGCGGGCCCCACCGAGGCGCTCGTCGCCCGCGGCCCGGTCGTCGGCGAGTTCCCGCTCTCCCACAACCAGTCCGCGATCTGGCACGCCGACCAGCTCGTCCCGGAGGCCGCCGCCTACCACCAGAGCTTCGCGGCCCGCATCACCTCCCCCTGCGATCCGGCGGCGCTGCGGCGCGCCTTCCAGGCCCTCGTCGACCGCCACCCCGTCCTGCGCACCACCTTCGCGCTGCGTGACGGCCGCCCGGTCCAGCGCGTCGCCGAGCACGCGGACGTCGACTTCGAGGTGGTCACCGTCCCCGCCGACTGGCCCGACCGGACGGAGCGGCTGAGCGCGACGGCGTTCCGCCCCTTCGAGCTCGACCGCGAGACGCCGCTGCGCGTCCGGCTCCACCTCGGCGCCGCCGACGGCCCGGTGCTGCTCGTGACGGTGCACCACATCGCCACCGACTTCTGGTCCACCGTCGCCCTCCTGCGCGACCTCGCCGCCGCCCACGCGGCGGACGGCGAGCTCTACCGGCCCGCGCCGCGGCACGGCTACACCGACTACGTCCGCTGGCAGGCCGAGACCCTCGCCGGCCCGGCGGCCGAACGCGACCGGGCCTACTGGCGCGAGCTCCTCGCCGACCCGCCGCCCGCGCTCGAACTCCCCGCCGACCGGCCCCGCCCGGTCGTCCAGACCCAGCGCGGCGCCCTCCACGTCCACGAACTCGACCAGCCGCGCGCCAAGGCCCTCCAGGACTTCGCCCGCCGCCACGGCAGCACCGTCTACACCGTCCTCCTCGCCGCCTTCCAGGGCTACCTCCACGCCTGGACCGGCGAGCGCGACATCGCCGTCGCCACCATCACCACCAACCGCCAGCGCTCCGAATTCGCCGACGTGCTCGGCTACTTCGTCAACCCGGTGGTGTGCCGTACGGACGTGGACCCGCGCCGCCCGTTCACCGACCTGCTCGCCGCGACGGGCCGCGGGCTGCTGGCCGGCCTGGAACACCAGCAACTGCCCTTCGCGACGGTCGTGGAGCGGTCGGCCGCCGAACAGCCCGGCCGCCGCCGCGACCGCAGCCGGACGCCGCTGGTGGAGATCGGCTTCGGCCAGAACAAGGCCCAGGACGGCGGGATGCTCGCCGTGAGCCGCTTCCTGTCCGGGGCCGGCCAGGAGCTGCGGCTGGGCCCGCTCGTGCTGGAGTCGCTCCCGCTGCGGCGGCGCGGGGTCGTCTACGACTTCTCCGGCGCCGTCCACGAATCCGCGGACACGGTGGCGATCGCCTGGGAGTACAACACCGACCTGTACGAGGCGGACACGGTCGAGCGGTTCGCGGCGCAGTTCGAGGAGTGGGTCGCTCGGCTGCTGGAGCGGCCCGAGCGGCCGCTGGCGGAGGTGGACGCGGGGGCGGTCGTCGCCCCGGACGAGGGCGGCCCGGTGGGGGGACCTGCGGCGGAGGCGACCGGCCCGGTCGGCAGGCCGCCCGCGCTGGCGCGGGCGATCGGCGACGTGGCGCGTGCCCACCCCGGGCGGGCCGCCCTGGTGGCGGGTGCCGGGACGCTGACGTACGGGCAGGTGTCGGATCGGGCCCGGGACCTGGCCGCCCGCATCGCCGCGCGGGGCTCGGCTCCGGGCGCGCGGGTGCTGCTCTGGCTCCCCGGACGGCCCGAGGACCTGCTCTCCGCCGGGTTGGCGGTGCTGTGGCGCGGCGCGGTCGCCGAGCCGCTCGACACCGCCGCCGAGGTCCGCCGGGCCTGCGCGGACGCGGACCTGCTGATCACCACGGCGGAGGGCCGCGCCGAACTGGGCGCGTTGCCGCTGCCGGTGCTCTGCCCGGAGGAACCGGCCGAACCGGCGGAACCGGCGGAAGCTGCCGAAGAGGCCGAAGCAGGGAGGGCCGAGCCGGTCGCCGTCGGGCCGGGCGATCCCGCGCTGGTGCTCCGCACGTCCGGGGTGACCGGCGAGCCCAGGGCCGTCGTGCAGCCGCACGGGCCGCTGGCCGCGTGGGCGCACTGGCTCGCCGGACAGTGCGGCCCGGCCGGCCGCGTCCTGGTGCACGGCGCAGTCGGCGCCGACCAGGTGCTGGCCAGGTCGCTCGCGGCGCTCGCCGCCGGGGCCACCGTCGTCCGCGAGGCCTCCGGCGAGCCGTCCCGTCTCCTGGCCGCCGGTGAGCCGTTCGACCTGGTCACCGTCACCCCGTCCGAGCTCGCCGGGCTCCTCCCCGCCCTCGCCGCGGCCGGCCGCGAGCCGGCCGTGCGGACGCTCCTCGCCACCGGGGAGCCGCTCGTCCCGGCGGTCGCGGAACGGTGGCGTGCGCTGGCTCCCGGGTCCCGCCTGCTGCACGGCTACGGCGGCGCGGAGACGGCGCCCGTCGTCTGCGCCCGTGAGGTCCTCGCCGACGACCTGCCCGCGACCGACCCCTTCCGGCCGCTGCCGGTCGGTCGGGCCCTGGACGGGATGACCGCCCGGGTGCTCGACGACGTCGGCCGTCCGACCCCGGCCGGTGTGTCCGGCGAGCTGTGGGTGACGCGTTTCCCGGGCGACGACCCCGTCCGCACCGGCGACCTCGGCTGCCGGTTGCCCGACGGCGGGATCGTCGTGCTGGGCCGCGCCGCCGACCTGACCCGGCGCAACGGCTACCTGGTGGCGCCCGGCCGGGTGGAGGCCGCGCTGCTGGGGCTGCCCGGGGTGCTCGGCGCCGTCGTCGTGGCGGAGGACGCCGACCTCGTCGCCCGGGTGGCCGTCGGGCCGTCGGCGCCGCGCCTGCGGGAGGCCCTGCGCGAGCTGCTGCCCGAGTACCTGCTGCCCTCCGTGGTGCTGCCGACCGACGGCCTGCCCGCCGCCCGGAACGGCAGGACCGCCCGAACCGGCCTGCCGGCCGCCGTGCGGCCCGGCGCCGGGGAACCGGGCCACCGGGCCGACGCGGCTGACGCGGCGGACCAGGCGGATCCGGTGGATCCGGTGGATCCGGTGGATCCGGTGGAGGCCGTCCTCGCCGCCATCTGGGCCGAGGTGCTGGGCGTCGCCGAAGTCGGCCCCGAGGACGACTACTTCGACCTCGACGGCGACTCGATCACCAGCATGAGCATCGTCTCCCGCGCCGCCGAGGCAGGCCTTCGGCTCACGCCCCGGCAGATCTTCACCCACCCCACCGTGCGCGAACTCGCCGCCGTGGCCGGGCGGACGGCCGCACCCGGACCCCTCACCCCCGCCGCGCCGGCGGGCCCCGTCGACGTGCCGCTCGCACCCGTCCAGCAGTGGTTCCTCGACCTGCCGCTCGTCCGGCCGCAGCACTGGAACCAGACGCTGCTGCTGCGCGCAGCCCCCGGCCTGGACGCCGACCTGCTGCGCCGCGCCCTGCTGGCCGTCGCCGCGCACCACCCGGCCCTGCGCTTCCGCTACCACCGGGACGAGGACGGCTGGCACCAGACCGCCCGCCCCGACGCCGAGCCGGTCCGCGTCCTGGACGCCACCGGCACGGGCAGCGACGCGGAGCGCGCCGCCGCCCGCGCCCAGGCCGAACTGGACCTGACCGACGGCCCGTTGTTCGCCGCCGTGCTCCTCCCCGAAGGCGACGACCCGGGCCTGCGGCTCCTCCTGACCGCCCACCACCTGGTCGTCGACTTCGTCTCCTGGCAGATCCTGCTGGACGACCTCGGCCGGGCCTGCGAGCAGCTGCTCGCCGGCGGGGAGGTGCGGCTGCCCCCGCTCACGACTCCCTTCGCCGAGTGGACGACCCGGCTGCACGCCCACGCCGACACCCCCGCCGTCCGGGCGGAGCTGGAGCACTGGAGCCGTCCCCCCGGAGCGCGGGCCACCACCTCCGACGCGGGCACCGAGGCCCAGGCCGCCGTCGCCGAGGCCGCGTTGCCCGCCGACGCCACCGCCGCGCTGCTGGCCGCCACCGGTGGCCGCGGGCGCGACCGCGCACAGGACGTGCTGCTCGCCGCCGTCGCCCAGGCGGTGGCCGGGTGGACGGGCGAGCGCGAGGTGGTGCTGGACGTCGAGACGCACGGCCGGGCCGAGCTCTTCCCGGACGTCGACCTCAGCCGCACCGTCGGCTGGTTCACCGCCGTCCACCCGGTGACGGTCGCCCCGGACGACGCCGGCCCGGCCGCCACCTACCGCACGGTCCGCGAGCTGCTGGACCGGCTGCCCGCCGAGGGCCTCGGCCACGGCCTGCTCCGCCACGCCGCGAGCGATCCCGCGGTGCGCGACCGGCTGGCCGCGCTCCCGCGCGCGACCGTCAACGTCAACTACCTCGGCCGGGCGGGCCGGTTGGTCGGCGGCGGCGCGCCCGCCGAGGGCCGGGCGCTCACCCCGCTGCCGCTCGCCGGAACCGGCGACCGCGGCCCCGACAACGCACGCCCCTACCCGCTGGAGGTCAGCGCCCTGCTGGTCGACGACCGGCTGCTGGTGCGGGTGCGCCACCACGCGTCGGCGCACCCGCCGGCGGACGTCCGGCGGCTGCTCGACCGCGTCCTGACCGGCCTGACGGCCATCGTGTCCACGCTCGCGACGGTCCCCGCCGCGGACCGCGCAAACCCGCTCGCAGGAGGCCAGTAGTGTCAACAGCTCCTTCCACCTCCGCCACCGCCCTGGTCCGGGCCGGCTGGGCGGCCGCGCTCGGACGCGACGACTTCGGTGACGAGGACGACTTCTTCGCGGTCGGCGGCCACTCGCTGCTGGTCGCCCGGATCATGGCCGGCCTCGGCCGCCGGGTCGGCACCCGGTTGCCGCTGCGGATGTTCTTCGACCATCCGACCGTCGCGGACCTCGCCGGCGCGCTCACGGCCCGCGGGCTCGTCCCGGGCGGGGAGAAGGAGGCCGGCGCGTCATGACCGCAACGGACCGCCTCCTGCCCCCGCCCGAGTGGTTCGCCACCGCCCGCCCCTTCCCCGACACCGCGACCGTCCCCGACCTCCTGCGGGCCGCCGCCCGCGCCCATCCCGACCGGCCCGCCCTGGTGGCGAGCGACGGCACCGTCCTCACCCACGGCGAACTCGACGCCTGGACGGACCGGCTGGCCCGGCTGCTGGCCGGGCGCGGCATCGGCCGCGGCGCGTACGTGGCGCTCTACGCCGACCGCACCCCGCTGGCCGCCGCCTCCCTGGTCGCGGTGCTCAAGTCCGGCGCCGCGTACGTGCCCATCGACCCGGCCTGGCCGCGGGCCCGCGCCCTCGAACTCCTCACCGACCTCGGCGTCAGCTGCGTCGTCGCCGGGCGCTCCCGCCTCAGGGCCGTCCAGGAACTGCGCTGGGACGCGCCCTCGGTGCGCGAGGTGGTCTGCCCCGAGATCACCGCCAAGGACACCTGGGCCGACCTGCTGGACCGCGAGACGGTCGAGGAGTTCTTCGACTTCCTCTCCGGCGAGCCCGACCCGCTGGAGGCGGCCGGCTTCAACCTGCGCCGCTCCGAACGCCCCTACCGGCCGGCCGATGTGACCGGCTACCGCGACCACGTCGGCCGGCTGGGCCGCGAGGCCGCCGGGGAGGGCGCCCGGATCCTGGAGGTCGGCTGCGGATCCGGCCTGATCACGGAGGCACTGGCCCCCACCGCCGCCCGCTACGTGGCCGTCGACCCGTCCTCGGTGGCCGTCGCGCGCAACCTGGCCGCGGCGGCCGCGGGCGGCTACGCGGCGGAGGGCGCCGTCTGCTACGCCCACGAGGTGCCGCAGGCCGTGTCCGGCCGCTTCGACCTGGCGATCATGGCGAGCACCGTCCAGTTCCTCCCGGACATGGACTACTTCGTGGAGACCCTCCGCGGCCTGCTGACGATGGTGCGCCCCGGCGGCACCCTGCTGCTGGCCGACCTGATCGACCCCGGTCTGGAGGACCACGCCGGCCTGCGGATCCCGCCCGCCATGCTGGAGCGGCTCCCGCAGCTGCTGCCACTGGTCGCCGGGGTCGAGGTGCGGCGCCGCCGCGCGGAGGACTTCGTCGGTGAACTCTCCCACCGCTACGACGCGTTCATCACCGTGGGGGAGGGCGCGGTCCCGGCCGTGCGGCCCGGCCGGGTGTGGACCGGCGCCGACATCGAGGCCACGCCCGCCGGACCGCTGCCGCCCGGCACCGTCACCGCGGACGACCTCGGGTACGCCGTGTTCACGTCCGGCTCCACCGGCAAGCCCAAGGGTGTCATGGTCCAGCACCGGCCGGTCGTCAACCTGATCGAGTGGCTGAACCGCACCTGGGCGGTCGGGCCCGGGGACCGCATCCTCGCCGTCGCGTCCTTCTGCTTCGACCTGTCCGTCTACGACCTCTTCGGGGTGCTCGCGGCCGGCGGCTCGGTGCACCTGGTGACCCAGCCGGAGATCGCCGAACCCGAGGTGCTGATCGACCTCCTGGAGGGCGGGCCGATCACCCTGTGGGACTCGGCGCCGGCCGCGCTCGCGATGCTCACGCCCTTCCTGGACGGACGGCCCGCCGAAGGCCGCGGCGCGCTCCGCCTGGTGCTGCTCAGCGGGGACTGGGTGCCGCTCACGCTCCCCGACGAGATCCGCGCGGCCTTCCCCCGCGCCGAGGTGGTGGCCCTCGGGGGCGCCACCGAGTGCACCGTCTGGTCCAACGCCTTCCCGGTCGGCGCGGTGGACCAGGCCTGGCCGAGCATCCCGTACGGGCGCCCGATGGCCAACGCCCGCTACCACGTCCTCGACGCCGCCCTGCGGCCCCGGCCCGTCGGGGAGGCGGGCGACCTCTACATCGCCGGGGCCTGCGTCGCGGCGGGCTACGCCGGGCGGGCCGCGCTGACCGCCGCCTCCTTCCGCCCCGAACCCGGCTCCCCGGAGCCCGGCGGGCGGATGTACCGCACCGGCGACCGCGCCCGCTGGCTGCCCGACGGGAACCTGGAGTTCCTCGGCCGGTTGGACGACCAGGTGAAGGTGCGCGGCCACCGGATCGAGCTCGGCGAGGTCCAGCACGCCCTGCACCAGTGCCCGGGGGTGCGCGCCGCGCTCGTCACCGCGGTGGACCGCCCCGGCGGGCGGGACCTGGCCGCCTTCTACGTCCCGGCGGCCGACGGTCCGTCCCCCGAGGAGGCCCGGGCGCACCTCCTCACCCGGCTGCCCGCGCACCTGGTGCCCGCGCGGGTGCTGGCGGTCGACGCGTTCCCGGTGCGCGACACGGGCAAGGTGGACAAGGCGGCGCTGCTGCGGCTGCTCTAGGAATCGGCCGCTCCGGCCGCTCCGGCCGAGAACGCCGGACGGGCGGTGGCGGGATCCTCCCGCCACCGCCCGTCGTCGTGCCGGTGGGTCAGAACGCCGTGCCGGCCGGCCGGGGTTCGCCCATGAAGTGAACGATCTCCTCGTGGTTCGTGGAGCGCACCGCGTTCAGCGCGCCGCTGCGGTAGTAGAGGTCCAGGCAGGTCGGGTCCGGGCCGAGGTCCGGCTCCTGGCCGGCCCGCATCAGGGCCAGCACCGCCGGGACGTTGTGGCTGAACGTCACCCCGGCCCGCCGGAAGTAGCCGCCGCCCGCGACCTGCTCGACCAGCACCTCCTGGTCCGCCACGACCGGCTGGGTCAGCAGGTCGTAGCGGAACACCTCGTCCAGGAACGCCCGGTGCTCCGCGGCCAGCCGGGGGCTCACCGCCTCGCTCCACCAGCGTTCGAGCGCCGTGCGGCCCGCCCGCTCGGTGAACAGGTACCCGATCGCCGCCGCGTAGGCCGGGGCCCCGCCGCCGTGCGCCCGCGCGGCCGCCTCGCGCAGCGGCGCGGCCTCGGTGGCCGGGGTGGTGTCGATCCAGTCGGCCAGGCTGTCGAGCACCTCGGACTGGGTCCACCCGGCCAGCCGCCGCAGCGGCAGCCAGCAGTGCCGCAGCACGGCGTTCTCGGCCACCACCCGGGCCCAGAACAGGAACCGCTGCATCCGGGCGTTGTCCTCGAAGGTCATGGTGCGGTGCGCCAGCACGTACTCGAAGTCGTCGTGGTCGCCGCGCAGCGAGACGATCCCGTGGACCTCCTTGTGTTCGGAGTACTCCGTGTTGGGCAGCAGCATGATCGGGTAGACGGCGATCCGCGAGACGTGCTCGGCGAGTTCGTCGTAGCCGCGCAGGAAGGACTCGACGGTCTCGCCCGGCGCGCCCCAGATCAGCTCGGCGTAGCAGTCCAGGCCCTCGCGGCCGAGCCACTCGACGAGCTCCCGCCAGTCGTTGACCTTCATGTTGCGCCGGCGCATCGAGTCCAGGGCGTCCGGGCTGAGCGACTGCAGGGCGAGGGTGAACGAGCTGCGCAGGCCGGCCTCCTTCATCCGCCGCACGATCTCGTAGAACACCTTGGACTTGTTCTTCGCCCAGGAGGACTCGAAGGCCCGGGGAAATCCCAGCCGGCGGTTGATGGAAATCAGGTCCTCGACCAGTTCGAGGTCGATCGGCAGCATCCCGAAGTTGGCGTCGCAGGCCACCACGGTGTGCACGCCGAGTTTCCCGAAGAGTTCGAGCTCGGCGCGCAGCCGTTCGCGCGAGAACGCGCGCACGCGCTGGCCGACGGCGCCGCCCCAGTAGCAGAAGGCGCATTTGTACGGGCAGCCCCGGTTGGTCTCGATCAGGGCGACGTCGTAACGGAAGTTCCCGGCCTCGTCGAGGAGGTCGATCGCGCCGGTCAGGAAGGGCGAGGGAATGATGTCGAGGTTCTCGATCCGGGGGCGGTCCTCCGTGGTCACGATCGTGCCGTCGGCCCGCCGGAAGGATATCCCGGCGATGTCGTCGAGCTCGTGGCGCGAACGGTCGTCCCGACGCGCTCGGACCAGCTCGGGGAAGGTCAGCTCGCCCTCGCCGTTGACGATCACGTCGACGTCCGGGTGGAGCCGGAACACCCGCTCGGCCTGGCCGCTGACGTGCGTGCCGCCGAACACCGTCCAGCCGTCGGGCCGGAGTTGGCGGTAGGTCGTGGCGAGGGCCCCGAAGGCCCGCACGTTCCAGCCCAGGACGGAGAAGCCGACGAGGTCGGGGAGTTCCTTCCGGAGCAGTCGCTGGGCCATCTCCCCGTGCGTCACGCGGCCCCGGAAGTTGCAGATCTCGACCGCCGTCCCGGACCGGAGTCCGGGGTCCTCCAGAATCATGGCCTTCAGGTATCCGGAGGCCAGCGGCATGGATTCCAGCGGCATGTCCCAGACGCCCTGCTGAACGAGTGTCACCCTGAGCTGCGGACCATGCATTCAGCGCTCCCATTCTCCTCGGCGATCGGTTGCCGAATGGTTCCGGATAAAGTCTGGCGGGCCGCGCCGGAAGGGTAAAGCGGCGTTCGGCGGGAGCGCAGACAGCGGGCGCCGGAAATGCCTATCATGCCGCCCATGGCAAAATATCGATGGCTGGTGGAGATATCCGGGCAGGCCTCCGCCGGAACGGTGTTGTACGCGTTCCCGCACGCCGGTGCGGGCGCCGCCGCGGTCAAGCCGCTGTGCCGCGGACTGGGCGACGCCTGCCAGGCGGTGGCGGTGCGGCTGCCCGGGCGCGAGTCGCGGATGGACGAGGAGCCGTACACCGAGCTCGGCCCGCTGTGCGACGGCCTCGCCGAGCAGGTCGCGGCGCACGCGGACGGGCGCCGGGTGGTGTTCTACGGCCACTGCGGCGGTGCGGTGTTCGCCTACGGGACGGCCCGCCGGCTGCCCCCGGGGCGACTGGCGGGGCTGGTCCTCTCGGCCCAGCAGGCGCCGGACCGGATCCCCTCGGTGCACACCTGGCGGCTGCCCGACGACGAGTTCCTGGCCCAGGTGGCCCGGGACGGCTACCTGCCGGAGGCGGTCCTCGGTCAGCCCGAGCTGCGGGAGCTGGTCCTGCCCGCGCTCCGGGCCGACTACGAGGCCATCGAGCGGCACGCGTTCGCGGTCGACCCGATCGGGGCGCCGGTGCTCGCGCTGCTCGGCGAGGAGGACCACTCGGTGGCGCAGGAGGACGTGGCGGCCTGGTCGCGCTTCACCACCGGCGGGTTCCGGCTCGGTCTGCTGCCCGGCGGGCACAACCTGCTGCTGGAGGACCCGGGCGCGGTGGCGGCCGTGCTGCGGGCGGAACTCGGCTGAGGGGGAGGGGCGGTGGGCCGGCCGGGTGCGTCACGTGCACGCGGCGCCGCCCACCACCCGTCCGCCCACCACCCGTCCGCCCAGCGTGCCGGCGGCGAAGGCGTCCCACATCGGCCGTCGCCGGGGCTTTCCGCTCGAGGTGCGGCGGATCAGCCCGGCCGGTCCGGCCACCACCACGACCTCGGCCCCGTCCAGCCCGCGCCGCAGCCGCTCGACGGCCGTCGCCACCCACGCGCCCTCCCGGGCCTCGACCACCGCCACGGCGGTGTCGACGCCGGCGAGGGTGCCCAGCAGCACGGCCGGGCGCCGGTGCCGCAGCTCCGCGATGCCCGCCAGGACCGCCTCCAGGTCCTCCGCGAAGACGGTCCGGGCCCGCTGCTTGAGGCTGTCCCCGAGGCGGCCGAGGACGTAGAGCTCGCCGTCGTGGAGGAAACCGCTGTCCCCGGTGCGGAGTTCGGCGGGGTCGAAGGCGGCGGTGCCGAGGTAGCCGTCGGCGATGGACGATCCGCCGCACACGATCTCGCCGACGTGGCCGGGCGGCAACTCCTCGCCCCGCCCGTCCACGATGCGCAGTCGGCCGTCGGGGAGCAGCGGGCCTCCGCAGCCGACGAGTTCGAGGTGCCGCTCCGGCGGGGTGCCGGGGCCGGCCGGCTCGATCGGGTCCCCCGTCCGCAGGGTGCTCCGGTCCACCCGCAGGGTGCGCGGCTCCTCGGTCAGCGGTACGCCCGTGACGGCCAGGGTCGCCTCGGCGAGGCCGTAGGCCGGCAGCATCGACGCGGCCCGGAAGCCGTGCGGGGCGAGCAGCTCCACGAAGCCGGACAGGATGGCCGGATCGATCCGCTCGGCACCGGTGATGACCGCCCGCCACCGCCCGAAGTCCAGCCCGGCCAGCGCCTCCGGCCGGACCCTGCGCACCACGTGGGCCAGTCCGAACGCGGGCGTCGCGGTGAGCCGCGCGCCGTGCTCGCCGAAGCAGCGCAGCCAGGCGAGCGGGGAGCGGACGAAGTCCTCCGGGCGCAGCACCCACAGGTCGGCGCCGGTGGTGACGGGGGTGAGGAGGCAGCCGACGAGGCCCATGTCGTGGTGGAACGGCAGCCAGGTGGCGGTGGGGTCGTCCGGTTCCATCCGCAGCCACCGGCGGACGGCGGTCAGGTCGGCCGCCAGGGCGCGGGCGGAGACGACGACCGCGCGGGCCGGTCCGCTGGAGCCGGAGGTGAACTGGACCAGCGCGGTCCCGGGCGCCCCCACCGGGTCGGCGTCGGCGGCGCAGCCGTCGGGCCACGCGTCGGCGAGGCCGAGTACGGGGGCGGGGGTGCCGGGGGCGGGGGTGACGGGCGGGAGCAGGCACCGGGCGAGGCCGGGGACGGCCGGGCCGGCACCGGCACCGGCCGGGTCGGCGCTTCGGCCGGCCGGGTCGCGGGCCGTCGGGCGTGGGCCGGCCCGACGGCGGCCTGCCGGACCTGGACCGGACGGGCCGGTGGCGGTCAGGTCGCGGCCCGTCGGCTCGGCCTCGCGCGGGCCGGGGTCCGCCGGGCCGGCGGCGGTCAGGATCACCGTCGGGCGCAGGGCGGCGAGTTGGGCCGTGAGCTTGGCCCGGTACGCCGCATCGTCCTGGAAGGTCGCCGGTGGTGCCAGCGGCGCGGGCACCGCCCCGCACAGCAGCGTGCCGAAGAAGGCCGCGACGAACTCCGGCCCGGAGCCGAGTACCAGGGCCACCGCCCGGCCGGGCCGCACGCCGGCCGCCCGCAGCCGGCGGGCCACGGCCCGGGCGGAGGCGGCCAGTTCGGGGTAGGGGTGGTGGGCCCAGCTGCCGTCCGGCCGGAGGAAGCGGATGCCGTGGTGCGGGTCCGGTGCGTCGAGCCAGTCGAGCAGCCCGGGCGCCGTCATCGGGCGCCCGGAGCGGTGCGGGGGAGGAGTTCCTCCAGGCGGCGGGCTCCGGCGAAGACGCCGAGCAGCCGGCCGGCCGCGACCGGGTCCTCCTGCGCCTCCCGCACGGCGGTGCTGAGGTGCTCGTCCGCGCCGGTCAGGGCGGCCTGGCGGCACGCGAATTCGAACATCGCGGCGGAGCCGGCGTCCCGCCGGGCCTGGTAGCGGGCGAGGGCGCGGTCGGCCGGCAGCTTCCCGGTGAGGGCGTCGTGCAGGGCGGCGGCGAGGTTCTCGGCGTCGGTGAAGGCATCGGAGATGCCGCGCGCGGCGATCGGGTCCTTGTGGTGGCCGGCGTCGCCGGCCAGCGCCCAACCGGGGCCGTGGGACTGGCGGTAGTAGTTGCGCAGGCCGGCGGCGCCGCGCACCGGCCCGGCGAGCGCGGCCGCGGCGATCCGTCCGGCGGCGCCGGGGAAGCCCGCGAGGGTGTCGAGGTAGCCGCGTCGCCGGTCGCGCCCCCAGGCGCGGAACGCCTCGCGGCGCAGGCTGAGCGCGACGACGGTGCGGCCCTCGTGGGTGGGCCACATGGACAGGCCGCTGCCCGGCCGGAAGTGCGCCTCGACGCCGTCGACCGGCAGTCCGGTCCAGTAGGCGTAGGCGGTGGCGGCGAGCGGGCCGCGGTCGACGAGCACGGGGGCGCTGACGGCGCGGGCCACGGTCGAGTTGCGTCCGTCGGCCCCGACCACGACCTTCGCCGCGACGGTGAAGCGGTCACCGTCGGCGGTCTCGGCGAGCACTCCGGTCACCGGGCCGCCGTCCGCGGCCCGCAGCACGTCCCGTACGGTGACGCCCTCGTGCAGGTCCGCCCCGGCCGCCCGGGCGGCGTCGGCGAGCAGCGCGTCCAGGACGGTCCGGCGCGGCGCGTAGGTGACGGCCGGGCCGGTGGCGGCGTCGTCGGTGGTCGGGGCGCCGCTGAGGGTGAGGCCGCCGAAGTCCAGGCCGATCCGTTCCAGGGGCGGGCAGCCGGTGGCGGCGAGGGCGTCCAACAGGCCCCAGCGGGCCAGCCGTTCGACGCCGGGCCGCTGCACCCAGTGGGTGGACAGGGTGTCGCTGGGGAAGCGGTCGCGTTCCAGCACCAGGACCCGGTGGCCCTGCCTGGCGAGCAGCATGGCCAGCGGGGCGCCCGTGCAGCGGGCACCGACCACGACCACGTCGACCTCGGTTCCGGGGGACGGCGCCTGCGCCGCGGGGGTGTTCAACTGACGCTCGTCCGCGCTTGAACCGCCCGGGCGGCCCGGGGCTCGTCGCCCGGCTGCAGGCTGTCGGCCAGCGACCGGAGGATCCCGGCGCAGCCGTGGCTCAGCTCGACCACCGACACCAGGCAGTGCGCGGGCAGGTGTTGGACGATCTCCTGCTGTTCGCGGACCACCGCGTGGCAGGCGTCGAACATCCGCAGCAGCGTGCGGCCCGTCTCGTTGAAGCGCAGCGACGGGTCCTTGCGCAGCCGGTCGAACAGCTTGGCCAACTCGGCCGGGGACGCCGCTTCCTGGCGCGGCGCCGCCGGTTCTCGCGGCGGCGCGTTCCGTTCGCCGCCGCCGCGGCGCCGAGCCGGTATCGGGTCCTCGCCGCGGCGCAGCCGGTCGCGCACGTCGGCCGCGGTGGCCGGGGAGATGCCGGCCGCCCGGGCGATCTGACGCAGCGAGGCCTGCGGGTTGTCGGCGATCAGTTCGACGGCGCGTTCGCGTCCCTGGGAGCAGTCCAGCGGCCGGGAGCGGCCGTCCCGGCCGATCCGGCTGGTGAGCCTGGGCAGGTGGGAGACCTGCTGCTGGCGCAGTTCGGCGACCTTCTTGGCGGACAGCCCGGCCACGGAGGCGACCATCCGGTCCGACCAGGCGGGGTGGGTGGCGAAGATCCGCCGGGCCGCCGAGCTGCGGTCGGCGAGCGAGAGCGGCAGCCCGTGCTTGATGTTGGCGGCCACCGAGAGCAGGAAGACGTCCGCCTCGCTGCCCTGGAAGAAGCGGACCTCGATCTCCTGCTGGCCGCGCAGCTCGGCGGCCCGCAGCCGGTGCATGCCGTCGACCACCCGCATCGACGGCTGGTGCACCAGGATCGGCGGGTGGGTGGCGTCGGAGGCGGCGAGCAGCCGGACGTGCTCGCCGTCCTCGCCTTCCAGTCTCGGCGAGTCGGCGTCGAGGAGCGCGCGGATCGGCACCACGGTGACGGCGGCCCGCTGCAGCTTGTCGTGCCGAAGCGACAGCAGCAGGGAGGTGGGGTCGCCGACGTGACAGAAAGGCTGAGTCGTGCTCATCTCGACGCTACTCCCCGTGTGTGACGAAACCGTTGTCCGAGAACGCACGCCTGGGTCGGCTCAGGCGGTGACGTTCCCGGAGTCGTTGAGGTTCAGCGGATTTTCGAATTCCTGGGGCGAGCCGTGGATGGGCGCCCGCCGAGCGCCCGCATCCCGTTGTCGCCCCCCGTCAATGTTCCTGACAATGCGTGATTTAGCTGCGAACAGTCAAGGGCTGTGACGGCCCGAGGGCAATTCCCGGCCCCGGGTGTGAGCCGGGCCGCGGCCGGGTAGGCATTCGTGTTCCCGGGGCCGGGGGACCGGCTGCGGACGAATCCATGGAAAGCTTCGGTCAATTCCAAAGCGAGGTCGGCGTGGTTCGTGCGGACCGGGTCCGCGGTGTGCTCGGGGCCGGGCGGAAGGGCCCGGGCGGCCGGGGGCGCGGGCCGCTCCGTCGCGCCCGGGGCGGGCTCCGAGCGCCCTGTGGGGCGTCAAGGTGTCTGTGTGGCAGATGGGGTGGCGCATGTCTGCCAGTGGCGTCGATCCGCCGGGCGACGGTCGGAATCCGGCCGGGCGGTCGGCCCGGTCCGGTGTCCGCGCGACACCGGCCGGCGAATGCGCGTTCGAGTCTTCACGGGAATGCGCGCACGGCGGACGGTCGTGGTGTGCGGGCCGCGCGCAGTCGTGGTCGGGCCTTCTGCGGGCGGGTGTGCGAATGCCGGGAGTCCGGTGACCGTCGACTTCCCCCGGAAATCCGCCTAGGGTGCGGGTCGGGGTGGAACTCCGGCCGTCCCGCCGAGTTCGCCCGGCGATTTCCCGCGCTATTCCACGGCGCGAATCCTCCGTGAAATCCTCGCGAATGTCCTCAGGAGGCAGCATGGTTCTGCACGTGCGGCATGTCGGTCTCGGCGTACCGGATCTCCGGAGCGCCGCGGAATTCTACGAGAACCGCTGGCAGCTGGAGGTCGTCGAGCGCGACGGCGACCGGATCTATTTCGGGGCGGGCTGTCCGGAGAGCCACGTGCTCCGGCTGCGCGTCACCGACGAGCCCAGGGTCGACCTGATCGCGCTCGCGGCCGGCTCGGCGGCCGAGGTGGACCTCGTCGCCGCGCGGGTCGCGGCCCACCCGCGCGGCCGGCTGCTCGGCGAGCCCGGCCCGCGCCAGGACCTCGGCGGCGGCCACGCGGTGCGGTTCCTGGACTGCGACGGCCGGACGATCGAGGTCTCCGCGGGAGTGGCGGGGCGGGTGTTCACACCTGTGACCGCGAGCGAGACCCGTCCGAAGGGGATTAGCCACGTCGTGCTCAACACGCCCGATATCCAGGTGGCGCGCGAGTTCTACGAGACGGTGATGGGATTCCGGGTGACCGACTGGGTCGAGGACGTGATGTGCTTTCTGCGCACCGGCCCGGCGCACCACACCATCGCGTTCACCCGCGCCCCGCACACCTCGCTCAACCACGTGGCTTTCGAGGTCCACGGACTTGATGAGTTCATGCGGGCCACGGGCTCGCTGATGCGCTCGGGCATTGCCCCGGTCTGGGGCCCCGGGCGGCACGGCGTCGGACAGAACACCTTCTCCTATTTCCAGGAGCCGTCCTCCGGTTTCGTGCTGGAGTACACCACCGCCGCCCAGGTGATCGACGAGGAGCACGGCTGGACCCCGAAGGTCTATCCGGCCAACGCCCAGACCACCGACGTCTGGGGCACCGCCAACGCCCGCGACGAACTCGTCTCCGCGACGCTCATCGGCCGCCCCGACCCCGGCACCTGGACGCCCCCGCCGGTGTGACGGGAAAGGGGGCCGGGCGCACCTGCCGCCCGGCCCCCTTCGCGGCTCCGCTACCGCACGTCCAGGCCGCCGTCCGGCCGCAGCACCTCGCCCGTCATCCCGTGCGCGTCGTCCGAGGCCAGGAAGCGGTACAGCGGCGCCAGTTGCCCGGGCGTCAGCACCACGCGCAGCGGATTGAAGTCCCGGATCACCGCGCTGATCCCGTCCGGATCGCCGAACACCTGCTCCGACCCCTGCGCCCCCACCGCCGCGCGCAGCCCCGTCACCACGCCGCCCGGCGCCACCGCGTTCACCCGCACCCGGGGCGCGAGATCCGCCGCCAGGTGGCGCACCAGCCCGAGTGCGGCGTGCTTGGCCATCGCGTAGGCGACCCCCGAGCCGTTGCCGCGCACCACGTACGAGGCGTCGGACAGCGTGAACACCATCGCGCCGCACCGCTCCAGCAGCGGCTCCGCCGCCGCCCGCGCCGCCAACAGGTAGCCCACGGCGTCCACGTCCAGCACCCGCCGCGCCAGGTCGGCCAGTTCGCCCGCCGACCGGTCGCGCAGCGAGACCCCGCCGTCGTGGATCCCGGCGTTGCCCACCAGCACGTCCAGCCCGCCGTGCGCCCGCACCGCGGCGCGCACCGCCCGCTCGTTGTCGGCCGCGCTGCGCACGTCCCCGAGCACCAGGGAGGTCCCGTCCGGCAGGGGCTCCTGCGGCTCCTCGTGGTCCAGCACCACCACCCGGTGCCCGTGCCGGGCGAGGTCCTCCACCACCGCCCGCCCGATCCCCGACACCCCACCGGTCACCAGGGCCACCCGCACCCCACGTTGCTGTCCCACCACGGAGAACTCCCCTGGTCCGCACGGATACCGACCCGGCAACGACTACACGCCCCGCGCTCCCGCCCACCAGCCCCGATCCCCGAACGCCCCACCCGCGTCCAACCGCGCGCGTCCGCACTCGAACACCCCGGCCGCCGGGCTACCGTGGACGGACGGGGTCGGGCGCGGTTCGGGCCGGGTGTCGGCGACTTCCAGGACGGCGAGGCCGCCAGGACGCCGGCGTCGACGTCCATGCGCTTCCGTCGCTGTCGCCGGAGGTCGCGGTGGTGACGACCCTCCTGCGTGCGCGGCGCCCTCACACGCGCTGACTGCCACGGGGCCGTGCCGGCTGGTGTCGGCTGGTGTCGGCCGGTAAGGGGGGCTTGGTGTCATGCCAGCATGAGCAGGCCGTCCCACTGGACGTGCTGCTCGGCCGGCTGGCGGTAGGTGGCCAGGGCGAGGGGATCGCGGCCGATTTGAGGCCACCGGCTCCGCACCGGACGGTGGCATGTCCTGGCGGCGGGCAACGCGCTCCGGTGTTTGCGCGCAGGAGCAGAAGGTCGAGCACCGGAGCGTCGGGGCGCGGCCACGGCGACCACCCGGCCCCCCGGGCCCCGGGTGGCCAGTCCTCCAGCGGCTGTGACCACCCTGATGCTCTGGTAGGCCCTCACCGATCCACGTCCTGGGCGGGCGAGGTGAGTTGTACGGTCAGCGGGTGCATACACGAGTGACCGGAATTGCCGTGGAGGACGGGCAGTTGCTGCTGCTGGACCAGAACACCGAGGGGGACCGGACCTGGTCCCTGCCCGGCGGGAAAGTCGAGGACGGTGAAAGCCTGGAGCAGGCCTTGCGCCGGGAGATGCTGGAGGAGACCGGCCTGGAAGTCGAGGTCGGCCGTCTGCTCTACGTCTGCGATGTGACGAGTGCTCACATTGTGCACGTCTCTTTCGAAGTCAAGGTGGTCGGCGGGCGGATCGGGGACGTGACCGAGGGAGTGGACGCGCGCCCGATCCGCGGGGTCGAGTGGGTGAAGGCCGAGGATCTTCCCGGTCGCGGGTTCAGCGGGAGGTTCGTAGGCCTGATGCGGGCCGGCTGGCCGGGCGCGGGGTCGTACATGGGGCCGAAGTCCGCCATCGGCCTATGAGTCGGTGCGAGCGCGGCACCGGTGTCCGCGGGCGCGGCGATCAGGAGCCGGGCCTGCTCGCCGAGCGAGGCGGGAACGGCGAGCTTCTCGATCCGACTGTTGATGGGCTGAGCGAGTGCCCAGCCGCTGAGTTCGTCCGCCGTCGTGGTCGCCTCATCGATGACCGGGCGATACCGCGGCCGCGCGAGGTGCCGAACAGGTGGCGGGCGCGCAGGGGATAGGAGTCCCGGGCCCGGTCGCCGCCAGGGGCGGGAGGCGGGCGAGTGCCACCGGACACCCTCAACGACCGCACGTGGCACCGACGCGGGCCTGGCAGCTGTAGAGCCGCGCGGTGGCCGGTCCGGGGCGGGAAGCACAAGGTGTCCGTCCAGGCCCGCCGTGTGCGTCAAGGAGTCCGGGTGCCGTCGAGCCCGCGAACTGGCCCCGGACATCGTCCTCACGGACCTGCACATGCCCGGAGCGGACGGACTCACCTTGACCAAGCTCCTGCTGGCGCTGCCGAATCCGCCAGCTGTCCTCATCCTGACCGCGTGCAGCACCAGCGATGCTGTCGCTGAGGTGTTGCGAAGCGGAGCCAACGGCTACTTGCTCAAGGACGCGCCGCCCGAACGTATCACCGCCGCTGTCCACATGGTCGCCTGCGGAGGCATCGCGCTGACCCCGGCTACGGCCGGCCACTTGCTGGAAACACCACGGCCGCCGGTCCCGTCGAAGTTGCCCACGCTGGCGGACCTCACCAGCCGCCAGCGCGTCCTCCTCACTCAGATGGGGTGCGGACTGTCTAACGCTCGCATCGCCCAACGGCTCTGCCTCACCGAGAGCACGGTCAAGACCTACGTCTCTCGGCTACTCAGGGAACTCGGACTGGAGAACCGCACCCAGGCCGCGATCATGGCGCACCAGCTCGGCCTGCTCGACCCCGACCCGACCTGCGACCCAACGCCGTTCAGTTAGCCTCGCGCTTTCACGACGCAGGCTGTCCGGCTGGTGCTTGGCAAAGCAGGAAGCAGGATCTGGCCCCGCCAGGTTGGGTGCCAGGCAGTAGAGCATCCCGAGCCGCGCTTTTGCGCCCAGGGGACCCAGTTCACTCGATCGGGTCATGTGGGCGCTCCAGCTCCGCGCCCTTGGCTCGCAGGGCCTGACCTCGTCCGCGATCGGGCTGGGCACCATGGGAACGACCATGGCCTACGGCGACGCTGCCGCGGACGGCGGTGCCACCGCCGTGCGCCGCACTTTCGAACTCGGCGTCACCCACTTCGACACTGCCGAGCTCTACGGCCGCGGCGCCGGCACGAGCGAGCACCTGCTCGGCCGGGTGGTCAAGGGGTTCCGCGCCGAGGTCGTCCTGGCCACCAAGTTCGGCTTCGACCTCACCGGCCCTTCCCGCTTCGGCCGCGCCCTCGACAGCCGGCCCGAGCGCATCCGCGCGGTCATCGAGGCGAGCCCGCAACACCTGGACACCGACCGCATCGACCACCTCTACCAGCACCGCGTCGACCCCGGCCGTTCCCCGTCGAGGAAGTAGCCGGCACCGTCGGCGAGCTGATCGCCGAAGGCAAGGTGCTCTACTTCGGCCTCTCGGAGGCCGGACCGGACACCATCTGCCGCGCCCACGACGTCCACCCGGTGTCGGTCCTGCAGACCGAGTACTCGCAGTTCGAGCGCTCGGTGGAGACCGAGGTGCCGCGCGCACAGCGCCCGCTGGCAGCCAGGCGTGCCCGGCCGCACTCATGCCTTGAACTGGTCCAACTGGCGCCGGACGCGCCAGGCGGCCGCCCGGCGTTGCCGCTACCAACGCCGCCTGCACACGATCGAGGGGCGGCCTCATGAAGACCGCCCCTGACAGCCCGTCCGCCCGCTACACTCCCCACTCCCAGGCCGTCGACCAGCGGGAATGGAGAAGTCCGGCTGGAGTACTAGCCGAGGCCGAAACTGAGCAGGAGGACCGAGCCGGTGACCACGGCGGCGGTGTCGTTTCAATCCGTGGGCCGATGCTGCCGCTCGGCCTCGTCCAGCGGCTCGGTGATCGCGGCCAGTGTCTGTAGGTCCGCCTCTGGCAGCGTCTCGAGCAACCGGGCAAAGCGGCCGGTACGCTTCCGGACTTGTTCGGCTGTGTGGGTGGCGGGGTTGGCATTGGTGGTCAGCCGCAGTCGTGCGCGCTCTGGTTGAGGATCACGAAGCACAAATCGGGATCAACTGGGATGGTTGGCTCGGAAATGTAACAACAACGACTAACTCGCTCGCTCGCTCGTCCCAGCTGCTCACGGTGAGCTCCTGGCGGGCACCGGGGTCAGGATGCCCGGGGCTTGCTCGCTCGTCCCAGCTGCTCACGGTGAGCTCCTGGCGGGCACCGGGGTCAGGATGCCCGGGGCTTGGCGTCGCGGACACTTTCCCGCACACTACGGCGTAGCCCTACCACGCAATCCTGGCTAGACAGCCGTCCAGCTGGGCTCGTCGTGCCCGGAGCGCAGACCCTGGATGCGCCGGCGAACCTCCTCGAACGTCGGGCTCCCGACGGCCCGGCCCGTTCGGCGTTCGTCGTGATCATCCTCAGCTCCCGCAGACCGGACAACACCGGGAAGCCTTCCCAGGAGGCCACGTCGAAGCCGTACCGGTCGGCGAACTCCTGATAGTGGGCGGGCCCGTAGCCGAAGCGACGGCAGTGGATCTCGACGGTGACGAGGTCGAGCTCCGGCTGTCCGAAGCAGGCGCTGCCCCAGTCGCACAGGACGGCCGCCTCCTGGTGGTGCAGGGCGTTCCGGTGCTGCGGATCGCCCTGCAAGAGCCCGGGGGCCAGGGCGTAGCGCACCCGGCGCCGGGCATCGTCCAGCTCGGCCAAGCGGTTCTTGAGGAAGGCGAGATCGTCCTGTGGGAGCGCGGTCGTTTCGGCGATCGAGCGTCTGATCGCCCCGACCGTATCGACGGGTCGCACGTCGAAGGGAGGCGGCGGAAGCTCGTGAAGCGTACGAAGCGGACCGGTGAGGTGCGCGGCCGGGACGGGGTGCCCGGGCTGAGGAAGATGCTGCCAGAACGTCACGGCATGCCCGTCGGCGATGACCGGCTGCTCCACCGGTAGCGACTCGGCGGTCGGGAATTCGTGGTTGGTGAGCCACTGCACCAGCTGAACGGTGCGCCGGACACCGGTCAGGGCCGTGCCGGCCCGTGCGATCTTGGCGACCACTCCGGCGGTCGGCAGGAGGTAGACGGCGTTGGTGTGGCCGTGCAGTACGACAGCGTCGGCGGGGTCGAGCCCGATCTGCGCGCAGGCGGAATTGAGGACGCTGACAACCTCGGACTCGGCGAACCCGCCGATCCGGACGATCGGAGCACTCATGCCCGCCAGCCTGCCGCGCAGCGGGCCGGTCTGTCACGTCGCGCCGCTCGGGAGCGCCAGGAGTTCGCCGAGTTCCCGGGCGGCGCGGGGCCGTACGTTCTCCGGCGTTATTTTGATGATGTCGGCCGCGCGGGCGCCGAGGATCTGCGTGCGGTGGTCCGCGGGAACCGTTAGGTATGTTTCGCGGGCCAGCTGGCACGCCTCGGACTGTGCTGTCTGACCAGGCACATCGCCTGCTCCAGCCATAGCAGCGCCGGGTCGATGCCGGTGTGGCCGACGTAGAGGCGTAGCGCCTTGCCCGGCTTGCGCCGTGTCACCGAGCGCGGTGTAGGCACCGGACAGGTACAGCTGGAGGCGCCGATAGGGGAACGCCCAGGCGTCGTCCGCCTGGGTGGTCGGGCGACTGTGCTCGAACAGGTCACGGGCGCGCGTGATCGCCGTACGAGTGCCCTCCTGGTCACCTCGGTGCGCTCTCACGCGGGCGTCGGCGGCGGCGAACGCTCCGCTCACGGTCGGGCGCCCGCGTTGAGAAGTATGGCCTCGTGGGTGAGGGCAGCCGCCTCCTCCAGCGGGCCGTAGTAGAACGGAAGCATGGCTGCCTGCACGCGTACCCGTGTGCGCAGCTCGCGGTTGCCGCTGTCGTCGGCGGCCGACCTCGCGGTGCCGTACCAGTCGCGGGCCTGTTCCTTGCGCCCGAGCTTCATCATGGCGTCAGCGGTCAGGGTGGACAGCACCGCGAGCATTTCGGACAGCCGAACCTGGACGAGCGCGGGCTGCCGCTCCTCGGAGTACTGCCGGACTTCCTCCAGGGTCGTCAGCAGTCGGGCCAGCATCGTCAGCGGAGGCTCGCTGACGTACTTCCGCCGTAGGGCGAGCCCCTTCCCTTCCAGAGAGTCCAGTTCACCACTGGTGAGAGTCGTGGCGGCCAGTGTGCGCTCGATGGCGCGACGGTGGGAGCGTGCCAGGGAATCCAACTCGTCGCCGAGGCCATACAGGGCGGGGGGTGTCGAAGAGCGGGGCCCTGGAAGGCGACTCCTGGCGGGGGTCGGGAATCTCGGCTTCGGACCTGGGCGGCATGAAGGTGCTCCGTTCACGAAGTGCTGGGGCTGGAAGCCTCCCTCGCTCCGGTCCCCGGGGGGCGGAGCCACTCCGTGCGCCGTCCGTCCGGGTGAAGCCGGTCCGGGCCTTGCTCAAGGGGCATGCCGGGGTCGGCGGCCCGGGGTCGGCGGGGGATCCCGCGCTGGTGGTTGTGGGTGCGCCCTTGCGGCTGGTGGGGACGGCGGGGGAGGTGGCCGGCCGGCCCTGGTCATGCGTGCGTTCCACTGGCCGGGGGAGGTGGGCGGTTGGGTCAGGGTGTCGGCCGTGCCGCGCTGGCGCGGTGGGGTGGGGTGTACGGACGACCCCTCGACCTCTGGAGGAATCATGCGACTTCGCCGTACCGCGGTTGCCGTGCTCGCGGGACTCTCACTGGCTCTCGCCGCACCCGCGCTCGCCCACGGGGCCGGCAGCGGGCCGGTCATCGGTGCCGGCGGCTCCCAGTCCGACACCGTCACCATTTCGGGATCGGGCCTCGCGAGCCCGGGATCTCTCATCTGGGACGGGAGCTCCACCGGGTCCATCTCCGTGGGCGGGGAGGGCGAACGCGACGAGCCCGCCCGGCACGGCCCGGGCACCACCCGCGCCGGGTCGCCCTCGGACATGGAGCTCGATGTGGACATGGGCGACATCGAGGTCGGCTTCACGTCGTCTGGGTGAGGCCGGGGTTGTGCGGGAGCCCCGCCGAACTCGTCGGCGGGGCTGCTTTCCGTTCCTCGCACCAGGGTGGTTGGTGGTGGGGCACGTCGGGGTGCGGCCTTGCCGGCAGCTGCACCGGTTGATCAGGTGCCCGACGGCGGCCAGTTCCGTGGCCGAGAGGAGCGACTGGCTGCGTCTGCTCGCCGTCCGTCATGCCGTCTCCGTGCGCACTGCGGGCTTGGGCACGTCCCTGGTCGACGGCTTCGCTCACGGTGCTGGCCGAGGAGCCGGTCAAGACCCCTCGTTACTGACCTCAAGGCCGACTTGCGCTGCCAGCCAGGCAGCCCGTTGGGCTTCGACCTGCTTCACGTGGACGTACACCGTGTGATCCGTCGCGGGCTCCTCAAGGTAGAGGTCGCGAGCATTCACACATACCGTCACGTAAGCGCCTCTGGTGCCTCCGAAGCCGAGGCCGACCTCAGGAGCCTCGGGCCAACTGCTGAAATCCCAGCGCACCATGACTGGGACGCTCCCCGCCGCAGCCAGGAACGCCTCCACATCTTCCGGGGCCATGCACCATCTGCTCATGAGGATCGGGAGGCACTCTGACGGAGAGTCGCCATCGCGCGAGGAGCCGTGCCGGTCGGCCCCGTAGGACCACGAGTCAGCGTCCGGCATGACCTCGGTCAGCCGCGCCAGCTCACGGGGCGTGGAGACCCGTGCTTCGAAGTCAACTTCGAGTTCCCCGGTGTCAGCGAGATCGAGCAACTGCCCAGCGACTCGCAATGCCTCCGCAACATCCGTCGTCCTCAGCACTGCCTGCGCGTACGAGTTGCTCATGACGAGCAGTCTGCCAAGTCACCCTGCCGGTCGAGGGTCGAATTTCCGACCAGCCACCAGCTCAGTACCCACCACACCCTCGCAGGCGCCAAGGTTAAACAACAAGCTCAGCTTCGACACGCTGATCTAATAGGGGAGGCGTCGACGGCGTCGACCCGGGCCGGAGCATGGTGGGTGGCGAGGTGGGCTGCGTGCCGCGCGGCGCCCGCGCCGAGGTCGGCCACGAGGAGGCCGGTCAGGTCACCCAGCATCTCGGCCCCCGGACCGCCGTCCTGAGCCCAGACCCAGGAGAAGAACTCGGGGGCGGGACGGTCGCTGTCGCGGCGGGTGCGGCCGTACGGGCCGACCAGGGGCACAGCGTGTGTTCCTCCGGGGCCACGTCCGGCTGCCACTGCGAGCTGGAGGTGACACGGACGGGGATGAGCACTTCGGACGGGCGGGTGTCGCTGACGGAGGTGAAGTCCCGCAGCGGCGGTATCGCGGTGGCGCAGGGTGACAGCGGCGGCCCGGCGGTGGCGAATCCGCAGGACGACTCGATGGCTCCGGTCGGGGTGATCGTGGCGGGGGACAACGGCGCGCAGGTGACGTGCTCGGCGGTGTCGTCCGCGACGAAGTGCTACTCAACTGGGTACCTCACGCCCTTGGACCCGATCGTGGCGAAGTTCGGGTGGTCGGCGCTGTGACCTGATCGGGAACGCCGAGGGCTCTGCATCACCACCAGTGACCGCTCGGTCGGCATCAGGTGCTGGTCCGCCGCCCGCTGCCCGTCCTCGGCCAGCCGCGCGATGGCCCGTTCCTGCCTTACCCTCGACCTCCGGGCACCGTCCGGCCCCCACACCCGACGCTGACCGAGGTGCCGCCCGCCCACCCGGTGGACCGCCCCAGGCGTGCCGTCCGGACCACGGGGTACCCGCACACCATGGCAGTCTTCCGCAGACCGGGTCGCTCCCAGCGACCGGGGCCTTCGGGGCCCGGCGCTTCGAGGACGAGTCCCGACAACACCGCCGATCCGGCCCCCGAGGCGGGCCCGGCCGCCCCGGACACGGCCCTTGCCGACGGCCTCGCCCAGCTGGTCGAGCGGGCCGAGCGGCCGGCCGATGCCTGGCAGGCCACCGAGTACCACGTCCAGCGAGGCCGCGCCCGGGCGCTGATGGCGAAGGTGACACGGCTGCAGGGCAGCAGCGGCCGGGGAGCGGTCCTCGGCGGCAAGGCCCTCACCGAGCAGCTGGTGCGCGCGGCCCAGCGGATCCCGATCCGTGACCTCGCCACCCTGCGCGCCCAGCATCCCGGTGCCGAGGACCCCGAGCGCCTGGCCGACCTGCTGACCGCCGGTGCCACCCGGGCCTCGGGCGCGCTCGGCGCGGGCGTCGGCGCGGTGGCGATGCTGCCCGTGCCGCCGGCGATGCTGGTGGAGATCACGGCCGAGACGATCGCCGTGGCGACCGTGGAGATCAAGCTGATCGCCGAGCTGCACGAGGTCTACGGCGTCCCGATCCACGGCAGCGCCACCCAGCGGAGCGTGGCCTACCTGGGCGCCTGGGCCAACCGCCGGGGGATCGACGCCAGACTGCTGATCCGCCCGGCGGGCCTCGCGGCGCTCGCCCTCGGGTCGGAGGTGCGCCAGCAGGTGCGTCGCCGGCTCACCCGCAGCTGGATGCGTCGGCTGCCGTCGACCGCCCCGCTGCTCCTCGGCGCGGGCATCGGTGCGACGGTCAACCGGCGTGACACCCGGCGGCTGGCTGAGCAGGTCCGCGGCGACCTGCGCACGCGCCTGCCGGCCGATCGCGGCTACTGGACGGCGGCCGGCGGGGGCTGACCGTCGGGCCCTGGCCGGGCCGTCCTGCGAAGGAAGGACGGCCGGGCGCCGGGGCGACGGAACACGGTCGTGGGCCGGCCCACGACGGCCTCCGGTGTCACGAAGACGTGCCACGCTCCGTCACGAGGTCGCGGCGTGGTCGACCAGGCCCGTCCCGGCCGCGAGGGTGGGTGGGTGCTTCGCCCGCCGGATCCGGTCACCGAGCTCGTGCAGCTGCTCGAGCGGGCGGACCCCGGCCAGGGCCGGAGAGAGGGTGTGCTCCGGATGTCCGTTGAGACCTCGGAGACGATCCGGTCGACCAGGATGCCGAACCGGGCGTCGCCGCAGTCCACGTCCTCAAGGTCCTTGAGGAGCTTCTCGACGGTCGCGTGGTCGGCGACCTCCTTGTTGGCGGGCTCCTCGCCGCCGGGCAGGTGTTTGCGCACCGCCGGGTACAGGTGCTGCTTCTCGGTCACCGTCTGGACCGCCCTGACCGGCTACGGCCGTCGCATGGGCTGGCACGCCCCCGCCCCCGCCACCACCTGAGAGGTACCCGCAGACGCCCTGCCCAGGACGTACGACCCCGGCACCCACCGGATCGGGCACGGCGCCACCCCGGCCGGGGAACAGGCGCGGGCCGACCTCGCCCGCGCCTGGGACGGCACCCTGGCCCGCCCCAAGATCGCCGGCCCCTCCAACATCGGCGACCTCCTCGCCAGCCACGGCATCCCCGCCGGCTTCGGCCTCCCCTACAAAGGCCTCCACAGCACCGACGAACGCGCCCACCTCACCGAGCGCGTCCACAGCTGCTTGCAGGGCTGATGGTCGAGCACGGCCTGCCGCACGGCAGCCTGCTCGGCCTCGGACAGGAGCTGATGCTCCCCGATCCGCCTGCCGTGAGGGCGGCAGGTCAGTGCCTCGCGGCCGCCGGCCGTCCGCCACCCTCAGAGACACCTTGAACATCGCCGCGACGTCCTCGCGGGCCCGTCCCTCCACGAGCGCGGCCACCGCCCGAAGCCGCGACGCTTCCTGAGTCGACGGTCACAAGTGCCGCGCTCCCCCCACCAGTTCACTCATGCAGCGTTCAACGACCCAGAACCCCTACCGTTTCTGGTCAATAGGGGATCACCGGGGGAGGTCACGAATCCGTGCTCCGGAGCGTGAAGCCGAAGCGGGCGCCCCGGCGTTGTCCGGGCCCCGCGCTTGGCCCCGCGCTGTGGAACCACCGATGCCGGGGTGTGCCTCGTCCTGCCGGCAGCCCTGGCGCAGAGCCGCCGGGCGGTCCGGAACCGAGCTCCGGCCGGGGACCGGTCTGCCGTCCGCTCAAAGGGGCGAACGGCAGACCGATCCGTTCAATGTCGACCCGCCACAACCACGGTTCGTGGTGGGCGAGGCCGGCGACGCCTCACTGTCGGCGCGCGGCTCGGCCTTTCCGTTGATGACGTTCAGTGCACAGGAGCTGTCGAGAAGTCCATCTACGGGGTCAGATCATGCGGGGTCGTACTCGATCTGCAGGTCCGAGGTGTAGGCCATCTCCTCGGGGGCGGTCGTGTCCGGGTCGGAGGCGGGCCTGTTGGGCCGGGAGATGCCGTCGAACAGGGAGTAGTTGAAGCGGAAGCCCAGGTTGGCCTTTCCGGCGCGGCCTTGCACCTTCACCGGGAAGGTGCAGTTCCCGTACAGGGTGTAGTCCGTGCCGCGGCGGTTGTCCGGCACGGTGGAGTGCCAGTGGTAGTCGACGGGGACGCCGCGGTGCGAGTCGCTGTAGCGGAGCTGCATGTGGCCGGCCGCGCAGTCCATCCTCCCCGTGGCGATCGCCCGGATCGCAGGAGAGGTCGTGAACGACCAGGCCATCGGGGCAGGCCTCCCGACGGTTCCCGCCATGTTCACCTGGCCGTCGAAGGTACCGTTCGCGTCAGACCTATTGTAGGAGGGCGCGGACATCTTGAACGTGTGACGGCCCTCGTTGACCCCGGCGTGAGCTGGAGCTGCACCTGCGAGCACGGCCAGCGCGAGCGTCGGCGCGGCTATGGCCGCGGGCTTGAAGAAGGGACGCAAAGACATGGAGTTCCTCGTATTCCTCGTCGGTTGAAGAAACGCGGCGTGAGGCGTGTCACTCGTCGTCGAAGGTGATGGTCAGATCTGACGAGTACCCAGGTCCTCGGCTGTCCTCGGGCTGGGGCTCGAGAGAACTGTCGGGAAGGCGCACCTGTACCGCCCGCCAATGGAAGGAGTCCTGCTCGGCCTGCTCGGCAGTGAAGTGAACGACCTGTCCAGCCGTCAGCTCCCGGTAGCCGGAACCGACGATGGCGGAGAAGTGCGCCCAAACCGGTTCCCGCAGAGAACGGGAAGCCAGGACACCCCATCCTTGATCGGCGTGCCACTCCAGGACATGCCCCATGTAGAGGGTCTCGTTCACGGCGTCAGACATCGTTTGTCCTCCTCTGCTTCGTCATGACTCACCGTCCGGCGCTCCTCCACTGCCCGGGTCGGGGCTCCCTCTGCTGCGGGGACCACGCGGATACGACCGAGTATTCCGTCTTCGTGCACGGACTCCGCCTCCGGGTGACACGTGCGACCGGATCCGGATCGGGTTCCGAGCCCCCGGAGACCTGGCCGCTCGGTACACAGTCAATCCGGTATCCCGACGACGGATCAAGAAAGACCCAGGTGCCTCATGTAAAGGCACGCTCGATTCCGGCCCGCACCCCGCTTCGGACAAACCGCCATCGCCTGGGCCACCGTCGGTCCGCGCCAACGGTTCACGACTCAGTCCGCGATAGCGATGCCGCGGCTGAGTGAACTGTGGAGGATCGGTCGCGGCGAGAGTGCTGACGGGGGGCATGCGATCGTGGGTGCCGTGGATGAATCGGCGGAACGCGTAGATGATCAAGATCGAGTGCTGGCGGTGGTGGAGCGCCGTGAGGCCATCCGTCGAGGCTGGCTGCACCGCGTCGCGACGACGGTCTGCCGCGATCAGCAGGGGCGGGTACTGGTCTATCGGCGGTCCGAGAACCTGTCCCGGTTTCCCGGCCACCATGAGGTGATGTTCGGCGGGGCTGTGGATGTGGGCGAGCCCTACGAGCGGGCGGCGGATCGGGAGTTGGCTGAGGAGATGGGCGTTGATGTACCGGTTCGCTTCTTGTTCAAGGTCCTGTGCCGGGGGCGATCAGCCCGTATTGGCTCGGCGTGCATGAGGCCGTGATCACTGGCGAGGTGTCGCCTGCCCCGGAAGAGGTTGTCTGGCACGGTTGGCTGACGGAAACGGAGCTGAGCGAGGCCGTGCCGCAGTGGCGCTTCGTTCCGGACGGGCAGGAGGCGTTCGACCGCTACACCCGGGCGACCTGGATCGGCTGCTGAACTCGGCCAACGAACCGGAGCAGGCGCCGGCAACGGCCCAGCAGTACTCGCAGATGCCCGCCGATGAACTCCAGCGGCACCTCACCTACCTGGGGGAGGAGTACTACCGGCGGGTCGGGTCGAACAGCGACCAGGGCCGCAGCACGCAGCAGATGCTCGTCACGCTCAAGCCCGGGGCCTTCCGCAACGCCGGCACCACCCAACGGAACACCCAGCTGCGGAAGGTTCCCGTACTCCAGACCCTCCAAGGACTGAAAGCCATCGCCACGAGCCCGTCCACGGCGCACACCGACGCGAAGGTCCTGGCAACCCTGCTCAACGGCGAAGCATCTGCAGCCACCCGACCTGCTGGCGGGGGCCAGCCCCGCACCCAGCGCGGACCGAACCCCAACCAGCAAGCCGCGCAGCGCCAGAGGATGCCCGCGACCCCGCTCGGTACCAGGCCGACGCCCAGCTGCTGGCCGTTCTGGCCATCAGACTGCGTCAGGTCACCGAGGCCATCAACACCCATCCTGTACCGCAGCGCCCGCCGCGTGCGCGCACCGAGCCGAGCACCAGGCCCCTGGCAGAGGCCCAGCAACAGCAGACCTGGCGACACCGGACGGTGCGGCCGCACACAGTCGGCGACACTGGATGGTCGGTGGGGTGAGCCGACGTCATCTGGGGCACCCCGGCGAGGACCTGGCCGGGGTGGGAGCCGTTCGGCAGCGTCAGGGGCAGGCCTGCGGCGTACAGTTCGGCGAAGGCGTCGATGAGCGGATCGGCGTGATCCTGGAGCGCGACGATGCAGCTGCCGCCTTCGGAGCCGGGACGTGGGCCCTGTTCCTGCGCAACCTCGTGACGCAGCTCGGTCAACCCGACCTCGTCGACTACGTCGAGGCCGGTGACGGAGCCGCGGCGTCTGACGGCATCCGGGCCGACTACCCGGCCGCCCGGCTGAGATGGTCGCACGGAGGCCTGGTCGACGTCTATCCGGGACTCGGATGACCCACGAGGACTCGCTGTCCGCGCTCCACGCGGCAGGAGGCGGGGTGCGGTTCCCGGCGACGCGATCATGTTGATCAGCCTCCTGGGAGCCCTCGCCGCTGGGTTGTTCAAGCTCGCCGACTAGGTGGGCTGAGCTGCTGGACCCCGCCCGCCCGGCCCCGGGGAGGTCTCGAGTTGTGGTCGGGGTGGGCGCCTGGCAGGTGCCCACCCCGACCCAGGTCAGGCAGGTTGTCCCGGGGCCGGCTTGTCACGGGCCGGGCCAGTGTCGCGCTGGTGCGGGATGGCGGTGGCGTACTGAGCGGCTTGGAGGAGGTAGGAGGCGCGGTAACGGCCGGCGGGGTTGGCCATGAGCTCTTCGTGGCTGCCCTGTTCGGCGAGACGGCCTTGGTGGAGGACGTAGATGAGGTCGGCGTCGGCGGTCGCGGCGAGGCGGTGGGTGATCAGGATGACAGTCAGGCCCTGGTCGGCGAGTTCGCGGATGCGGGCGAAGGCGGCCACTTCGGACTGGGCGTCGAGGGCGGAGGTCGGTTCGTCGGCGATGACCAGGTGGGTCGGGCGGTTGCCGGGCCCGTCGGTGGTGGCCCGGTGGTGGGTGCGGGCCATGCCGACCCGCTGCCACTGCCCGCCGGACAGCTGCACGCCGCCCTGGAAGCCGCGGGCGGCGAGGGTGTCCCAGCCGTTGTCCTGGGCCTCGACGATCGGGTGCAGGTCGGCGTAGTCGGCGGCGCGCTTGAGGAGCGCAGGGTCGTCGCCGTGCTCGGGGCGTCCGACCAGGACGTTGGCGCGCAGGGTGAACGGCCAGCGCTGGAAGTCCTGTTCGAGGACGGAGACGGAGGAGAACAGCTGGTCGCGGTCGGCGGTGGAGGTGTCGGTGCCATCCCACAGGACGCGGCCGGTGTCGGGGAGGTAGAGGCCGCAGAGGAGCTTGACGAGGGTGGACTTGCCGGAGCCGTTGTCGCCGACTAGCGCCACGACCTGCCCGCGCGGGACGGTGAGGGTGATGTCGGACAGGGCCGGGGTGGTGCGGCCGGGGTAGGTGAAGCCGACGTCCTCCAGGGTGATCGTGTCGGGGCGGTGCGGGAGGTCGGTGCCGCCGGTGGGGATGGCGCGGCGTTCGGACTCGCGCTGGAGGCGCTCCAGGTCGGCGACGAACAGGGCCTCCTCGTACAGGCCGTTCGCGGCGCGGACGAGGGAAGTGATGTCGGCGGCGCCGGTGCGGATACCGACGACGGCGGTGCCGGCGACGGCGAGGGCCATCTGGCCGTCGTAGACGAGCCAGCCCAGGACGGCGAAGGTCGCGGCGGCGGCGAGCCCGGACAGGGCGGAGGCGATGAGGGAGGTGGCGGCGGTGGTGCGCGCGAGCCGGTTCTGCTCCTGCTCGGATGCCTGGGCCATCGCGGTGTAGTGGCCGAGGACGAACGGTCCGATGGCGTGCACGCGGACCTCGGGCGCGGAGTGCGGCTGGGTGATCTGCTGGGCGAGGATGGCGGCGGCTCGGTGGTGCTGGAGCCAGGCCATCATCGAGCCGTAGCGGCGGCGGGCGGAGCGCACCGCGCCCCAGCCCTTCGGAGCGGCGATCAGGACCAGCATGGGCAGCAGGACGGGGTCGAGCGTGAGCAGGACCCCTCCGGCGGCGACGAGGCCGAGCAGGGCGGTGAGTACGGAGATGCTCTGGTTGATCAGGCGGCGCACCGCCGCGGTGCCGAAGCGGGCGGACTCCAGGAGCCTGCTGAACTCCGGGTCCTCGATGGCGGCCAGTTCCACTCGGGCGGCCCGGGCGAGGAACGCGACGGTGGCCGCCCGCTCGGTCTTGGGCTCCAGCCGGTTGCCCGCCCAGGTGGAGACGACCCCCAGAAGCGCTGCCAGGGCGGAGGCGCCGCCGACGGCGAAAGCGGCCGGCAGCGCGGCCCGCAGCAGGTGGTCGGTACTGCCGGAGGCGAACAGGGAGGCGAGGGCTCGGTTGGTGGCCAGCAGTCCGAACGCGGCTGCCAGAGCCCGGCCGATCTCGGCGACGGCGATGGCCGCCAGCGCGGCGCGGTCGGCCTGCCAGGCCAGCTGCACCGCGGTGCGCAGCAGGCGGGGGATCTGCCGGGCCACGGTGAGGAAGCTGACCGTGAGCATGGTCTGTTCGTGGGAGGTGAAGCCGTAGTCGTAGCGCAGCGGGCCGCCGAAGAGGAACTTCTCGCTGGGGGAGATGTCCTCGTCGGGACGGGGCTTGGTCGGGCGGGTCCTCAAGCGTGGTCCTCCAGGTGGGGTGGGCGGGTCGGCCGTCCGGTCCTACGTGCTGGCGAGGGCTGGCGTCGACGTGCTCGGCGCGGCGGGCGGGCACGGGGCAGTCGAAGCGGGGGCCTTAGCAGGCTGGCTCGTTGTGGGCGGCGGCATCGAGGGCGGTCAGCGCAGCCATCCGCCGGGGCCGGGGCGCAGGGTCATGAAGCCGTCCAGGGGCTCGAAGCCGAGGGTGCGGTACAGGTGTGCGCCGGCGTCGGTGGCGCGCAGTTCGACGGCGCCGCAGCCGCGGTCCTTGAGGGCTTCGACGAGGGCGGTGGTGACGGCTCGGCCGTGTCCGCGCCGCCGGTGGGCGGGGTCGGTGGCCACGGTGTGGATGCGGCCCCACCGGCCGGTGGGGAAGGTGGGGCCGAGGTAGCCGCGGTAGACGATGCCGATGGCGCACGCGGCGAGGCCGTCGTCGGTGCGGACAACGTAGGCGAGCAGGTTGGGGTCGGTGCCCAGACGTTCGCGCATGTCATCGCGGAAGATGGTGCGCCACTCGTCGGTGAGCCGGCCGCCGTCCAGGACGGCCACGCGCAGGCGCAGCAGTTCGTCGGCGTCCTCGGGGAGGGCGGGCTGGGCTGTGCCAGGGGTCATCGGGTGGTCCTGTCCAGGGTGGTGTGGGCGGTCAGCAGGAGGCAGAGCAGGTCGTCGAGCGGGTACTCGGCGACGGCGGTCCAGCTGAAGGAGCGCAGCAGGTCGAGGTCGGCCGGGCGCAGGCCGATCGATTCCCGGCCGGCCTGCTGGCGTTCGGCGAGCGGGGTGGTGACGAGGAGCCGGCCGCCCGGGGCGAGGAGGCGGCGCGTTCCGGCGAGGGTCGGTACGAGGTCGACGAAGGCGAGGAACAGTCGGCAGGTGATGAGGTCGAACTCGGCGGCCGGGAGGAGGTCCAGGCCGCCGCGGTCCACGTCGAGGAGGCGGAAGTCGAGGCCGTCGCGGTCGTGGTGCCGGGCCTGGGCGGTGGCGACGGCGGCATGGGAGAAGTCGACGCCGGTGGTGGTGAAGCCCAGGTCGTGGAGGGCGGCGGCGTACTCGCCGGTGCCGCAGCCCAGGTCGAGCGCTCGGCGGCCGGTGCCCGGTGAGAGGTGCTCGGCGAGGAGCCCGACCTCCGGTTCGGTGACGGGACGGAAGCCCTTGCCCTGCTGGTAGTGGTCGTTCCAGTGGTCGGCGGCGGACACTGCCGCTCCTCTCGGTCGGGCGCCTCACCAGGAGCAATCAGCCGGCGGGTGGGAGATCGGGCGGCTGCAGCGGGCCGGGGGCCAGGCGCTCCAGCAGCCGGTCGACGCGGCCGTCGGGCCGGTAGAGCGTGCGGTAGGCGTACGGGTGCGGTCCGCCCGGCAGCGTGACGACGCCCTCGTCGGTGACGGTGCGGCCCCGGGTGATGGCGAGCAGCCGCAGGTCGGCATCCCTGGGCAGGGCCAGTTGTTCGCCGGTGGGTGGGCGGCGGTGGCGGCCGGCCACTCAGGCCCCGACGTAGGCGCGCAGGTCCGCGGGGGTGTCCCAGCCGTAGGTGGAGAAGCCCCGGTTGTCGCCGGCGAGGTAGGCGATGAGCGCGGCGTGCGAGGTGGGGAACATCGGGGTGGGAAGGTTCTCGGCGTCCACCCAGCGGACGGCGAGGTGCTTGTCCGGCTCGGTGTTCGTCAACTCGCCCTGCCAGGAAGTCGCGGCGAACACGGAGAGCAGGAACGGCCCCTTGCCGTCCCAGCCGGCCTTGACCTGGATGGTGTGGACGAGCCGCAGCTCCTCGGGATCCACGACCAGCCCGCTCTCCTCGCGCAGCTCGCGGGCGGCGGCTCGGTCGAGGCGCTCGCCTTCCTCGGCCTTGCCGCCGGGGACGGTCCAGGCGGGCACCGTGGACCAGGAGTCGTTGGCGTAGTGCACGCCGGCGATCGTGCCGGCCTTCTGGTCGTGGACGATGACGGACACGGCCTGACGCAGGGACTGCATGGATGCTCCAAGAAGTAGTGGGAGGAGAGGGGTTAGAGGGCAGTATCCGGGGTGCGCAGCAGGTCCAGGACCGTGCGGGCGTAGCCGAGGACCTCCTCGTCGCGGTGGTGGTCCAGGGCCCAGCGCAGTGCGGCCGGGCAGTCGATGGCGGCCCATGCCCGGCATGCCGCCTGTTCCGGCGCGGTGAGTTCACGCCCGTAGCCGGCGGTGAACGCCACTCGCAGGTCGGCCCGGTGCGGGGTGAGCTGGAGCATGACCCGCATGAGGTCCCGGCGCACCGGTTCTTCGGCCTGGCTGCGCTCGAAGTCGATCAGTCCGAGCGTGAGCCCGCCGTCGTTGCCCTCGCGGCGCACGATCCAGTTCCGTGGGCCGAAGTCGCCGTGGCAGTAGGCGGGTGGGGTGATCGGGGGTTCGGTGCGGGTGGTCTGTGCCAGGACCTCGATGTCCTCCTGGGTGAGTTGGGCGTCGCGGGCGCGGGCGAGCGCCCGTTCGCGTTCCTCGGCCCAGGGGAGTCGGCCGCCGACGGGGGCGCCGGCCGTTGGATGGGCGTGGAGGACGGCCGCGAGCTGCCCGGCCTGCCGGTACACCTCCCGCTCCTCGGCGGTGGTGAGGGCGGCCTTGATGACCGGGGCGCCGGCCAGCGCGGTGGTGAGGACGAGCAGCGACCGGGCGTCCTCGGCGAGCAGGTCCGGTGCCCGGCCGGCACCGAGGGCCGGCGCGAGGATCCGGTAGGCGGTGGTCTCCCGCCGGTGCATGAGCGCGTTCTTGTGGCGTTTGGCGAACAGGCGGCGTCCGCGTTCGTCGGCGACCTCCCAGACGGCAGGGTGGCCCGTGCGGGCGAACGATCGCACGCCCACCGGCTCGTACCGTCCCGCGGCCGCGCGCACCAGCCGGTCGACGTCCTCGGGGACGGCTGCGGCGCTCACGCGGCCCACCCCACGGTGGACAGGCAACGGCCGCGGCCGATCTCGGCGAGCGCGTGAACGGTGTAGGGCACCGTGGTGCCCGGGAGCCCGTCCAGCGGCCACCAGCGCAGCGCGTGGCACTTGTGCGGTTCGGCGTTGCGGACCAGGCCGTCGTAGCGGGTGGGTCGGAAGAACAGTTGGAGGCGGCTTCGGTCGTCGTCGGCGTCGAGGTGGTGCAGGGTGTGGACGAGCTCCAGATCGGCCTCGGCGATGCGGATGCCGAGCTCCTCCTCGGCCTCGCGTGTCATCGAGGCGGTGACCCGCTCGCCGGGCGACATGTGGCCGGAGGGAAGGTGCCACATGCCGTTCGCGTAGGCGGTGTTGCGGCGCCGGCCGAGGAGCACGGCGGCGTCGTCGACGAGGACGAGGTGGACGCCGACGACCAGGATCAGCGGATCGGTCCCGGCGGAGCGGAGGGACTCGGTGGGGGACGGCCGGTGGGCGTCGGGCGCAGTCATGCGGTCCCCCCGCCGGGCTGGTCGGAAGCGTCGGCGAGCAGCGGCAGGTAGTGCTGCAGGTAGGGCGGGACCTTGAGGGAGAGGACCTCGTCGAGGGGGACCATGCGGACGGCCAGGCCCTCGTCGCCGAGCCGCAGGTCGCCTTCGTCGCCGTCCCAGACGGCCCGCAGGACACGGGTGAGCGGGAGGCCGAGGTCGTCGTTCGGGTCGGGGAGGGGGCGCAGTGCGGTGATCTCGATGCCGGCCTCCTCCCGGACCTCGCGCACCGCGGTCTCCGGAGCGCTCTCGCCGGCCTCGCGCCAGCCGCCGATCGGAGTCCAGTATCCCGGCCAGGGCATGCCGGGCCGGTCCTCGCGCCGGTGCATCAGCAGTCGGCCCGCGCGGTCGGTGACGAGGACCAGGACGCCCTCGAAGTCGTCGCCGTACGGGGCGGGGCGTTCCAGGTAGAGCGGGATGCCGCTGCGGTGGGCGCGCAGCACCTGGCGCAGCCGCTGGTAGCCGGCGGGTTCCATGAGCTGCCGCCAGTCGTGCGCGCTCTCGAACCGCCACTCGGTGTGTTCGGCCGGGTCCAGGCGGATGCGGGCCTGCTGCTCGGGCGTCAGGGCACCGCCGTCGAAGATGTAGCCGCATACCGGCACGGGGTAGGTGGTGCCGGCCTGCTCGTGGATGACGGCGACCAGGCGCCGCCGGGCGATCACCTCGGGGTTCTCGGTGGCGAGGTCGAGGCCCAGTTCCTCCTGGGCCTCGCGCAGGGCTGTGGTGAACGGCGTCTCGCCGTGCTCGGCGTTTCCGCCGGGGAAGTTCCACACGGCCGGGTTGATGGTCGAGCGCATCCCGAGGACACGGCCCTGCGGGTCGGTGACCAGGAAGCAGCCGTAGGTGCTGGGCCGGGCGATGGTGGCCAGGTAGCTCCCGACGGGCCGCCAGCCGGGGATGCGCAGGCGCCGGGTGAGCCACTCGATCACCGTGCGCTGCCCGTCGCTGGTGGGCGGCAGGGCTTCCGGGGACGCCCACTGGTGGCCGTCGTGGTCTGGTGAGAGGAGGACCCGGGTGCCGTCCGGGACGACGGTGGTGAAGACGAACTGGCGCACGCGCAGCCCGCGCTGGTTGGTGAAGTCGAGGTGCCGCGCGTACTCCAGCCCCAGGCCGGTGAGCCCGGTCTCCTCGGTCAGTTCGCGGGCCGCGCCGAGGGGCACCGTCTCGTCCTCCTCCCGGCCGCCGCCCGGGTACTCCCACAGGCCCGGTAGGACGTCGTTCGGGGACCGGCGGATCATCAGGATCCGGCTCGAGGCGTCGCGGACCACGACGCCGACGCCGATCCGTTGGATGCCCTCGCGTGCGGCGAGGTCGGTGAGTACATCGAAGTCGATCACTGAACATGCTCCTCGCGGTCGCGGGCGGGCACGGCCGAACGGCAGGCCGGTACGGTGCCGCCGGGGTTGTCCATGAAGACCTCCGGACATGGTGGTGTTCGAGCACGCCACGCCGCGCATCCGCCTCCCGGCCAGGCAAGTGCGCCGTCAGGGAGCCGAGTTGGGATGCTGCGCGGGAGTGGAGGTGACTGATGATGGTGCTGTTCGATTTTGCTGTTCAAGCGGATTCCCTCCGGGCGAGCCCGGGTCGAACGGGGACGTTTCGAGCACCCCCTGGGCGCGGGCCAACGCCTCCTCCAGGACGCCGCGCAGGGCACCCGGCAGGGTGCCCGAGCCCAGCGCGCAGGCGGCGAGCGCCCGTTCGAGAGCTTCCCGCCGCGCCGGGGCGAGGTGCTGGCGGACGCCCTCGTGGCCCAGGAGGTCCCGGAGCGCGTAGCCGTCGCCGGATTCACCCGTTCGGCTGGTCAGCTGGGCGAGGAGGTTTCGGGCCCGGGGGGTGTCCGAGCCGGCCGCGTCGAGTGCGGTCAGCGCCAGGCGGGTGGTGAAGACGGCCAGGCCCTCGTCGGGCTCGAAGGCGAGGCACCGGTCGATCGCGGTCTCGGCGGCCCGGTCGTCGCCGGGGCGGCACAGCGCGGTGAGGACGGCAGTGACGGCGTCCTCCCAGGCGCTGCCCGGCTCGGTGGATTCCAGCAGGGCGCGGGCGGCCGGCAGGTTGCCGTTGGTGGCGGCGGCGAGGACGGCGGTCTGGCGGCCGTCGAACATGCGCTGGCCGACGCCGCGGTGCTCCTCGATGTGGCGCAGTGCCTCGTCCCAGCGGCCGGCGGAGGTGAGGGCGCGGGTGCCGTCGGCGAGCACGACGCGCCACAGCCATGCCCGGACCTCGCCGCGCTGCCCGTCGGTCTCGGTGAGCCGGGCGGGCACCAGGATCCCGTCGACGGCGGTTTCGGTGCCGGTGCTGACCGCGCGGTAGAGGTCGAGGAGGAGCTGGTGGCCCTGCTGGTGGTGGTCCGCGCGGATGCGGAGCCGGGCGAGGTTCACCAGGGGTTCCAGGCCGCGGATGGCGCTCATCGCGGGGAGCGGGCCGCGGGTGAGGTGGAGGGCGGCGTGGCGGTGGCACAGTTCGCGCGCGTAGCCGGGCAGTCCGATGTCGGAGGCGAGGAGGGCGGCCTGGTTGAAGACGGTGGATGCCGCGCCCGGGTCGCCCTGCCGGGAGGCCGTGTCGGCCAGCTGCTGGAGCCGGCCGACACGGGCGTCGAGAGGCAGGCACACGGGCCGGGGCCGGGCGACCAGCGGGAAGCGCTGGGCTATGGGTCCGGTCGGGTGCACGCGGCTACTCCCAGATGACGGTGATGGGGTGGTCGGGGCGGTCCAGGACGAAGCGGCCGGCGGCCGGATCGGCGACGGCGGGCGCGTCCGGGAGCTCGAAGCGCAGGGCCCGGTCGCGGAAGCCCGCGTTCCAGGTGCGGAGCTGTTCGGCGACGAGGTCGGCGAGGGCGGCGCCGCCGGGGCCGTGGCCGACGACGCCGGTCTCGTAGGCCTTGCGGCCGTCGCTGCCGGGCTCGGCGGCGCGCAGGGTGAGGTAGGCGAGGGAGCCGTCCTGGACGGTGGCCATGGCACCCCAGGGGAGCATGGGGGTGACGCCGCGGTCGCGGGCGTCGCCGGTCACGCTCATCCGCACGATCGGGTGGGGCAGGGTGAGGGCCAGCCAGAGGTCGTGGTACTCGTAGGTGGTGCCGGCCGGGATGGTGACGCCGGTCCAGACCTCGTGGCGCTCGGTGTCCAGGATGCCGAGCAGCAGGTCGGCGTCGACCGCGTCGCTCTGGTCCTTGTGGACCTGGAGGGTGACGTCGCCCTGGCTGGTGAGGGCCACGGTGCGGCGTTCGTCGTCCATGCTTCCGCGCAGCGGCATGAAGACCGCGAGCTGGTCGTCGATGGACACCCAGGCGTCGCCGCGGCGTTCGAAGGCGATGACCCTGCCGGCGGTGCCGCGCAGACGCAGCGGGACGACGATCCGGCCGCTCGGCTTGACCTGCTGGAGCCAGGCGGTGGGCATCTCGCTGGTGCTCACGGTGGCGATGACCCGGTCGTACGGAGCCCCTTCGGGGTGGCCGAGGACGCCGTCGCCGAGGACCACGGTGACGTTGTCGATTCCGGCGTCGGCGAGGTGTTTGCGGGCGCCGTCGACGAGGTCGTCGTCCACGTCGACGGTGACCACGTGCCCGCCGGGGCCAACGATGTGGCCCATGTAGGCGGCGTTGACGCCGGTGCCGGCGCCGGCCTCGAAGATCCGCTCACCGGGCTGGGCAGCGAGCTGCTCCAGCATCATGGCGACGATCGCGGGCTGGGAGGCGGCGCTGATCCGGGTGCCGGAGCCGTCGGTCTTGGTGTAGGTGAAGTTGTCCGCGTAGGCGGCTTCGAGGGTGAAGCTGGGCAGGAAGTGCTCGCGGCCGATGCTGCGGACGGCGCGCTCGACCGGGCTGCTGGTGATGTGCTTGCCGGTGAGCAGGCGCTCGGTGAGGGCATCGCGCAGCTGGTCGGCGGTCGGGGTGCCGGTGCTGTCGCTGAGAGTAGTCACGTGGGCGACCCTAGTGGTGGTGCGGATGGTTGATTGCGAGGGCTCGGGGCTCTCGCCGGAGTGGAAGACTGCGGCCACCGCCCGTGCGGCGGTGGCGGATTGGTGGTTGCCGGGCGGGCGAGGTTGACCGGGGCGAGGGCGCGGACCGCGGCCTGAGCCGGGAGCGGAGTGCAGGTAGGCGACCGCGTGGCGGCGGCACATCGCGCGGGCGGTGGTGGGCTTGCCGATGTCGGAGGCGATCAGGGCGGCCTGGTTGTGGACGGTTGAGGCCGTGCTCGGGTCGTCCTGCGCGGGGGCGAGTTCGATCAGCGCCCGCACCCGCTGGGGCAAAGGCAGGCGGGCGGGGCGGGGCCTGGCCACGAGCGGGAAGAGCCGGGCCGCGGAATCAGGGGGTTTCCACATGACCGGCGGGGCTCCTCTCGGTGGTGGGGTCGGGGCCGAAGACGACGGTCTTGGCGGCGGCGGCGAACGAGGTCTGGGTGGCGTAGGGCAGGCCGCACCGGTTCCAGGCGAAGATCACGTGGTGGGCCAGGACGTCGCGCAGGCCGCGGTGGAGCCTGCCGGCGGCGTGGAGTCCAGCCAGTTCGGCTCCGGTGTCGCTGTGGGCGCGGGCCCGCTGGGTGGCGTGGGCGAGCGGACCGCCTGGCCGTAGCACGTAGTGCGGGTCGGCCGAGAGCAGATGGTGGACGGCGGTGTGCAGTCGGTCGTGCCCGTCCCTGGCGGCGGTTTCGGGTTGGGCTCGGTGGGCTGCGACGCGGGCCCAGACGTCGCCGCGCTCGTACCAGTCCAGGCCGGCGGAGTGCATCAGGAGGTTGCACAGGATCAGGGAGGTCTCGCCGCGGTGCGTGCGGGGTTCGGCCGTCAGGAAGCCGCGGCTGTCGCGGTGGAAGAGCCGGTGGGCGCTGTCCATGGCTTCGGTGCCGCCGAAGGCGTGGACCTCGGGTTCGTAGACGCTCGGCGTCCAGCCTTCGATGTGGCCGGCGGAGGTCAATTCGTCGAGCCCGCGGGTGATGCGGTCGTGCCCGCCGGGGCCGGGCTGGTAGCGCACGCGCCAGCAGGGGCGTTTGCGGATGACGAACCAGGCGGCGAGGGCCCCTTCGTCCTCGGCGGCGTGCAGGAGCGGGGCGAGGTGGGTCAGGGCGGTGGTCTCGGCGCGGTCCCAGTCGAGGAACGCAACGTTGGCTTGGCGCCAGGGGGTTGGGCGCATGAGGGGGCCTCCGGGGTTCATGCCAGGGCGAGGAAGGTGTCCCAGTGCGGTTCGGGTGTGTGGCCCATGCCGAAGGTGTGCAGGGCAAGGGCCGTCCCGGCGGCGCCGTCGAGGAGTTCCGGGTCGTGTCCGCTCTGGTCGAGTGCGGTGACCAAGCGGTCGGCCAGGTGCGGCAATTCGGCGGCGATAGCGCGGTTGCCGGTTTCGGTGGCCATGCGCCATGCGGCATGCAGGAGGCCCGCCATGCCGTGGCACAGCCCGGTCTCAGGGAGTTCGGCCAGTTGCTCCGGGTCGCGCAGGGCGGCGAGGATCGCGGCCTCGGCATCGCACACACGCTGCGGCTCACCGAGGGCGAGGCCGGCCAACTGCTGGGCGCGAGCGGTGCCGCTGGCCCCGTAGCACCAGGACGGCCGGGGTCGCAGGTCCGGGTGGAGGCGGTGGTCGGCGCTCTGTTCGACGGTGAGCTGGCCCGGCCACCAGGGGCCGCTCTGACCGTCCTGGCGCCAGTGGTCGGTCCAGGCGCAGATCCGTTCGATGGCCTCGGCCGTGCCGGGCACGGCCGTGTCGTGGAGCAGGGCCCGGGACAGCACGGACAGGGTGGCGCCGATGCCGTGGGCGGTGCCGAAGTTGCCGTGGCCGCCGGGGTAGTCGGCGTGGGGTGCGCCGGTCGGTGCGACATCCATCCACCAGGGCGGCAGCCCGGCCGCGTCGGGCAGGGGCTCGGTCAGGCGGATGAGGTAGGCGAGCACGTCCCGGGTGATCTCGTGGTGGGGGTGCCGGCTCAGGTGGTAGGCGCCCAACCCCGACAGCCCCTGGATCAGGTCGAACTCCTCCATGGGGGGCCGTTCGGCGCGGTCGATGCGCAGGCGGGCAGCGGCCAGTCGGGTGCGGGTGACGGTGGTGGTCGCCGTGTCGAGGCGGTCCAGGACGCGCCGGTAGCTGCTCTGTGTGGCGGCCGCGGTGGAGGTGATGAAGGCGAGGGCCGGGGCGCCGAAGTACAGGTTGGCGTTGGCGGCGGCGCTGATGTCGCCGTGCAGGGCGGCCAGCAGCCAGGTGTGGGCGGTGTCCCAGTCGCCGTGGCCGGTGCGGGCGCGCTCGATGTGCAGCAGGGCGATGCCCGAGGCGCCTCCGGCGAGTGACTGCGGCCAGGACCGGCCGCCTTCGGGCCGCCCGAGCGGCCACACGGCGACCGGGTCGGCGAGCGCCTGGGCGAGCCGGTCGGCGGCGGCCAGCGCGGCGGCCTCGGGGGCTGTCGTGGTCATTGCTTCCTCCGTGCGGTCCGGCTCAGGGCGGCGGCTCGGGCCAGGTGCAGGTGCGTGCGTTCCTCGTCCAGGTCCGGGCCGTGCATCCGCACGTGGTGGAGGTGCAGCAGGTCCGGCAGCAGGTCCTCGGGGCTGATGCCGGCGTTCTGGAGCGTGCGGCGGTAGGCGGTCAGCGCTTCGCACCGCTCGGCCCAGGAGGCGGCGACCTGCTCGCTCAGGGCCATGGGGCCGGTGGTCACCAGGTCGACGGCCTGGCGGTAGACGGTGCGGTCCGGGGCGGTGGGGCTGGTGCGGGTGTGGTCGATGAGCCAGCGCATCGCACTGGCGGTGTCGCCGAGCAGGCCGGCGGCGATGTCCGTCATACTCGCGGCGGTGATCGCTCCCGCATCCACCGAGCCCGCGACGGCGAGTTGGGCGAGGGTGACAGCGGAGTCGGCCGCGAAGTACCGCTCGGCCGCCTCGGTCGCGCTCGGGCCGCCGAACCGCGCGGTCTCCGGGTGGTAGGTCTCCACGCTGGTGTGGGTGATCACGCCGTGTCGCCGCAGACGGCGGGTCCACTCCCCGATGCGCTCGAAGACCGCGCCGAGGGTCCCGGGCTCGCACGCCAGCCGCAGGCGCAGGTGGTCGTCGGGTTCGCGGTAGCGGATGAACCACCATGGTGGTGAACCCAGTTCGTCCAGCAGGGCCGGCAGGTGGCGGGTCAGGATCTGGTCCTGTCGCTCGCGCCGCCCGTGCAGGTGGAGCTGGATGCGGTCGTCGCAGCCGGGCAGGTGGCCGTGCTCCTGGCCCGTGACGTGGCCCGTCGTCTTGACCGGGGCGGCGTTCTGGTCGGCGGCCAGGGGGATGACGACTTCGTGGGCGCGCCCGCCGGTCCAACCCAGGTCGTTCGGCTGAGGTGCGGCGTTGAGCGCGACCACGGCGTCGCGGTCCAGATGGGCCCGCAGCAGGGCCCGGTGCGCGGGCTGGGCGAGGTCGAGGGCGAGGCGTTGATCGGCTTCGCTCAAGTACACGTGCTCGGGCAGGTGCACGGCGCGGCGCCATCGGGTCAGGGCCTGGTCCCACATGGCCCATGGCGTGTCGGCGGCAGGTAGGTCGCCCTGGGTGAGGAGCCAGCGGGCTGGGGACAGGATCGTGCGCCGGTAGCGCAGGGCGGGCAGGAACGGCAGGTTGGAGGCGGCGGTGCCCCACAGGAATCCGGTGCAGGGGACGGCCAGTGCGACGGGGGCTTCGGCCAGGAAGCGGGCCAGCGGGTGGGAGTGGTGGCCCAGGTCGACGGCGTTCAGCAGCAGGGTGTGTACGGGCCGGTTGCGGGAGATGGAGACCAGGTGCAGTTGTCCGGCGTCGGCGGTGACGGCCAGGTCCGTCACCGGGAGCAGGGCGGTGTCCGGGCCGTGGAAGTCGCCGAGCGGGATCACCAGGTCGGCCGCCTGCGGTGCGCGGGCGACGTTCTGGGCGCGGGCGGACAGCGGGGTGGAGCTGAGCTGGGCGAGGAGCGCGTCTTCGTGCACGCCGGGCAGGCCGGCGTACGTCGCCGTCATGCGGCGGCGGTCCGTGCACGGCAGGATGCCCAGGAAACGGCCGGTCGTGGAGCCGGCCGAGCGCGCCACCCCGACGACGTGCAGGGTGAACTCGCCCTGCTGGAGGGCCGCGAGGCCGTCGGCGTGGATGCGGACCGTCAGCTCGGTGCTCGGCTGCACTCGGTGGCCCGGATCGGTGGTGGCCAGGTCCTCCAGCGCGGCGTCGTCGAGTTCGACTTCGAGCCGGTGCCGCGTGCCGGCGGTCTGGGCGAGTTTGATGAGACGGGCGTCGCGTTCGGGCAGCGGGGCGGGCGCCGGTGCGGTGGTGGCACCGAGGTAGCCGGGCAGGTAGCCGAGCGCGTCGATGGCGTCCAGAACGGGGACAGCCGCCCGGGGTCCGTAGCGTTCCAGGAAGCGGCCGTGCCATTGGGTCCAGCCGGTCAGTGCCGCCCGGGGAGCGAGGCGGGTGAGCGCCCGCGCGGCCGCTGCCGCCTCGGCGGCCACCGTCTCGGGGATGGCCAGGTCCCAGTCCACCCGCAGGTCCAGGGAGCCTCGGGGCGCCTGGCGTATCCCCGCGGCCTCGGCCGGGTCGAGATGCGGCAGGTGGTGGTGGAGGGCGGCCAGCGGGTCGGCGACGATCATGGCGGAGCGGAGGCTGGTGAGCAGGACCCCCTGCTTGACCAGGCCCGTCAGGAGCATGTCGACCGAGGCGGTCGGCGCTTTCGGGAAGGCGGCGGACAACTTCGCGGCGAGGTCGCCCCACAGGATGGGGGTCCGCGCACCGTTTAGCGCTTCGCACACCGGCGCGGAGATGCGTACGTGCACGTGCTGCGGTCCCTGCCCGACGGTGCGGCTGGGGCGGTGCTCGATGACCACGTGTCCGTCGCGTTCCACGGCGAGGGCGCTGATGGCCAGCATCAGGTGGGGGCGCAGTGCGGGGTGCTGCTCGAAGTGGTCGATCAGGGCTGTGCTGGATGCCGCGTCGGCTCGGGCAGTGGCGTGGTGCCCGGTACCCACCCGCAGTGCGGCCGCGGCGGCGATGCGCGCGGGCGCGATGCCGGCGAAGAGACCGAACGGGGTGGCGCGGGTGCGGGCCCGCAGCAGGTAGCGCACGACGGCGAGCACCGTGCGCCGTATGTCGGCGGCCGGGACGGGCCTGCCGGATCGGATCTGTTCCACCCGGTGCGCGAGGTCCGCGCTGGCGGCCGTGACGGCGGCGGCGAAGTCCCCTATCTGCCAGACCTGTTGCAACCAGGAGCTCCACGCACGCGTGCTCGCGCCGACGCCGACGAGGTCCGGCCAGGACACCTGCTGGTCCGGGTGCCAGACGGCCGCCCTGACCAATGCCGCATCGATGTGGCGGTACATGAGCCCCCCTCCTGTCGCCGTGCGGTGCCCGGCCGCGCTCCCCGCGCGGCCGGGCACCCTGATGGACTGGCCGCTACGGGCAGCTGACGCACGCGGTCGCGCACGTCGAGTTGCAGCCGTCGTTCGTCAGCCGAATGAGCTGGTCCGCGGCGGTGCCGCCCTCGACGATGGTGATGTCGAGGTCGAAGCCGCTCAGGTCGTGCTGCTCGTCGGCCTGCTGCGAGGGCGCGACGGGGCCCTCCAACTGCACGGTCATACATGCCTCCTTGGCAGATCGGTGGGTGGTGCACCCGGGCCCCGGATCGGGCCCCGGGAGTCTCAGTGCCAGGTCGCCGTGACGATGCCGTGGCGTCGCAGGACGGCGTTGCCGGGCAGGGGGGTGGGCGCGGGGCCGGGCAGGTAGCGGAACGTCGCGGCGCCGCGGCGGCGGTGGTCGCGGGCCCAGCGGCGAAGCAGCGTGACGTACTCGTCGGCGAGCACTTCGGCGCCGGGCCCGTGGGCGATCACGCCGCTCTCGAAGCCACCGGTGTCCGCGTTCTCGCGGCGGGTGCGGTAGGCGAAGCTGTCCTCACTGACCAGGGCGGGCACCCCGAACAGCGCGGACGCCTCCACGAGGCCGCGCTCGACCACATCGCCCGCGGCCTGCAGGCGGGCCGGGCTCGACAGGTTGAGGGTGAGGTAGAGCTCCAACTCGTCGGGCAGATCGTACGCCTCGCCGGACCAGCGCTCCAGGCGGGGCGCATCCAGCGCGCGGTTCAGCGCCTGGGCGTCGAGCGGCACCCGGATGTCGTCGCTCTGCACTGCGACGCCCTCACGCAGCATCACCCTGAGTTCCTCTGCGGCCCCTTCACCCTGCATGGGCACGAACCGGGCCAGGTTGTAGGAGCGGCTGACCAGGCCGGTGCCGTCGCGCTCGAAGGCGATCGAGCGGGTCGTGCCGCACACCGTCAGCGGGACGACGAGGCGCCCGGTCGGCGTCAGCCCGCCGATCCAGGACGGGGGGATGTCCCATGCGGCGGCCGTCACGATGATCAGGTCATAGGGTGCGCCGTCCGGCACACCGCCCTCACCGTCGGCCAGGACCGTGCGCACCTGCCGGTACCCGGCCTCGTCCAGGCACCGCCGGGCCTGGTCGATCACGTCGCGGTCGATGTCGACGGTGGTGACCTCGCCCTGCTTGCCGACGAGTTCCTGCAGGTAGGCGGCGTTGACTCCGCCGGAGCCGATCTCCAGCGCCTTCATGCCGGGTTCCACGCCGGCCTGCTCCAGCATCACGGCCTGCAAGTGGGCCGCGGACATGACGCTGAGCTCCAGGCCGTTCTCGTCCTTCTTCACCGGCACGGTGCGGTGCAGGTCATAGGCGATCTCCACCGGCGCATCCGGCGCGAACAGGTGGCGGGGCACCGCGGCGAAGGCGGCGGCGACCGGCTCGCTCCTGACCCCGTCCTGGGCACGCAGCGCACGGACCATGTCCGCACGCAGCGCATCCGGGTCGCGGGCCGGCGAGTCGTCAATGGCAGTCATCCGATTACCTTTTCTGTCATGGGATTGGCGCATGCGGCGCCCAACTCGGTGCTCTGCCCTGGACGCTAGCCAGGACTGCCCGCCGCACGGGCGGATACGCGCCGCCAGCAGGATCGCCTTCGAAGTTCGACTCAAAAGCAGCTCTGAAGATCGTTGCTGTCCCCGGTTCGCAGGTTGGTGGCGCGCGTGGGCTCTGGAGGTCCAGGGTCGGGTGCTGCAAGCTCTCGGCAGCCGGCGCGGATAGGGCTTTGAGTAGGCCGGGTGTTCGAAGTCTTTCCTCTTGGGGAGGGGGCGCTGCGGACGATCTCCAGGTGGAGCGGCCAGTCGCCGCCCTCGTTGTAGTCATCAAGGTCGATCAGGCCCCCGGGGGGAGCACTAGGACACACCGAATCGACTGCTCTGAACAGGGCGCTTTGGGGGGAGCTTTCGCGCATATCCGGACGAGGTCATTCCACTGGGTCGTCAGGCGGGACACAGCGGCGACGTGCTCTCTGCAGTTCCACGAAAGCCGCCGTGTCCCGAGCGGGGGAGACTGTTCCGGTGACCCCGCACACTTCGTGCGAGGGGCGGCAATTCCGGTGGACCGGCGCACCCCGGTCGGCCGATCAGCAGCGTTGTCTCGGTGTGAGGTCGCAGGAGATGCGTGACCGTTTGTGCTCAGGACATGGGTGGCACGTTCGGTTGAACGTCCGCTGTCTCCCGTCCCTCGGTGGGGCGGAGGTGCTTCGGTCGGTGGTCGTGGATGTAAAGCAGTTGGCCGAGTACCGCTACCAGGCCGTGCGCGAGGTGCTCGGCGGGTCTCCGATTGGGGAGGTCGCCGCCCGGTACGGCACCTCGCGTCAGACCCTGCACACCTGGCGGCGGAGGTTCGAGCAGGAGGGCATGCCCGGTCTGCTGGACCGCTCCCGGCGTCCGCGGAACAGCCCCACGCGCCTGTCGGCTGAGGTGGAGGCCGAGATCTGCGAGCTGCGCCGCCGCCATCCGCGGTGGGGTGCCCGCCGGATCGCCCACGAGCTCGTCGGCCGCGGGCTGGAGTCGGCGCCGTCGCGAGCCACGGTCCACCGGGTGCTGTCCCGCAACGGCCTGGTCCGCGTCCAGGAACAGCAGCATCCGCGCAAGTTCCGCCGGTGGCAGCGCGAGGCGCCCATGCACCTGTGGCAGATGGACCTGGTCGGCGGTGTTCCGCTGGCCGACGGACGGGAGTGCAAGATGGTCACCGGCATCGATGACCACTCCCGGTTCGTCGTGATCGCTTCCGTCGTGGCCGTGCCCAGCGCCCGCGCCGTGTGCTCGGCCTTCACCGCCGCGATGCGCCGATACGGCGTGCCCTTCGAGGTGCTGACGGACAACGGCAAGCAGTTCACCGGCCGGCACCAACGGCCACAACCGGTGGAGGTGCTCTTCGAGCGCATCTGCCGGGAGAACGGCATCACCCAGCGACTGACCAAGCCTCGGTCACCCACCACCACGGGAAAGATCGAACGCTTTCACCGTACCTTGCGCGAGGAGTTCCTCGATCACGTCGTGCCGTTCGAGTCGCTGGCCGCGGCTCAGGAAGGGGTCGACGGCTGGGTACACGCCTACAACCACCAGCGCCCGCACCAGGCCCTGAACATGGCCACCCCCATCAGCCTCTTCCGGCCCCACGCTGCCGTCCGGCTCCGCGGTGATGATGAGCATCCTGAACAGACACTCCCGGAAACGGAGTTGTCCATCGAGGTCGTCGAACCGCCCGTCCTTCCGCCGCAGGGCACCGCGGTCGAGTTCAAAGTGCGGGTGCCGCCCAGCGGCGAGATCACCCTGGTGACGGGCAAGCAGCGGGTGGGCATCCACCAGGCTCTGGCCGGCAGGACGCTGACGGTCTGGGCGAACCACCGCAGCGTCCATTTCCTCCTCGACGGGCACCTCGTGACCACGGTCCCGTCGCGGCTGCGGCCGGAAGATCTCGCCTACCTGACCATGCGCTACGGCGCCCGCCCGGCCGGCCCCGAACCCGCACCCGCCACCTTGCCCAGGGCTCGCAGCGGCACGGCCATCCTCGCCGCTGGCGAACCGGTCGAGGTCGACCGCAAGGTCCATCGTGACGGGGTCGTCTGCCTGGCCGGCGGTCGCTACCAGGTCGGATTCGCCCTCGCCGGCCGCACGATCACTCTCCGCCTCGACATGCACGCCATCGCCGACGACGCCCTCATGGGGACGTGGTCCTGCCCGGTTCCAGCCGACCGGCTGGGGCAGATCGACGGGGCACGGACGGTGACGTCCCGTCTTCCGCCTCCACCCCGGCCGGCCGGAGCGATCCGGGCCCAGCGCAAGGCGCATGCGAGCGGCCGCTTCATGATCAACGGCCAGTTCATCAAGGTCGGTCCGCGGCATGCGGGAAGGATCGTCACTGTCGTCATCGAGGACACCCACTACCGGATCCTGCACGGCGAGGACGAACTCGCCGTCCGGCCGCGCAAGAACCTCGGACCGATCACCAGGCTCTACGTCAAAGGCATGGGCACCCAGAAGAACCGTCAAGGATCTCCTGACGACAAACCGTCAAGGAAGTCCTGAGACCTCACACCGACATCCCCCGATCGAGTGAATAGGTCCAGCGGATGCGGAAGCACTGGCTGCGATGCTCTACTCTCTGGAACCAGCCTGGCCCGTGCGAGGGGCCAGATCCGGGTGCCTTATCCGACCTGTCGGCACCGACGGAGAACCTTCTTCGCGTGTACGTCCGCATGCCATCGCCAAGGACAAACTCACCACGTATTTGCGTCAGTTCGCGCCGGGTCGGGGCACCTCACTTCTCCAGAGTGGAAGCGATCATGATGCACCAGCAAGTAGCAGCCGCACGTGCCGACTTCACCCAGGAGCCGCTCGAAGTAGTCCGACTCCGCATCGGCCAGTTCGACGACTTCGCTCGGCTCATTCCGCAGGCCGATGGAACACAGGCGCTCCTCGAAGCGCTCTTTCTCTCCGCGGTGGCCCGCAGCACAGCCGACGTTGATCTCGGCCCGGCTCCGTTCGGCGTCATCGACGTAAGCCCGCAGCCGAATCGGCTGGACGTCCATCTCGCCGGGCCCGAGGCATTCCGGCCGGTACTCGATCTGCTCCCGACCCGGGCCAACGACAAGACGGTCCACGGAATCGCTGGCCTCCTGGCCCAACCCGTCCGTACCTCTGTGCACGTGGCCTTCGACCACAGGCAGGCCAGTGGGGAGTTGCGGTTGTGGACCGAGGGTGCCGACCTGACTGAACTCCTGGCTGAGCGCGCGGCTGCCACCACAGCGCTCGGGCATCGGGTGTTGTGGAGCACCAGTTCGCCGCTGCCGAAACCGAAGCTCCAGCACGGGCGCAGGCTCGCTCGACCGCTTCGCCGGCAGAAGCCCAGCCCCATCACACCTCCGGTCAAGACCTCGCAGTTCCTGGCCAGCGCACTGCTGCGCCGTCCCGGGATCTGGACGCGCCTGGAGGGCCACCTGGACCTTAAGGTCTCCAGCTCGGAAGTTGAGCACGGCGTCGACTGGTTGCTCGACCGCGTCGTCACCCCGGGAACGGCGGTCCACGATGACCGCATTGCCTGCCTTCTGGGCGACGCGATTGCAGGGCCCGACCTCATCTGGGATCGGGCTACCCATGCCTGCGGGCCCGAGGAGTGTCGTATGCGATTCGTCCCACGGGAGGCCGGCCACGGCTGGAACGGAGTGCTGACCGTACGAACTGCTCGGGCCGTCTCAGACCACCCTCCAGCACGCCGCCCCAGGCCGTTCACCGTTCTCGCGGAATCCCTTGTGGAGAACAGGGTCTTGCCGCTCCAACCCGCGCGCAGTAGCGTGCCTCCGTCCTCGGATGGATACGACCAGGGCCCCGGACTTGTCGTGCAGCTTGAGTCGGTGGGCTACTCCCTGAGCAAGACGTCATGTTGGAAGATCGCCTTGCACTTGGGCGCCGGCTGGGCCCAGCACGGTTCGCGAGTCCTCATCGTTCACGACGTCAGCGAGGCATCCGCGCAGCCAGCGGCGTATCCCCCTCCAGCGTGGCCCGAACGCCCTCGTCCGAAGGCCCCGACAGAGGATGCGCCCTGGCAGCGACTTCGCCTCACCCGCAGCCCGGGAGAGCTTCACGTCCACGTGGGAAGCCACAGCTGGGAAGCATTGGAGAAGCTCATCCCGCGGGCCCGGTCCGACTTCGACTGGATCATTCTGGCGGACAGCATCTCGAACAGTTGCAGGTACATGGGCCCCACGATGCTGGACGGCATCACCGATCGATTCGTGGTGGCGGTGGAAGACCCGGGCTACATGACCACGATCGCCGTCGCGAGTGCCGGTGGGCAACAGAGCACGAGCTTGGATCGCCACGTCGATCTGACTCCGGCTGAGTCGGCGACCGTATGGCGGGAGCGGAATCTCCGAATGCTGGCAAGTGACATCCCGGTAGCCGGCCTGATTCTCGTTCCGGGTAGCAAGCACTCCCAGCCCCCGGTGGAGTTCCGGGATGCCGCCGACGCTCGACTTGCCGACTTCGGCACGCCCGTCCTTACCCGTCTTACCAGCGAACTGATCTTCGAGGAGCGCACCGTCCTGGACAACGTCAGTCTTCGCGCGCGCGAGGACCTCCTGGCCACGAGTGCGCACCTCGCCCACCTGCTCGCGATGCACGCAGTCGGGCGGTCGGCCCCGTCACTAGAGGCTCGTGCCTGACTCGGAGCCGCGGGCCCGGAAGCATCCGGGCCCGCCAGCCATCTTTGAAGCCTTGTAGGCTCGGCAGGTGACGACCAGCGTGCGGGCCCGCCTGTGGAAGTTCAGCGTCCAACCCGATCCGGACGGCATCTCGGACATCGTCGCCGTCGAGGTCGGCCAAGGACATCTACCGGTGGCCCTCTCACGACTGACCCACATCAACGCCCTAGCCTGTGACCTGCGAAAAATCGTCGATCCGCGCGTACGGGATCACGAGGTTGCCCTCCTGCTCAGCTACATCACCGCAGGTGCACCCGGCACGCTCCTCACCGCGAAGCATCAGACGCTGCTGGCCAGCTCGGGGCACATCAGCAGGTTCGTCGCGGAAGCCACCGGTCTTGGAGTGATGACCGCCGCCAGCGAGTGCCTGTTCGCTTGGTCACCGGCTGACGGCTTGCACAGCTTCGATGTCCTACCTGGTCAGTTGGTGAAGCAGTACGGCGGCGGAGGAGTTCGCCCAGACCTGCTCTTCCATGTGGCAGGGGGACCGCTCGCGGGCGAGGCCCGGGGGCGCAGACGCCTAGCCAAGCAGCTGTTCCCCGGGACGGCGACAGCCGCTCAGCGAGGCCGGCTGCTCCAGCTCGCCGCGTGGTCGACCGCGCATGCGGGCCACGCATACTTCATGAGCTGGGTGTGGATCGGTCCCACTGGAGTGGGAGTCGACATCTTTCTGCCCGCCAATGACAGCGTCGACAGTGCCTTGGACTTGACGTGGATCGACGAGCCGGGCCATGCAGTCTGGGAGATCCGGGCAGAGCGCCGCAGAACACCCGAGCGGGCGGAAGCTCCAGCCGAGGAACACTGGGTAGAGGACCTGGACGGGGACGAGCCTCGGTCCCGAGCCCAGATTCTCCCAGTTCACTCCGACAACGTCTTGCACGGAAAGAAGGTGCTCAGCCCGGAAGAGCGAATGGATGCGGCGCTGAACCTCCGGTTCGAGATGACGGGCGACGTGGTGGGCGAGATTGGCGGTGTCCTGATGCGTGGACGATGGGTTTCAGCCGACCGCCTTGGCCCTGCCACCCACGAGGTTTTCCTTGGGGTCCTTGCCGACCGTCTGCCTGATCGGGCAACACGGCGCGGCCACGCCAGGCGGCACGCACAATCGCTGGACACCCATCTGGACGGACGGATGCTGACAGTGGTCCACCGTATCGACGAAGACCGGCCGTCCTGGGAGCGCGTCACTGCAGACCTCCTCATCGATCCCTCCTAGCCTAGCTAGTGAGCTGGTTCGGAGATGCGTGAGCAGTAGCGGCAGATTCGGTCGATGATCTGGTCGGCGGTCTTGGTCCACTTGAACGGTTTGGCGTTCTCGTTCCAGATCTTGATCCAGCCTTCGAGGTCGGCTTTGAGAGCGTCCAGCGAGCAGTGGACTCCTCGTTCGAGGCAGCGCTGTTCCAGTTCGGCGAACCACCGCCCGACCTGGTTGATCCACGACGAGTAGGTCGGGGTGAAGTGCAGTTGGAAGCGCGGGTGTGCCAGCAGCCAGCGGTGCACCACGGGCGCCTTGTGGGCGAAGAGGTTGTCGCAGATCACGTGGACCGCCAGACCGGGCTCGGTCTGGCGGTCGATCTCGTCGAGGAAGTCGCGAAAGTCCACCGGCTATCAGGTCAAGTAGTGCTGGCGGCACGGCCCCCGTCCACCGTCGACTCTGCCGGTGGCGCCCGGGACCTGGCCGGCCCACTCGGCGCGGCGGACACACCGGGCGGCCTCTGCTGTCGGCCGAACCGGGCGGAAGGCGACCCTGCCACACGCAGCAGCCCGAAGTGCCCGTTTGCCGGCGGGACGGGCACGACCGGGACGGTGGGGCGAGCTGGGCCGTCGTGAGGAGATGGACGGGGACGTCGCCCCACCAGGTGTAGGAGGCACTCATCTAGGCACGTCCTGATCCGTTCCGGTGATCGACTTCTCCGTCTAGGTTGAAGGCCGGGCGAAGGGGCGTCTGCCAGGCAGCCCTGCGCACGCACGGTTTCCAGGGGGTGGAGAACGAGTCGGTGGAGAACGTCTTCACTTGCGATGCGACATGGACATGATCGCAAGTGCTTCCTGTCAACCGGTTCGATCACTGCGAACCCGGCGCCGCAACCTTCGAATTCCAGGGCGGCACTTCCGGCCGTAACCACGTCTCCGGGCGGTGAGACCTGGCAGTTCGCTCTGCGAGCCGACCCGCCCCAGAGGGGCAACGTCGCGAGCTGTCGAACCAGCAGCCGTACGTCGAACGCGGAGCACGCCAGGCACTGCAGGACGCTGAGGGACGGCCGCAGAGGAAGCCGGCCAACACCTGCGTCAGGCGTGCAGTGACCGGGCGGGGCTAGCGCACTGATTTCGGGTGGGATGAACAGAAATGTTCGAGGTAAATCGCAGCGCACGTCACGAGTATCTGTTCCGAGAAAGGAACTTGATGGTTAGAGCAAAAATAGTCGCAGGAGTAGCCTTTCTGGCACTCCTACTGCCTGTTCAGCCGGCACTGTCAAATGAGCCCGTGTCCCAGAAGCCGGGGCAGTCAGCTCCAACTTCTCCGAACGGGCAGGCCGGCGGGATCAACTTCGTGGACCAAGAGCCGAAGGAAACTCTCGAAGAGCAGTCGACCCGGGACAGCGACGCGCCCGATCTGGCAGAAAAATGCAAAGCTACGCAGGTTGAATCCGAGCGGTCAGCCAGCCGGATGTCATGCTCTGGATATGACAGATCTGCTGTTAATGCCAAGAAATCCGCACCAAAAGAGCAGCAAGGTCCGGCGGCGGGCAACCCGCTTTCCTACATCATTCCATGGTGTCCAAATCACCTAAACACTGTCTATACGCGATACGAGGTGTGCGTCCAGCCGCCGCCGTACGTGGTGGAGGTATTCGACAAGGGCGCTTTCGTCGGGAAGGCGCAGTTCGCAGTCCAGCTTGAGATCAAGGCTTATCCGAATGAGAGCTCATTTTTGGAGGAGCTTTCGATGACGCCGATGCAGCTGGACGCTTCCCTCAAAGAGATCACTTACGAGTGGGAGGTCGAGTGCAAGGCGGCATGTAAGAATAGCAAGGTCATTTGGCACCACGGCACCCCGCACTGGACGGTTGGGGACGGGCACTCGGTACAGGCTCTCATTCAGCATTCGTGGACCGGCAATTCGAATCCTTCGTCGTCGGATAAGATTGCCTTGAAGTGGATCTCTCGGTCCACGATTCCTAATACTTCACCAAGTGAAGAATCGGGAACCGATGCTAATACGGATGTCCGCTGCGACAACATCATCGGGTCGGGGCCGTCCCGGGTAAACCAGGGCTGCGTCTTCTATAATTACAGGCCAACTTTCACGGTGGACCCTGTCCTGTATCCGGCGGCTCGCCTCGCCTACCTGTGGGCCCAGAGCAGGTGGGGATATGGGTCGGAATCCAGAAAGCAGCCGCTGCATCGGGATGCCGATAATTCGACTGATAACCGTCGGAGAATGTGCGACGGGACATTCATGGCTCATCCGGATACCCCCGACACCTCATGTGAGGAATTTCCGTTTGCGGTGACCAAGGAAAGCGGAGACGGTCGGACCGCGGCATCTGGATCGCAATGCTCTCAGTACTACGCATTCTCATGGCCCGAGGGTCCGGCGGGATGGGCCCTAGCGGGCGACGGCCGATACGACTACAGCGGCGCACCAAAGAAGTGCCTCAGGGCCAATATACCACTCACGCAGAACAGTGGAGTGGGAGGCGACTTGGGTCGATTCACCCAAGAGGTCCGTCTCATGAAGGGAGACGCCTACTATCTCAACACTGGGACTCTTGAGGAACTCAAGAAATCGATAATTACCGGCCCCACTCCGGGGAGCGGGAACTACACGGATCCCTCGGAGCTTCACAATATGAATTCTTTCCTTTGCCTGGGCATAAGTGGCGGGGATACGAATCGCGGGGCATGGGCGATTCAGTGGGACTGCAACGGCAACGCAGATCAGAAGTGGACGTTCTCTCATGCTCCCCTGAGTCGCGACAATCGAATATCGACGACGAAAACCGGAATGTGCCTCGCGATTCCCAATGGAAGTACCGAGGCCGGCAAAGAAGTAATCCAATGGCCGTGCATCAATGGCGCCGCTGAACAGCTGTGGACAGTGACGCCACTTCCTGACAAGGGCTGGCAGATAAAGAACAAGAACTCACAGCAGTGTCTCGCTATCAAGAACGCGGATAAGAGGCGAGGGGCCGTCGCGATTCAATGGCCGTGCGGATCGAACCCGGATCACCTCTGGAGCTGATCGGCAATGTGCGCCCGGGGTCAGCGACCCCGGGCGCACATATTTTCTCCTGCATACTCGTCTATTGAAGTCGAAGTCTGCCCGAGAGCAGGCTCCCGACTTCGGTATCCTCCGGCCGGAGGCCTATCTCAAACCGTCTCTCGACCATCGAAATGATGCCATAAATACCCGCATTCTCGGCTGCCATTCCGTCTTGCGCGGAGATCAAACCGGCATCGATCATTTCTGGGCGAAAGAGGTCTGGATCGGTACCTCGACGGAGGTGCGGCAAATCACCGTCGAACTGGCATACGATATCCCCGTCTACCGCATAGATTAGCACTGACGTGGAATCAGCTGTGCTGGAGAATGCCAGCACCTCTGTCCCCTCAGAAATCTTCATTGCAAGTAGCGGCGAAGTGCCGCGCGCTCCCCAACTCTCAAGAGCAAACGACCATCCGCCGACTCCACCGAATCGCACGACGGGGCCCAACGAGCGATCTGCTAGCTCCTCCTGTTCCGCCTCATCCCGGGTGCGCGGAGCAACAGTCCAGGGGTCCACGCCAATCCGCTCCATCAGCGATGGCGCATCCAGTCCTCGCGCAAAGGAAATACAGAATCCGAGGTCGTACGAGTGAGGCAGCCATTCTAGCTCATAACTATTACTCAACTGATTCCTCCCCAAGATTTCCGAGACTTCGGCTAAAAGGCCATGTCCTTAACGTGGTCTCGCGTCTAGCCTCTCACAGCCACCTGCTCCAAGGTGCGTAAAAGCAGTCGAATAGAGGAAAAGCTGGATGTCACTGGGTCCTTGGTCCAACGGGCCAGCCAGATTACACGGGCGGCATGAGCAGGCGAGATCACGACGGGTGCCGTGTGGGACCACGTAGTAGGCGAGGGGGCCGCTGCCGACGTCGAGGTAGCACATCGAATCGGATCGCCGCTGCCCTGGTGGGAGGTGCCGTCCAGGCAGAGCGCCTCGGCAGACCGGACATGTCGAGGGCCCCCGCCTTCGCGTGCGAGGGGCCTTCGACAGTGCCGAACGGTCGGTCAGGGTCCAGCGATGATCCAGGTCGGGCCAGGGCGCTGGGCGGGGGCGTTGCCGGGTGGAGGGCCGGCCGGACGCGCTCCGCGCATGCTCAGCCAGCGCAGGTTCTCCTCGGTCAGGCGGGACTGCACGGTCTTGAGCAGGTGTCCGTCCAGCACGAGGTGGACGCTGTGTTGGTCGGCCCACACCATGAGGAGGCGGCCCGACAAGGCGTGGTGAAGCGAGATCTTCTGGACGCCGGGAACGATGTTGAGGTGTCCGCTGGGTGGGATGCGTGCCTCGAACTCGACCGCCCCCGTGCCCGCCGGTGTTGTGGGCGGCGTTTCGATCACGCGGATCTCGAACGACTCGGTCTCCTACTCGTCCGCCGGCGGCTGCGAACGGATCGGGGCAGGGTCGATCCGGGTGGGGCCGTTGGGCCGGAACAGGCGGGACGACGTCTTCATGTCCAGGGACTGGTGGGGCCGCTGGAAGTTGTAGGCGGCCACCCATTCGTCGATGGCCTCCTGGACGGCTTCCTACCGCCCGGCCGCTCGGCACCGCCACCACCTGGGCGATCACGATGAAGCGGGGGTGGTCGTCAATGCCGGTGACCGTCTTGCACTCGCGTCCATCGGCGAGCATGACGCCGCCGACCAGGTCCATCTGCCACAGGTGCATCGGTGCCGCACGCTGCCAGCGCCGGTACTTCCGCTTGTGGTCCTGGCTCTGGGCGCGCACGAGGCTGTTGCGCACCAACACCCGGTGCACTGTCGACCGCGACGGTGCCGGTTCGGTCTACCGCTGCATCAACTCATGAGCGATACGGCGTGCGCCCCAGCGAGGATGCTGACGCCACAGGTCACAGACCGTCGCCTCGACGGAGGCCTCCAACCGTGAGGGCGAGGTGTGCGGTCGCCGGGATCGACGGAGGTGGCGGCTGTGCCGGTGTCGTCGCGCTCCTGCAGGGCCTGCACTGCTGCGCCGGTGAGCCTGCTCATGTCCATTCGCGGTCCTCTTCTTCCAGGGCTGGCCAGGGCCGGCAGCCCGCTCACTTTGCTGGATATATTCTGCACACGGAGTGTGGTATATATGCAACAAGGTCGGAGCTCGGATACGCTGGGGCCATGCCGAACGCCTCCGCTGCAGCCGCAGCCGACCCAGACGTCGCGGCGCGCCTGCAGGCGTTCGGACACCGGCTCCGGGAGCTGCGTACGACGGCTGGCCGAACGCAGACCAGCCTCGCCGCGGAGGCGGGGATCGACCGGTCCTTCTACGCGAACGTCGAGGCCGGGAAGAACAACATCTCCCTGGAGAAGGTCTTCTCCCTGGCCGATGCCCTACAGGTAGACGTCGGCGAGCTATTCAGGGGCCTCAGCACTCGGACCGGCCCGTAGCTCGCGCCGAACCCTTGCCGCGGTCAGAACACTCCGCTGCGCGCGGCCAGGCCGCGCAACTCGGTGGGTGGCGGAGCCAGAGTGGAGCAGCGTGGAGATGAGGGACTTGGTGGCCGGGCGTGACCGGGTCTCGATCACGCAGAGGACGCAGGCCGCCATCGGCCGGGCTCCTAGTAAGCCACGACCTGAGAGGGCTCTCGGCAGTCGCTCTCCTCACGGCGGGCCGCCCGGCACGTTCCACTACCCCCTCCGGGAGTACGCCGCGGCCGTTGCTGGCGGGGAGCCCTGAGTGAGTCGGGGTGCTGCCTGGCAACAGCACGCGAGAACGAGCCGCTGCACGGGCGGCGCTGGCTGCCAGCACCCGAAGTCCTTGGCCCTGACCGGCGGAAGGACAGCAGTCAGGACTGTAAGGACGACGGGCACCATGTGCCGCGAGTGCCGGTGGCAGGCTCGGCCGAGCCGCTCAGGCAACCGGTGGGAGCTCGGTCCTCACCCGGTGCGCGAGGTCGCGCACCCGGACGTCGCGCTGCCACGGGTCGAGCCTCGCCACCAGGGCGTGTAGGTAGCTGTGCGCTCGGGGTGATCGCACCCCGCTGAGGATGTCCACCGCCCGGTGCCCGCCGGCCACCGCCGCCTCGAGGTCCCGGTCGATCGCGTGAGTGCCCGCCAGCACGGCGGTCTGGATGCCGACTGCCCGGGTGAAGCGGCCCAGCTCCATTGCGCTGGCCGGGCCCGCCCAGTCCCGGGCCACCCGGGTCAGACCGAGGTCGCTGAAGAGCTCGACGGCGTCCGTCGCGACCCGCTCCTCGGACATGTAGGAGATCCAGGCCGGGTCGTACGTGCCGGGGCGGATGCCGGAGATCAGGCTCTCGCACCGTGTGAGGGCCGAACCGGCACCGGAGGCATCGCCTAGCCGGGCACAGGCGCGGGCCTCGGCCAACTTGCAGAAGGCGAGCACCCTCGGCGCCGCATGACCTCGACCGCGGTCGTACGCCGCCGATGCCATTTCCACCGCCTCTGCGGTACGTTCGCCCAGGAGGGCGGACAACGCCATGGTGGCCAGGACGTAGCTGCCCAGCTCAACATCAGCGGCGGACCGGGCCATTCGGAGGGACTGGATCAGCAGCCGGTCGGCGGCGCCGCGGTGGCCCGCGTCCATCGCCGCCCACCCCACCACCCGCAGCAACTCGGCCATCGCGGAATGCAGGGCCTGCCCTGTGTCGGCGGGATAGGTACCTCGCAGCAGGGGTGTCGCGCTCTGCAGGCAGGCCAGCACCCGGCTGGAGCGCCAGTCCCCTCCACCGTGCCGCGAGTCCCAGACCTGGGCCTCGGCCGCGACGGCCCACAACTGGTCGACGTCGCGCTGCTCCACCCGCACGCTTCCGACGTGGGCCTGCGGGAGGTCGGCCGGTCGCGCCAGCCATCGCATCGTGGGCACGCTGAATGTCGCGGCGCCCGGCAGGTGCAGAAACTGACGACGGTGCACGACACTCCAGAAGCTCACGGCCCCCTCGAGGGCGGCCTGACGGTCCTGGGGGAAAGCCAAGCCGACATCGGCGGGAGGCGTCTTGGACTTGGGGAACCCGGCATCCTCAAGAGTGACAACGCGACCAAGGATTTCACCGAGGACCTCCACGATCCTCTGCGCGACGGCCTCAGTGCGGGGGCGCGCCCCTTTGAGCCAGCGTTGAACGTGCGAATGGCCGTAGGTGGTCCGGCGTCCGGTGAGCGCGGCTCGCGCATTGACCCTTCGGGCCAGCTCCTTGTGGGACACCTGTGCCTCGATGATGAGGGCGCCGAGCCGGGTGTTGGGTGTCAGCTCGTCAGTCATGCGGCGACCTGCGACAGGCGTGCCAGAGCGGCTTGGACGAGGGCGTGATCCTGCGGGCTCCTCCCGTGGTAGAGGTGTGCGGAACGCCGGTAGAGTGCGGCGGCCTGCCCGGCCTGGCCGCGCTCCTGAAGGACCCGCGCCGTCCAGGACAGGACCCGGCCCTGCCACAGCACCGCCCCGTGGGCTGTGAAGACTTCCACCGCGGACCTGTAGGCCATCGTCGCGTCGTTGTAGAGGCCGTCCAGGGCGAGGACTCTGCCCTGCCACGCGCGGGCACGCGCCGCGCCGAGCGGGTCCGCCTCGGCCAGCAGGTCCCTCTCGGCGACCCGCAGCCGGTGGAGCACATCAGCCCCAGAAGCGCCGAGGTCGAGGTCGACCACGGCCAGCAGCAGCCCGCAGCCGGCCGCCTCACGACGCCGGCCCAGTGCGCTCCAGGCCCGCAACGACTCGGACAGGTAGGTGCGGCCGAGGTCATGCGCGCAGGCCTGGTGGTAGACCGCGCCGAGATCGCGCAGATGCTCGGCGACACCCTCCGCGTCCTGCCCGCTGCGCGCCATCGACAGGGCCTCGTGGCAGTCGTCGAGCGCCGCCGGGAAGCGGAGCAGGGAGCTGAGGGCCGTGGCACGGGCGCTGAGGAGTCTGCGGCGCAGCAGGCGATCCCCGGCGGTGGAGGGGTTGGCGAGGATGTGCAGGCCCTGGTGGTGGTCGTCGGCCCAGGTCCGCAGGTCCCGCTCGATCAGGTCGGGGTCCCAGAACGCGTGCAGGAGGTGCGGCACGGCGGCCGGGTGCGATGACTGGGCGAGGTGGAGGACGGCGGGCAGGTGGTGGTTGCGGTGCCGGAGGAAGGCGCGTGCCTGGTGCGGTGAGGTGAGGGCGAGGGGGTGCTGCGGCGGGTGGGTGACGGGAGGATCGATGGGCGGTCGGTGGGGGTTGATCAGTGCGGCGGCGGTCGTGGCCGCGGTGAGCAGCCAGTCCAGGGCCCTGTGTTGGATGCGGGTGCGGGTGGCCGGGGTGTCGGTCTGCTCGGCGGCGCGGGTGGCGTGGCGGCGCACAGCAGAGCTGGCGAAGCGATGACCCTCCGGGCCGGTGATGATCAGGTCGTGTCGGGCGAGGTGTGCGAGGAGCTCGCCGGCGCTGGCCGGGGCGAGGCCGGCGGCGGCGCAGGCCATGGGGAGGTCGATGGTGTTGCCGACGGCGGGCAGCAGGCCCAGGACGCGGTGGAAGCGCTGGGCTTCGGCGCCGGCGGTGCGGTAGGCGTGCAGGGCCTCGCTGGTGGTGGTCACGCTGGTTCTCCGGCTCAGGGCTCGGGCGCTTGGGCGGCGGTACCTGGCTGACGGTGCGTACGGCGGGTGCGCCCCCGCTTGCTCCGTCACCAGGTCATCGGGATGGGGGCGTGTATCAGGGGTCGTCGGCGGGCGGCAGCCCTGGGTCAGAGCTGCGGCTGACCGGGTCGGCCGCCCGTCCGGGGCGACGGCCTGCACGGCCGGCGTCGCGGTCACGGCCCGGGGGAGGAAGTCGGATGCGGCCGAGTGCCTGGGGGCGGGATCGCGCGGGCCCGGGCGGCGGCCGCAGGGCGTGCCGGAGGGCGGCCCGTGCCCGCAGCGGACGGCTGCCACGGGCTGGCCAGGCGTCCGCCCGCTGCCTGACGGAGCCGGTCGAGACTGACTCCCGGACTGAGGGACCGCGCGTGCAGGTCGGCCAACCGCGGGTCCGCGCCCGCCTCGTAGACGGCCCGCGTGCGCCACAGACCGACGGTCAGGACATCCGCGCCGACCATGTACTGGGCGTGATCGATCGCCAGGATCCGCGGACCACTGGACAACGGGACGACGCGCACGTCGAACGATGCGGTCTCGGCAAGGCGGGCCAGATACCGCATCTGCCCGGCGTGCAGATCCTGTCCGCCGGTCGGCCAGTGGAGCACGGACTCGTCCAGGAGCAGGACCGTGCTCGGCGCGTTCGCCGCCGTGACGCGCGCCGCGAAGGCGCGCGCCCGGGCCCGGTCGACCTCGTGCAGCCACGCGTTGACGGCCGCACGGTCGCCCAGCAGATCGCCGCGGTACAGCTGGCACGGGACACACCCGCCGCCCGGCAGAGCCCCGACCGGGCGCACACGGACTCCCCGGACCCGGGTGCCGGGCGCCGTCCTCGACACCGCGGCCGCGACAGCGGGCGACTGAAGGGGCACCGGCAGCAGCGGCCCGCCGGCCGTGAACAGCGCGGGCGCGCCGGCCGCGGCCAGTTCGACGAGCAGGCAGCGGAATCCGGCCCCGACAGCGGCGTCATCGAAGTCCGAGCCCGGGTTGCCGCGCCGCCGGTGGTCGACAACGCACTGGTACCAGTCGTCGGCCGCCGTCCGCCCGGCACCGTACGCGGCCGCCAGGGCGGCACCGTGGCCCGCCAGCACGGCGTCGCGCAGCAGGGTACTGTCCCCGGACTCGGCGGCCTCGAGAGCGCCGATGGTCACAGCGCGCCGGGGCGGGAGCCGGCCGCTGACGGCGGACAGCGGCAGCCGCTGGCACTCCCGCAGGTGACGCAGCTGCTCCCCGAGGATCTGGTCGGCCAGATCGACGGTCAGGCACGGCAGGCGAGTGGTCATGATGCTCCGGGACAAGGGAGGGAAGCGTGCGGGAGCGCGGCCGGTGCGTCCCGGTGCGCGGGGGAGGGCGCGGCGGCCGGTGCGATGCGGGCGATCGCGCCGAGCACGGCCCCGCGGCGCCCGGCGGCGGGCCGGTAGGCGCTCCTGAGGTACCCGGGTGCCGTGACGACGCCCAGTTCCTCCAGCGGGGCGTCGCGCAGCAGGGCCGCGAACTGGGCGGGTGTGCGCAGGCGTCCCCACTGGCCGTCCAGCAGATCGGCCATCGTCTCGTCGACCTGCCGGGCCTGGCGGGCGTCCTCGAGGGTGGGCTGGCACACGGCCAGGTACCCGCCGGATGGCAGCAGTCGGGCGAGGTCGGCCATGAGGCGGTTGGCCACCGGGTCCGGGACGGTCTCGAGCGTGGTGCACAGCACCGCCACGGGCTGGTCCGGGTCCAGGAGCGCGGTGACGGCCGGGTGCTCCAGGACACGGTCCGCACCCGCCGCGAGGCCGACCTCGGCGACGGCCTCGCGGCCGCTGCCCGCCAGCACGCAGCGGGCCCGGGCGTGCACCACGGGGTCGGCGTCCGCGTACACCGTGCGGCAGTGCGGGGCGGCTTCCCGCGCGATCTCGTGGGTGTTGCGCCTCGGCCCGTGGCCGGGGACGCCGTGGTCCAGGTGGACGATCTGGCGTATGCCGAGGTCGTGTACGAGGACGGTGGCCGCGTGCGCGGCGAAGTCGAGGGCGTCCTGGGCCAGCCGGTGCGCGTTCGGTAGGAGGTCGAGCAGTCTGAGAGCGGCGGTGCGGCTGGCGGAGTTGGCGTCGTGCCCGCCCCCGAGGTGGTCCCGGATCCCGGCGTAGGACACGCGGGCCAGCAGCGCCGTGGTGCGAGCCCGTTGTGCGTCATGCCGCTGCAGGCCGGACCTGGGGCCCGGGCCGGGGTCGTGCGGCCGGGCCGCCGTGGACACGGCGGTGGTGGTCATGAGCGGCTCCCGGACACGGTGGCGGGTTCGGCGTCGGTGCGCTGGGCGGACGGGTGGGCGGCGCCGTAGGCGGTCAGCCGCAGGGCGGTGTCGATCAGCGGGACGTGGCTGAAGGCCTGCGGGAAGTTGCCGACCTGGCGCTTGAGCCGCGGGTCCCACTCCTCGGCGAGCAGCCCGAGGTCGTTGCGCAGTGCCAGCAGCCGGTCGAACAGCTCGCGGGCCTCCTGCACCCGGCCGATCATGGCGAGGTCGTCGGCCAGCCAGAACGAGCAGGCCAGGAAGGCCCC
>NZ_JBFBGS010000034.1:0-104032 GCF_040684795.1 Kitasatospora sp. NPDC089797 | reverse complement strand
GGCCCCCCCCCCCGCCCCGGGGGGGGGGCCGGCCCCCCCCCCCCGCCGCGCCCCCGCCGGCTTGCGCGGGGGCCCCCCGCCGCCCCCCCGCGGCGGTCCCGTCGGCACGGGCCGTCGGCTGCCGGTGGTACCGTCCGGCGTCGGCTGACCCCTTGACCGCCCGGTGGGCCGAGGGCCCTTCGGTCAGCCGAAGTTCAGGTCGTAGCTGTTCGCGCTGCGGAGCAGGAACCGGGTCTCGCCGGTGATCCCGTCGAAGGCCTTGGTGCCACCGTTGGCCACCCCGGTGAAGGCGCCCGCCTCGGGCACGGTGGCCTGGTCGTCGAGGGGCAGGACGGCGCTGAAGGAGATCTCACCGCTGGCGTTGCCGGCGCCGTTGGTGATCCGGACGAGGCCGGTGCAGAACGCGGTGTGGGTCTCGGCGGTCCGGTCGTTGCGGTCGCAGGTGGTGTACGCGCTGCCGATCGTGTTCCCGCCGGCGTCCTTGACGGTCGCGCGGACGGCCTGACCCCCTCCTCCCGGGTGACGAGTGCCGACTGGCTCCCGTGGGGGAGGGGGTCCGGCCGTCCGGGCGACGTGGGGCCGGGGCGGTGTCCGCGAGGGTGGAGGCATGTTGCAGAGCATCCCGGTCGGTGACACCGAACTCCCCTCTCGCCCTTGGGCATTGCGCCTGGCCAAGGCCCTCCCGTTCATCGTGCTGCCGCACTGTCTGTGGCGGTTGCCGTTCGCGTTCGGCTTCGCGATGGGCACGGTGGAGCCGCACCGCCCGCCCATGCCCTGGTGGGCCGCCCCGTACGTGTTCGGCCTCAGCGTGGTCACCGAGGCGCTGACGATCCTCACGCTCGGACTGGTCAGCGGCTGGGGCGAGGTGTACCCGCGCTGGGTGCCGCTGCTGCGCGGCCGCCGGGTGGCGCCGGTCGTCCCGCTGGTCGCGACGCTGCTGGGCGGGCTGGTGCTGTTCGGCCTGTTCGGTCTCCAACCGCTGGCCTGGCTGGGCCTGTTGAACGAGGTGGGGTTCAGCAACGGCTGGTGGGAGGCGCTGGCCCGGGTGTGCGTCGGCCCGGCGATGCTCTGGGGGCCGATCACGATCGCCCTCGGGATCGCCTACTACCGCCGTCGTACGGCCCGGACCGCCTGAGCGGTTCGCATCCCTCGTCGTCCTCGACCTCGCGTGCATCGCGGGGAGCGCGCAGGAAGTCGGCCCGTCCGACGTCCTGCGCGCTCCGCGATGCGGGTTCAGCCGCGCGTCGGGCCGTCGTCCGACTGCCGGCCGTTCCCGGCGTTCCCGATGTTCCCGCCGTTCCCGATGTTCCCGGCATTCCCGGCGACCAGGGTGTCCGCCAGCCGTTCGGCGACGGTCGCGTCCAGCGGGCCGTGGCCGAGTAGGAAGCGGTACCAGAGCACCCCGTAGACCTGGTCCACGATCAGCTCCAGGTCGGTGTCGCCCGCCAGTTCGCCGCGCTCGCGGCCCCGGGCGAGGAGTTCGTGCAGTGCGGTGCGCCGGGTGGCGGTGAAGGTCCGCATCAGGTCGGCCAGGTGGGGGTCGCGGGCGGCCTCGCGGGCGACGGCGCGCAGCGCGGACGCGGTGGTGCTGCGCTGGGCGGCGTCGAAGGTGGCCGCGATGAAGGCGCGCAGGTCGGTGCGCAGGGCGCCGGTGTCCGGGCGGTCCGGGACGTCCTGGTCGGCGCGGTCGGTGAGGGCGTCCAGCAGGACCGCGCCCTTGGAGGGCCACCAGCGGTAGACGGTCTGCTTGCCGACGCCGGCCGTGCGGGCGATGGCGTCGATGGTGACGGGCGTGCCGTCGGAGGCGGCGAGCAGTTGCAGGGCCGCGTCCAGGATCGCGCGGTGGGCGGCCTCGTTGCGGCGGCGGCCGGTGTGCGGGCGGGTGGTCGGGTCGGTCTGCGGATCGCCGGGCCGGTGGTCCTCGGTGTCGCTCAACGTGGCTCCCTTTCTCGCTGCCCCCGATTGACAAGACTAACAGTCTCGACAATCATCATTACCGGAACTGCTGGTCTCGACAAGCTCCCGCGCCGGTCCGGACCAGCACCTCCCAGCGCGCACCCGCTCGTCACCGTCGGAAGGGCACCACCATGAGCACTGCATCGAACCTCTTCGCCGGACACCGCGTCGTCGTGATGGGCGGCAGCTCGGGCATCGGCGAGGCCACCGCCACCGCCTTCGCGGCGGACGGTGCCGAGGTCGTGATCACCGGCCGCGACCGCGGGAAGCTGGACGCCGCCGTCGCCCGGATCGGCGGCAAGGCCGACGGTGTGCAACTGGACGCGACCGACCCGGCCGCCCTCGCCGCCTTCTTCGCCGGGGCCGGCACCGTCGACCACCTGGTGATCGCGGTCAGCGGCTCCGCCGGCAGCGGCCCGTTCGCCCGGCTCGACCTGGCCGAGCTCGCCCACGGCTTCGACGCCAAGTTCTGGCCCCAGGTGCGCGTCCTCCAGGCGGCCCTGCCGCACCTGCGCGAGGACGGCTCGGTCACCCTGATCACCGCCGCCTCGGCCCGCGCCGCCTTCCCCGGGACCGCCGGACTCGCCGCCATCAACGGCGCCCTGGAGGCGATGGTCCCGCCGCTGGCCGTCGAACTCGCCCCGCTGCGGATCAACGCCGTCTCCCCGGGCGTCGTCGACACCCCGTGGTGGGACCGCGTCCCGGCCGAGCAGCGCACCGCCCTGTTCGACGGCCTCGCCGCCACCACCCCGGTCGGCCGGGTCGGCCGCCCCGAGGACGTCGCCCGGGCGATCCAGATGTTCGCCGCCAACACCTTCGTCACCGGCGTGGTGCTCGACTGCACCGGCGGTGCGAACCTGCCGACCGGCCGCTGAGCACCTTCGCCCGCACGGCGGCGGCCCGGCCCGGGAGCACTCCGGGCCGGGCCGTTGTCACTGGTCGCCCGTACCGTTCGGGCCATGGACGTTCCCGAACTGATCCCGATCCGGCACGAGCCCGGCTACCGTACCGACACCATCGGCCGCTGGCAGGGCGGCCGGTTCTTCGCCTCGGTGGTCCGCCCGTACGGCCGGAACTACGCGGTGCTGCACCGCTTCGACGCCGACGGCCGACACCTCGACTCGCGGATCCGGTCCACCGGGGAGGTGGCGGAGGCGAAGCACCTGCTGACGGAGTGGCTCGACGTCCTGCCCGGCCGGGAGTACGGGGACATCGCGATCGCCCCGTTCGCCGTGCACGTCGACGGCGAACTGTTCGGCCTGGTGCGGGAGGGCGTCGAGGAGGACGACCTGGGCGGGGACGAGGCGGAGGAGGAGCCGGTCCGCTTCGAGCTGTACCCGGACTGCCTCGGCTTCCACGCCCCCTGGGACGGCTGCTACGACACCTGAGGGGCCGCCCCCGTCACCACTCCGCCACCCGGTAGTCCTTGAGGAACACCCCCGACACCGGGTGCCCCGCCTCCCCGCGCACGATCGGGTCGTACACCCGGGCCGCGCCGTCCACGATGTCCAGCGGGGTGCGGAACCCCCGGGCGGCGATCCGGGCCTTGGTGGGCGCCGGGTTCTCGTCGGTGATCCAGCCGGTGTCCACGGCGCACATGTGCACGCCCTGCGGGGCGAGTTCGGCCGCGCTGGTGCGGGTGAGCATGTTGAGCGCGGCCTTGGCCATGTTGGTGTGCGGGTGGCGCGCCGTCTTGTTGCGGACGGCGAACCGGCCCTCCACCGCGGTGACGTTGACGATGTAGCGGGCGGGGTGGGGGGAGGCGAGCAGCAGTGGCAGCAGCCGGTCGCAGAGCAGCGCCGGGGCCAGCGAGTTGACCAGCTGGGTCTCCAGCAGTTCCGCCGGGTCCAGCGAACCGAGCGTGGCGGACCAGGAGTTGGCGGGCGCGAGGTCGGGCAGCAGGCCGGCCTCGTCGGTGAGGTCCAGCAGCGCCCCGGCCCCCGACGGTAGTCGGGCGACATCGCCGAGCGGCCGGAACCCGGGCGCGTGGGTGATCGCCCGGCGGTCGGCGCCCGGCAGGGCGGTGGACTCCCCGGCCGCCAGCAGGGCGTACGACTCCGGCGGGCGGCGCAGGGTCTGGGCGGCGTTGTTGACCAGGATGTCCAGCGGCCGTCCGTCGGCGCGCAACCGCTCGGTGAGGCCGAGGACCTGGCGCGGGTCGCGGAGGTCGATGCCGACCACGGTCAGCCGCTCGAACCACGCCGCGCTGCCCTCGGCGGCGCGGAAGCGGCGCACGGTGTCCTGCGGGAAGCGGCTGGTGACGATCAGCTCGGCGCCGTCCCGCAGCAGCATCAGCGCCAGCTGGAAGCCGATCTTCACCCGCCCGCCGGTGAGCAGGGCCCGGCGTCCGCGCAGGTCGGTGGAGAGGGCGCGGCGGGCGGTGTTGTCGACCGCGCAGTCCGGGCAGAGCGAGTGGTAGAAGCCGTCGACCCGCCGGTAGGCCTGTTTGCAGACGTAGCACCTGCGCGGGACGAGCAGCTCCCCGACCGGCCCGCCGGTGGCCGGGGTGAGCGGGGTGTCCTCGCGGCGGCCCGGGGCGCCGGTCGCGGTGGCGGCGAGCAGGTCGGCGTCGGCCTGCCGGACGGCCTCCCTGGCCTCCTGGCGGCGGCGCTTGCGACTCTCCATCACGAAGGAGCTCAGCTGCCGCTCGGCGTGCAGCCGGGTGCGGTCCTGGGCGGGGAGGCTGCGCAGTCGGCCCAGGGTGAGGCTGAAGGCGCCGAGTTCCGCGGGGGTGAGGCCCGCCGCGCACGCGGCTTCGCTGGTCGTCGTGTCGGTGATCAGCTGATGGTGGTCGTCCCGGACCGTCATGTCCGCCCCCTCGTGTCGTTCAGGTGGGAGGGACAGTAATGGACGGCCCGGGACGATGAGATGTCAATTTCCGCCGGGGGAGCGGCGGGGCGTCAGCCGCAGTCGGGGGTGATCGAGGCGACCCGGCGGCCGTCCAGCTCGTGCGGGCCGAAGTTGTCGAGCTCCTGCTCGGAGCCGGCGAAGTTGGGCTGGTCGTTCAGCCGGATGATGCAGCCGAAGTCGTCCGGCAGCGGGTCGACGGCCGAGCGGGGGAAGATCGGCGGCTCGACGTCGTCCACCTCGCGCAGGTTGAAGCCCTCCTTGGTGACGTGGGCGTCCTCGTTGAAGATCAGACGCCCGGTCATGTGCGGCCCCTCCCACAGACAGAGGTGCCCCTTGGGGCATCGCGCGGCGGTCGGCATCGCGTGGGCGGCGGGCGCGGTGGCGACGGCCAGGCCGAGGGCGGCGGAGCAGGCGAGGGCGGCGCGGAGCAGGCGGTGGCGCACGGGGGACTCCCATCTCAGCGGGGGTGGTCACCGTCCGTGTGGACGGCGCTACCGCATGCTAGATGGTTCCCGTCCGAACGGTTCGCACCACACGCGCTTTCCGGACACGGGCACGGGCGTCGGTTCACGCGCGGGGCGCACACGGGGTCCGGACGCCGAGGTGCCGGCGGCCCCCCGGCCGGCCGGCACCCCTGAGTGCTCGTCGGGTCAGCCCGCGTACTTGCTGAAGATCTTCGCGAACTCGTACGGCTGCTGCGTGATGTTGGTGCACTTGGCCAGCGAACCGGTGCAGGCGTTGGCGTCCCGGGTGGCGTCCCAGAAGGCGAGCAGGCCGAGGTGGTTCTGCTGGGCGAAGGTCGTCAACTGCTGGGCGGCGGCCTGGTTGTAGATCTGGTGGTCGTCGTTCTCGCCGATCATCGGGGTGACCCCGACCATGGCCCACAGCTGGGCGTCGGTCTTCGCCGGGTAGAGCGCCTTGAGCTGGCCGAAGGTGGCCTGCGCGGCCTGGACGGCGGCGTTGCCGTAGTCGCTGCCGGTGCGGTAGTAGTCCATCGCCATGACGTTGACCAGGTCGAGGTTCACGCCGGCGTCCCGGGCGGACTTGACGATGGCGACGCCGTCGCTGGTCAGGCCCTCGGGCAGGACGGGCAGGGTGAGCGAGACCTTGAGGCCCGGGTGGGCCTGCTGGAGCTTGGCGAGCGCGGCGGAACGGCGGTCGTTGGAGGCGGTGTCGGCGACCGCCGCGCCCTCGATGTCGTAGTCGACGTAGCGCAGGTTGTAGGCGTTGACCACCGCGTCGTACTCGTTGAACAGCGAGTTCACGTCCGGGCAGGCGGCCGCGAGTTCGGTGCCGGCCGCACCGCCGAAGGAGAGCTTGACGTCCCCGCCCGCCGCGCGCAGCGCGTCGACCTGGTCCTTGGCCCAACCGGTGCGCGGGTCGTAGGCGTTGAACCAGCTGGCCTTGCAGCCGACGCCGGTGACGAAGCCCATGCTGTAGCCCTTGACGCCGCCGGCCTTGGCCATGTCGGGCATCGACGGGGTGGGCCAGGCGCCCATGTCGATGTACGGGGCGACCGGCAGGGCGACGTTCGGGGGCGGGGTGGTCGGGCCGCCGGTCGGGGTGGAGGTCGGGGTGCCGGAGGGCGGGGTGGTCGGTCCGCCGCCGGGGCCGTAGAGGCTGACGTCGTCGGCCAGGTAGGCGCCCTGCCCGTACCAGCCGTGCAGGTAGACGTTGACGCTGGTGGTGCTCGGGCCGGTGGTGAAAGTCGCCGACAGCTGCTGCCAGTTGGCGCCGCCCGGGGTCCACACGGCGGGGTCGGTCACGCCGCTGCCGGTGGCGCCGAGGTAGACGTACTGGCCCTGCACCCAGGCGCTGAGGGTGTACGTGGTGTTGGGCTGGACGCTCACGGTCTGGCCGCACTGCGCGGTGTCGCTCGCGCTCGCCGCGCCCTTGAGGGCGTAGGTGCCGCTGTGGGCACCGGAGTTGACGACGCTTCCGGTTCCGGCGGAACAGCTCCAGGGGTCGAGCGCGCCGCTCTCGAAGCCGCCGTTGGCGAGCAGGTTCGCGTCGGCGGCGCCGGCGTTCCCGGCGAGGGTGGCGATGCCGCCGGCCGCGAGCACGGTGGCGGCGGCCAGGCTCAGCAGCTTGGTCCGGGTGGAGGCCGGGCGGCGGTGGGTGGGGGCGTGCTGGGGCGCGCTGGGCATGGGGGTCGCCTCTCGGGACGTGGGGCCGCCCGCGCCGCGAAGGGGGGAGACGCGGGGCGGGCGGCAGCATGGGGGCCGGTCCGGTGCGGGGGAGGAGCGCGGTGCTGAGGATCAAACTGGACTAGACCAGCTGTGCACGTCAAGCACTTCCCGGCTTCCGGGGGCCTTCCGAGGGCAGGTTTTAGGGTCGGTTTAAGGACGGCGCTCCGAGCGCCTCCCGGAGTCGGTCCGGGGCTCTCCGGAGTGGGCCTGCGGCCTTCCGGAGTGAGCCCGCGGCCTTCCGGCGCCGACCGGCGGTCAGTTGCAGCAGGGCTTGCACTCCTTGACCCGGACGTCGTCCAGCACCGGTCCGTAGGCGCCCCCGACGGTGCTCTGGAAGGTCAGCGTGGTCGAGGAGTTGTACGCGACGAAGCTGAACTGCCGCCCCACGTAGCCCATCGCGGCGGCGGTCCTGCCGGTGACGTCGAAGGAGAAGTCCTGGAAGTCCTGCCCGTCGATGAGCGCCCTCCCGGTGCGCACGGCGGGCCCGCCGCCCGGGTTGCCGGCCAGCGCGTAGGTCACCGAGTAGGTGGTGCCGGGGGTGGTGGCGAAGGTCTGGGCGATGGTGCCGGAGTCGCTGCCGTTGAGGTCGATGGACTGGTCGCCCTCGGCGGCCTGCCAGAAGCCCGCGCCGATCAGGTCGACGCTGCCGGCGGTGATCCGCCACGGGCCGATGGTCTGGCCGGCGACCAGGTCGGTGAAGCCGTTCGCCGGGGCCTTGGGCGACTCGAAGCTGCCGTCGTCGAAGCGGCTGACCGCCCGCTGCCCGCCGACCGCCTGGGCCGGGGCGACCAGCGAGGCGGTGGCCAGCGCGGTGGTGGTGGCGACGACGAGGGCGAGGGCGGCGGCGCGGGTGCGCGAGAGCGACATGTCTTCCCCAAGTTCCTTGATGACGTTCCTTGACGGCCGATCGGAACGCTCGGCCGGGACGCCCGGCCGGAGCGCCCGGCCGCAACGATCAGCCGAGATGATCGGCTGCATGATCGGCCGAGATGATCGGTTGCGGACCGAGCGTCGACCGCCGTGGTGAGCCCTGCCAAGACCGGACGGGCGGCGCCCGGTGGTGCGGGAGTGCGGTGGCGCGCCCCTTCGCGCCGGTTTGCCCGACGGGTCGACCGGGGGTCCGGCCCTCGGGGCCCGGCGGACCGTCCGACCGCGAACCCTGGGGGTCGATGCCCGGGTTCCGGAGCCCGGTGGTGAAAGTGCGGGCGCGCGCCCCGTATCCACCCCTAACCTGGCCCGATGACCATACGAACGGAGCCGGGTGACCCCTTCGGTGGCCCGCGGATCCTCTTCCTCGGCGACTCCTTCGTCCAGGGCCTCGGCGACCCGGAGTTCCGCGGCTGGGTCGGCCGGGCGCTCCAGGCCGCCGCCCAGGACGCCACCGGCTTCAACCTCGGGGTCCGCCGCGACACCTCGGCCCAGGTGCGGCAGCGCTGCTGGACCGAGGTCGAGGCCCGCACCCGGCCCGGCGCCGACCACCGGCTGGTGCTCTCCTTCGGCGCCAACGACGCGATGGAGGAGGACGGCGGGCCGCGGGTCCGGCCCGCGGACACCCTGGCCAACCTCACCGCCCTGCTCACCGGCGCCCGGGCGCGCGGGGTCGCCGCCCTGGTGGTCGGCCCGCCGCCGGTGGTCGCCGGGGGAGCGGCGCACCTGGCCCGGCTGACCGCGCTCGCCCCCGAACTGGCCGGCGTCTGCGCCCGGTTCCGGGTCCCGTTCGTCGACGTCACCGGCGCGCTGGCCGCCGACCCGGTCTGGACGGCCGAGGCCGAGGCGGCGGACGGCGCCCACCCGGGCGCGGGCGGCTACGCGCGGCTCGCGCGGCTGGTGCTCGACGGCGGCTTCGGCGACTGGCTCCGGCGGCCAGGGGACGGCGCCGGTTCCGGCAACTTCCCGGCGCACTTGATCGTTCATCAGGACTGATCGACCCCACGAGCCGGTCGGCCACGAGGCCGGCCGCTGAGCCCACCCGATCATGGGCCCACCCGATCGTGGGACCGCCCGCTCGTGGGACCAGCCGGAAACCAGACAGGAGCACCGTCATGCGCAACGCCCCGTTCGGCAGCAACGGCCCGGAGGTCGGCGTCATCGGCCTCGGCTGCATGGGGATGACCTTCGCCTACGACGTGCGGAACCGGGACGACGAGAAGTCCGTCGGCGTGATCCGCCAGGCCCTCGACCTCGGTGTCACCCTGATCGACACCGCCGACATGTACGGCCCGTACACCAACGAGGAGGTGGTCGGCGCCGCGCTGGCCGGGCCCCACCGGGAGCGCGCCTTCCTGGCCACCAAGGTCGGCATCGTCCCGGGCGGCAGCGGTCCGGGCGCGGCCCGCGACGGCAGCCCGGAGCACGTGCGCCGCTCGATCGACGACAGCCTGCGCCGGCTCGGCACCGACCACGTCGACCTCTACCAGCTGCACCGGGTCGACCCCGCCGTGCCGATCGAGGAGACCTGGGGCGCGCTGGCCGAGACCGTCCGGGCCGGCAAGGTCCGCCGGATCGGGCTCTCCGAGGTGACCGTCGACGAGATCAGGCGGGCCCAGGCCGTCCACCCGGTGGCCTCGGTGCAGTCCGAGCTGTCGCTGTGGACCCGGGACGCGCTGGCCGGGGTGCTGCCGTACACCGAGGAGCAGGGCATCGCCTTCCTGCCGTACTCGCCGCTCGGCCGCGGCTTCCTGACCGGCAGCATCGCCTCGTTCGACGACCTGCCCGAGGACGACTTCCGCCGCCGGCTGCCGCGCTTCCAGCAGGACGCGCTGAAGGCCAACCTGGAGCTGGTCGGGAGGGTCCGGGGGATCGCCGAGCGGATCGGCGCCACGCCCGCGCAGGTCGCCCTCGCCTGGGTGCTGGCCCAGGGCCGGTACGTCTTCCCGATCCCCGGCACCAAGACGCCGCGCTACCTGGTGGACAACGCGGGCGCGGCGGCGGTCGAGCTCTCGGCGGCCGACCTGGCCGAGCTGGACGCGCTGCCGGCCGCGGAGGGCGGGCGCTACTGACGGCGGGGCGGCCCCGGCGTCACCGGGCCGGGGCGGGCGCTACCGGCGCGGCGCCCCGCGCTCCATCACCCACACCAGCTGCCGTCCGGTCTCGCCCGGAGCCCGGACGGCGGCCTCGGCGACCCGGTCCAGCCGGTAGCCGAGCTTGCGCGGGACGGCCGCGCTGGCGGCGTTGGCCCGGTCGCAGCGGATCTCCACCCGGGCGATCCCGGGCAGCGCCAGCGCGGCCCCGGTCAGCGCCCCGGCGGTCGCGGTGGCGATGCCCCGGCCGACGTACCGGGCCGCGACCCAGTAGCCGATCTCCAGCGCGCCCGGGCCGATCCGCGCGTGCAGCCCGAGGGCCGCGACCACCCGGCCGGGGGCCGCGTCCAGCTCGGCCAGGTACATGAAGTCCGTCCCGGCCTCCCAGGCCGCGGTGCCGGCCCGGGTCAGCTCGGCGGTCCGGGCCCGGGTCGGGGCCTCGGCCGCCCACTCCAGCCAGGGGCGCAGGTGCTCCAGGTTGGCGCGCACGGCCCGGTGCAGGGCCGGCGCGTGGGTGCTGCGGCGGCGGTGCAGGCAGAGGCCGCCGGGCAGCCGCAGCACCTCGGGCGGCCGCCCGGCGGTCACCTCCGGCGCCGCCCGGGCCGGCTCGCAGGACTGCGACTGTGCGGGGCTCATGGCGGCGATTATGTCCTTGGCCCGGACCTGCCACATCCGGACGGAGGCGCATCCGGGGCCCCTCCGTCCGGCGGGTGCGGCCGCTGCGCCCGGCGCGTCAGAGCCGGATCATCACCTCGTCGAGCTCCTTGCGCCGCAGGTCCGGCACGCGCGCCCCCTCGGCCGGGTAGCCGACCGGGATCACGTAGGCGGCGCGCTCCTCCGCCGGGCGGCCGCACACCTCGTTCAGGAACCGCATCGGGCTCGGCGTGTGGGTCAGGGTGGCCAGCCCGGCCTGGTGCAGCGAGGCCAGCAGCAGCCCGACCGCGATCCCCACCGACTCCTTGGTGTAGTACGGGCGCGGCGAGTGGGGGCCCTTGTGCACCTCGAAGACCACGATCACGGCCGGCGCGTCCTCCAGGAACGGCTTGTGCCAGTCGGTGCCGATCGGCGCCAGCGCGGTCAGCCACTCCTCGGACGCCCGGTGGCCGTAGAACTCGCGCTCCTCGGCCTCGGCGGCCTCCCGCAGCAGCCGTTTGCGCTCCGGGTCGGTGATCACCACGAACCGCCACGGCTGCACGTGGGCGCCGCTGGGCGCGGTGCTCGCGGTGCGCACCGCCCACTCGACCACCCCGTCCGGGATCGGTTCGGTGCTGTAGTCGCGGACGGTCCGGCGCTGCGCCATCACGTCGTGGAAGGCCTTGCTGCGGGCCTCGGCCTGGTGGGCCGGCACCGTCATCGGGGCGAGCGGGACGGTCGGGTGGGGTGTCCCCGCCGTGGGGCTGTCCATCGTGTCAACCATGGCCGACAGCACAGCACATGACGGCCGCCCCGGGAAGAGGTCGAGACCAATTCCCGGGGCGGCCGTGACGGGGCGGGGCGCTCGGGGCTACTGCTCGTGCACCCGGCCGTCCCGGACCTCGATCCGGCGGTTCACCGCCACGGTGTCCAGCATCCGCCGGTCGTGGGTCACCAGCAGCAGGGTGCCGGTGTACGAGCCGAGCGCGGACTCCAACTGCTCGATCGCGGGCAGGTCCAGGTGGTTGGTGGGCTCGTCCAGCACCAGCAGGTTGACCCCGCGCGCCTGGAGCAGGGCCAGCGCGGCCCGGGTGCGCTCACCGGGGGAGAGGGTGCCGGCCGGGCGCCGCACGTGCACCGCCTTGAGGCCGAACTTGGCCAGCAGGGTGCGCACCTCCTCCTCGGTGAGCTCCGGCACGGCGGCCGCGAAGGCGTCCGCCAGCGGCTCGCCGCCCAGGAACAGCCCGCGCGCCTGGTCCACCTCGCCGACCACCACGCCGGAGCCCAACACGGCACTGCCGCCGTCCAGTTCGAGCCGGCCGAGCAGCGCGGCCAGCAGCGTGGACTTGCCCGCGCCGTTGGCACCGGTGATGGCGACCCGGTCGGCCCAGTCGATCTGCAGGTCCACCGGGCCGAAGGCGAAGTCGCCGCGCCGGGCGACCGCCCCGCGCAGGGTGGCCACCACCGAGCCGGAGCGCGGCGCGGCGGCGATCTCCATCCGCAGCTCCCACTCCTTGCGGGGCTCCTCGACCACGTCCAGCCGCTCGATCATCCGCTGGGTCTGCCGGGCCTTGGAGGCCTGCTTCTCGGTGGACTCGGTGCGCTTCGCCTTGGCGTTCTTGTCGTTGTCGCCGCCCTTGCGGCGGGCGTTGCGGACGCCGTGCTCCATCCAGTTGCGCTGCATCTGCGCCCGGGACTCCAGCGAGGCCTTGGTGTCGGCGTACTCCTCGTACTCCTCGCGGGCGTGCCGGCGGGCCACCGCCCGCTCCTCCAGGTAGGCCTCGTAGCCGCCGCCGTACAGGTGGACCTGCTGCTGGTGCAGGTCCAGCTCCAGCACCTTGGTGACGGTGCGGGCCAGGAACTCGCGGTCGTGGCTGATCAGCACGGTGCCGGTGCGCAGGCCCTTGACGAAGGCCTCCAGCCGCTCCAGGCCGTCCAGGTCGAGGTCGTTGGTGGGCTCGTCCAGCAGGAACACGTCGTAGCGGGAGAGCAGCAGCGAGGCGAGGCCGGCCCGGGCGGCCTGGCCGCCGGACAGCGCCGTCATCGGCAGGTCGAGGGAGACCTTCAGGCCGAGCGAGTCGGCCACCTCCTCGGCCCGCTCCTCCAGGTCGGCACCGCCGAGGTCCAGCCAGCGGTCCAGGCTCGCCGCGTACGCGTCGTCGGCGCCCGGGCGGCCCTCGACCAGGCCCTCGGTGGCCTCGTCCAGCGCCGCCTGGGCGGCCGCCACGCCGGTGCGCCGGGCCAGGAAGTCGCGCACCGACTCGCCCTCGCGCCGCTCCGGCTCCTGCGGGAGGTGGCCGACGTTGGCGCTCGCCGGGCTGAGCCGCAGCGAACCTCCCTCGGGGGTGTCCAGCCCGGCCAGCAGCCGCAGCAGGGTCGACTTGCCGGCGCCGTTCACCCCGACCAGGCCGATCACGTCGCCCGGGGCGACGACCAGGTCCAGGCCGGAGAAGAGGGTGCGTTCGCCGTGGCCGGCGCTGAGGTCCTTGACTACGAGTGTGGCGCTCATGATGGTGCCGATTGTAGGAGGAGCCGGGGCGGCACCGGAAAAAGCCGCGGGGGCCGCGACCGCACCCGGCGGTCACGGCCCCGTCGACGGGACTACCCGGCGGTCACTTGGCCTTCTTGGAGAAGTAGTCGAACATGTGCGCCGCGACGTCCTCCAGGTAGGGGCCCGCCTCGTAGGTGTTGGCGCCGTTGCCGATCGAGGTGTCGCTGACCAGGGCCGGCTTGCCGTCCTTGGTGGCGTACCAGCCGCCGCCGCTGCTGCCGCCGGTCATGGTGCAGCCGATCATCAGCATCGCCGGGCGGCTCGGGTCGCCGGGCTTCGCGGCGGGCTTGCCGCCGTCGCAGTGCTCCAGCTCGACGCCGTCGAAGGGCTTGGCCTCCGGGAAGCCGTAGTTGGCGACGGCGGTGAGCTGGTCGCGGGGGGCGTCAAACCAGAGCGGCACCGAGCCGCCGACGGTCTCCTCCAGCGACTTGCCGTTCGGGTCCGGGTTGGCGACCTTGACGATGCCGAAGTCGTACTGGCTCCACGGGCCGCCGCGCTCCGGGTCGGCCTCGGCCGTCCACTGCGGGGAGACCATGCCGGAGGTCGCGCCCCACTCGCCGTACGGCTCGGCGTCCTCCAGCTTGGACTTCTGCTTGTTGCCGCCGCTCAGCACGCCGTTGCTGTTGAAGGCCGGGGCGAAGGTGATGTCGGTGTAGTAGGAGTTGCCCTTGCCGCCGTGCAGGCAGTGGCTGGCGGTCCACACCAGGTTGCTCCTGCCCGGGTTGGCCGGGTCGGAGACGACGGTGCCGGAGCACACGTAGTCCTGGTTGCCGTCCTTGAAGAAGATCTTGCCGTTGACGTGCATGGTCTTCGGGAACGGGTGTGCCACGGGCTTCGCCTGGACGGCCGCGGGCGGCTGGTCCGGCCCGGCCGGCGGCTGGGCGCCGGTCGGCTGGGCGGGGGCGGCGCCGGTCGGCTGGGTGCTGGGCTGGGCGCCGGTGGGCTGGGCGGGCGCCGGGGTCGGCGGCTGCGGCAGCGGCTTCGGCTTGGCGTTCAGCAGCTTCTGCAGGGTCCAGTAGCCCTTGACGGCCGGGGTGACCACGTTGGCCTTGGCCCACTTGTCCCAGTCGTCGAGCTTCCAGGTCTTCAGCTCCTCGACCGTCGGCAGCTTGACCGGAGCCGCGCCCGGCTTGCCGGAGGCACTCGCCGCGACGGACGGCGCGGCGGTCTGGGCGCCGGCCGGGTCGCTGTTGTCCGGGCCGCAGCCGGTGGCGACCACCATGGTCAGCGCGGCGACGGACGCGCCCAGGACGGCACGGCTCGGCCGGGATATCGGTGACATGCGTTCAGTTCCCCCTGTGTGACGACTGCCGTGCGGCCCGTTCCTCGGGTACGGCCGCTGGGGCCGCAGGCACGGCAGGGGAGGAGTCTGCCATGCGGACGAGGGGGTTCCCCGCGTGCGGACCCGGCCGGGGCGGGGCCGTCACGGGATCGGCACCGGATCGGCACCGGGCCTCCGTCGGGGGTCGTGGGCGGGGGGTTGGGTGGGGTCTCGGGCGGGGGCCTGCCCGGGGTCTCGGGCGGGGTCTCGGGCGGGGTCTCGGGCGGGGTCGCGGGCGGGGTCGCGGGCGGGTCCGAAAACCGGTTGCGGCCGTTCGGCGGGGTCCCTAGCGTGGATGGTGTCATCAGCCAGACAAGGAGAAGGCCGTTGCTCTACTGAGGTCCCGGGACACCGCCCCCGCCACGCAGGCCCTGCTGCTCCAGCTGCCGCGTGGTGTGCGAGTGTGCGACCTCAGTCACGGCCCCGTGGCGCCTTCCCGCGCCGCCGTCCTGTCCTTCGGCCGTACCGGTTCCGCACCCGCGGTGTCTCCCCGTGTTGCTCATCACCCCTTCAGCAACCACCCGGGAGGCCTTGCATGGCACAACCCACCACCGCCGTCCTCTGCACCGACCTCGCGTTCGAGTGGCCGGACGGCAAGACCGTCCTGGACGGCTTCCACCTCGCCGTCGGCCCCGGCCGCACCGGACTCATCGGCCTCAACGGGGCCGGCAAGTCCACCCTGCTGCGACTGATCGCCGGCGAGCTCACCCCCACCGGCGGCACCGTCCGGGTCGAGGGCGAACTCGGCTACCTGCCCCAGGGCCTCACGCTCGACACCGCCCTGCGGGTCGACGAGGCGCTCGGCATCCGGGCCGCCCGCGAGGCCCTGCACGCCATCGAGTCGGGCGACACCGACCAGCGGCACTTCGACGCCGTCGGCGACGACTGGGACGCCGAGGAGCGCGCCCGCGCGACCCTCGACCGGCTCGGTCTGCACCGCCTCGGCCTCGACCGCACCACCGGCGAACTCTCCGGCGGCGAGGCGGTCTTGCTGCGGCTGGCCGCGCTGCTGCTGCGCCGCCCCGACGTCCTGCTGCTCGACGAGCCCACCAACAACCTCGACCGGGCCGCCCGCGAGCGGCTCTACGAGACGGTGGCCGGCTGGCAGGGCGCCATGGTGATCGTCAGCCACGACCGCGAACTGCTCCAGCACGTCGACCAGATCGCCGACCTGCGGGACGGCGGCGTCACCTGGTACGGCGGCAACTTCGCCGCCTACGAGCGGACGCTCGCCGCCCAGCAGGAGACGGCCGAGCGGCTGCTGCGCAACGCCGAGGCCGACGTCCAGCGCCAGAAACGGGACTTGGTCGACGCCCGGACCAGGCTGGACCGCAGCGCCAGCTACGGCAAGAAGCGCTCGGTCACCCGCAACGACCCGCACATCTTCGCGGGGATGCTCAAACGCAAGGGCCAGGAGACGGCGGGCCGGCTCACCGGCATGCACGCCGAGCGCCTGGAGGAGGCCAGAGCACGGCTCACCGCTGCGGAGGAGGCGGTGCGCGACGACGCCGAGATCCGGGTCGACCTGCCGCGCACCGCGGTGCCGGCCGGGCGCACCGTGCTCACCCTGCAGAAGGTCCGGCTGCCCTTCGGCGCCACCGTCGACCTCGACCTGCGCGGTCCCGAGCGGATCGCCCTGGTCGGGCGCAACGGCTCCGGCAAGAGCACGCTGCTGCGCACCATCGCGGGCGAACTCGCCCCGCTGGAGGGGCAGATCACCACACCGGAGGCGGTGCGCCACCTGCCGCAGCGGCTCGACCTGCTGGACGACGCCCTGACGGTGGTGGAGAACGTCAAGCGGTTCGCCCCCGGCGTCGGGGACAACGCGGTCCGGGCCCGGCTCGCCCGCTTCCTGTTCCGCGGTGCCCGGGCCGAGCAGCCGGCCGGCACGCTGTCCGGCGGCGAGCGGTTCCGGGCCACGCTGGCGGCCCTGCTGCTGGCCGACCCGCCGCCGCAGCTGCTGCTGCTCGACGAGCCGACCAACAACCTGGACCTCGCCAGCGTCCGCCAGCTCACCCAGGCGCTGGCCGGCTACCAGGGCGCGCTGATCGTGGTCAGCCACGACCTGCCGTTCCTGCGCGGCCTGGGCCTGACCAGGTGGCTGGAGCTGGACGGCGGGCTGAGGGCGGTGGATCCGATGTAGCGGCTACCGCCGGTCCGCCGCCCCGGCCTGTCCGGTCGCCGCGGCCTTTCCGGCCTTCCCGGTTTCCCCGGCCTTCCCGGTTTCCCCGGCCTCCTCGGCGAGCACCCGGCGGGCCGTGCTCAGGGCGGAGTCCTTGAGCGCGGCCAGCTCGTCGGCGCTGTACACCGGGGTCGGCAGGTCCGGCGCGATGCCCGGGCCGTCGAAGGTGCTCCCGTCCCGGGTGAGGTACTCCTCGTTCGGCAGGACCAGGGCGAAGTCCGGTGAGATGGGCCTGATCAGCACGTCGGAGAAGACGCCCTGGGTGTTCTCGCCGATCCGGGTCACCCGCGGGGAGCGGCCCATCAGGGCCTGGGTGAAGGTCTCCGCCGCGCTGGCCGAGATCGAGGAGGTGAGCAGCGCGATCGGCCCGGTGTAGTGCTCGCCCTCCGAGGGCCGCACCAGGACGGGCGAGGGCCGGGTGAACTTCGTCGGGTCGGCCGGGTCGTCCCGGGCCACCTTCCGGTACGCGAGGTACGGGCGGTCGGTGAGCCGGTCGGCGATGTGCACACCGAGCGCGTCCGAGCCGCCGCCGTTCAGCCGGACGTCGATCACCAGGCCGCTGAGCCGGTCCGGGTCGGCGAGCAGGGTGTCGAGGGCCCGGTCCAGTTCGGCGACCTGGCTGCGGTAGTCGCCGTCGGTGTAGCTGTCGAAGCTGCCCACCCGCAGGTAGCCGACGCCGTCGGGGAGCCGGCCGACGCCGAGCTTGCCGCCCGCGAAGAGCTGCTCCGGGCCGGTGAGCTGGGCGGCGACGGCCTGTCCGGCCCGGTCGGTCAGCTCCTTGGTGCGCACCGTCGTGCCGGGCCGCCGCCCGCCGAACACCGGCGACGGCTTCCCGTCGACGACCCGGGCCAGCCCGGTGTGGGCGTCGCCGAGCGGGCGGAGCATGTCGACGAAGAGGTCCTGCAAGGCGTCGGTGGTCGTCGTCGGGGTGATCTGCCCCCGGTTCTCGTCCCGGACGGCGTGCCAGTCGATGCCCTTGGCCGCGAAGAAGGGGTAGTTCTCCTCGAAGGTCTCCCAGAACCGGTCGAAGACCGCGAGCGGGTCGTTCGGCGCCGGGGTGGTGCACAGCGCCGGCAGTGCGGGCAGCCGGTACAGGTCCTTGGTGCCGACCCCGCCCTCCTCGCGGTCGACCAGCCGGTTGCGGCCCTGCGGGGTGAGGGTGACGCCGTTGGTGCCCATGACGTAGCGGACGGTGCCGTCCGCCCGGGGCGCACCGTCCTGGGCGGCGGCGAACCAGCCGGGCACGCAGCTGTGGGTGGTCACGTCGTAGGTGGTCAGCCGGCCCCCGGAGACGGCGACCACGGTGCCGTAGCCGTCCAGCCGCCAGACGCCGTCCAGCCGGTCGCCGTGCCGCGCCGCCGCGGCGTTGTCCCCGTCCGCGCCGGTCGTACCCTGGGCCGAGGCCGTGCCCGGCACCGCCACGGCGACCGTCGTCGCCAGCGCCGCCGCCACCACCGTGACGGCCGTCGTCCTGCCGATACCCCTGTGCGTCATCCCGGCCTCCGCCGATCGACGGCCTCCCCCGCGGAACCGCTCCGCCGCCGCGCCACCGACGCTACGGTCGCCCGGGCCCGCCGGTCGTCATCCGGCGCGCCGCGCCCGTGCCCTCCTGCGGGCGCATCCCCCCGGCCGGGCGGATGCGCCCCCGGAGGTATCGACAGCAAACCGTTTTGCGGGTTGCTGGAAATCCGTCGGCCGCGGTCCCAACTCCCGTGCACTGCAGTACCATCGGCGACATGCCTGCGCTCAACATCGAGTACACGGAGCACGAACTCGCCGCGATCCGCGAGGCCGCCGCCGCGGACGGCAAGAGCGTGAAGGCGTACGTCCACGACCTCAGCGTGCGGGAACAGCAACGGCGGGTCTTCGTGGACCACGCGGTGGCGTTCTGGAAGGACCACCGGGCGGAGTTCGACGCCGCCTTCCCCGAGGACGCACCCGCCGCGTGAGGTGCGTGCGGCGCGTGTGGTGCGTGCGACGCGGGGGAGCGGCCCGGCCGGCGGCGTGGACGTGACCCTGCTGCGCGTCGACCTGCGCTGGCTGCTCGACGTGCAGGAGCAGGCCTCGCCGGAGGACCTCAGCGTGCGCGACTACTCGGCGTTGCAGGCCGCCGTGGCCCGGCACCGGGTGAACACCGCCCAGCTCGGCCACGACGCCGACCCGGCCTGGTGCGCGGCCACCCTGATGCACACCATCGTGCTGCTGCGCCCGCTCCCGGTGCGCAACAACCTGTACGCCTGCATGACGACGGCCGCGTACATGCACGCGGCCGGTGAGGGGGTCGACCCGCCGTACGGGGCGTTGGTCGAACTGGCCCGGGACATCGCCGGGGCCCGGGCGGACGTCTACGCGGCGGCCGACCGGATCCGCTCCTGGCGGATCTGAGGCCGGCCGCGCCGGGCCCGGGTGAGGGTCTAGGCGCGGGCCCAGGCGCGGGAGAGCTTCGCCGCGACCTTCGTCCCCAGCCGGTCCAGCCCGACCACGAGGACGCCGAGGACCACGAACTCGACGGTCAGCTGGGCGATCTGACCCCAGACGTAGCCGTAGCCCTGCTCGGTCGGGTCGAAGAAGAAGTACGGGTAGGGAGTCGGGAAGTCGTCGAAGAGGGCGTTGCGGGCCAGCACGATCGCCGCGTAGCCGAGCGGGAAGGCCAGCCAGAGCGGTATGTCCTTCCAGGCCGCCGCGTTGCGCGGCTTCAGCACCAGCCAGTCCACCAGCACCATCACCGGCGTGACGTAGTGCAGGAAGAACGACGACCAGTTCGCCAGCCGGTCCGGCCCGCTGACCAGCCCGGGCAGCGGGCTGGCGCCGTGCTGCAGCAGGATGTGCGAGACCAGCCCGGTGATCAGGATGTACAGCGTGGCGGCGCCGCGCAGCCGGGGCGCGGGCGCGTCCACGGTGTCGCGCTTGAGCATCCAGTAGACCGCGCCGATGAAGTAGCCGAGCACGATGACGTTGCTCTGCACGGTGAAGTACACCAGCGAGGCGGTCCCGAGGGACAGGCCGAGGCCCGCCGAGAGCACGATGCCCATGCGCCACCAGAGCGCGGGACGGGTCCGGACGGTCATGCGGCCACCAGTTCGGTTCGGGCGATACGGGGAGGTATCGGTCGGTCGGGGGGAAGGTCGCACTCTACTTCCTGACCCCGCCGACAGGGAACTTGTGTACGAAGCACCCGGTCTTCGACTCCGTTCCCGGCGGCCCCGCCGTCGTCAGCCCGGCAGCACGAACCCCGACTCGTACGCCGCGATCACCGCCTGGGTGCGGTCCCGGGCGCCCAGCTTGGCCAGCACGCTGCCGACGTGCGTCTTCACCGTCTCCTGGCTCACCACCAGCTGCCGGGCGATCTCGCCGTTGTTGAGCCCGGTGGCCATCAGCCGCAGCACCTGCCCCTCCCGCTCGGTCAGCCGCCCGATCGGACCGCGCTCCGCGCCGGCCGCCCGCCGGCCGTCCGCGCCGTGCCGCAGCGCCAGGTCCCGCACGGCGGCCGGGAACAGCAGTGAGTCCCCGCGCGCGACCAGCCGCACCGCCTGGACCATCTCCTCCGCCCGGGCCCGCTTCAGCAGGAACCCGGCCGCGCCCGCGCGCAGCGCGTCGTACACGTGGTCGTCGTGCTCGAAGGTGGTGACCACCAGGATCCGCGGCGGCTCGGCCATCCCGCCGACCAACTGCTCGGTGGCCCGGATCCCGTCGATGCCGGGCATCCGGACGTCCATCAGCACCACGTCCGGGCGCAGTTGACGCACCAGCGGGACGACCTCGGCGCCGTCGGCGGCCTCGCCGACCACGGTGAGGTCCGGTTCGGCGTCGATCACCACCCGCAGGCCCATCCGGACCAGCCGTTCGTCGTCCGCGATCACCACCCGGATGCCCCCGGCCGCCGTGCTCATCCGCTGCTCCCCCTCATCCCGCCGTCCGCCGTCACTCCGCGCTCCGTCACTCCGAACTCCGTCATCCCGTACGCCGTCATCCCGTGCCCCGCTGTCCCGCACCGACCGGCAGCCAGACCGCCAGCCGCCACGTCGTCCCGTCCTCGCTCGGCCCCACGGCGCTCCCACCGCGCAGCGCCGCCGCCCGCTCGCCGATCCCGTGCAGCCCGCGCCCGCCGCCGGGGCGGCTCGGGCGGGCCACCGGGCCCAGCGGGTTGGTCAGTTCGATCTCCAGCCGGCCCGCGGCCAGCCCGACCCGCAGCCCGGCCGGTGCGGGCCCGGCGTGCCGCAGCACATTGGTCAGGCCCTCCTGCACGATCCGGTACGCCTCGCGGGAGACTGCGGCGGGCAGCGCGCCCAGGCCGGGCGCCAGCTCGGCGTGCACCGTCACACCGGTGCGGGCGAGTTGGCGCAGCAGGTCGTCCAGCCCGGCCAGCGTGGGCCCGGCGGCCGGTCGGCCGCCGGAACCCTCGCGCGCTTCGTGTGCCTCCCGCTCCTCCCGCTCCTCCCGCTCCTCGTGCTCCTCGTGCTCCTCGCGCAACAGCCCGAGCACGGTGTCCAGTTCGGCGACGGCCCCGCGCGCGGTCTCCTCGATCGCGCGCAGCGCCTCGGCGGCGAAGTCCGGGTCGGTGTGCAGCACCCGGGCGGCCGCCGAGGCCTGGATGCCGACCGCGCTGAGCGCGTGCCCCACCGAGTCGTGCAACTCCCGGGCCAGCCGGTTGCGTTGGGCCAGCACGGTGGCCCGCCGCTCGGCGGCGGCCAGCCGCTCCTCCGGGGTCGGCCCGAGCAGGACGGGCGCCCAGCGGGCCAACAGCGCGCCGCAGCCGGCATTGGTCCCGACGATCAGCAGCAGCAGGGCCAGGCCCAGCACCGGTCCGACCGGCATCCAGGCGGGGAAGCGGTCCGTCCAGAGCCGCGCGAGGTCCTCGGTGCCGATGAAGGACAACAGCAGCACCAGCGCGAACGGCACCCCGGCCAGCGTCATCCCGGCGACCACCCCGCCGGAGGACAGGTGCAGCACGAACCAGAGCGCGGTCCGCCGCCGGGCCGCCCAGGACCGGGCCGGCCCGGCGGCCAGTTCCCCGGGCCGCTCCACCGCGCACAGCGCCCGGGCGGCGGCACCCGCCAGCCCCCGGACGGTCGGCACCAGTGCGGTGATCGCGGCCATCGGCAGCGAGGTGAACAACGCCAGGATCTGCAGCAGCAGTTGGCGCAGGTGCCCCTGGTCCGGGTTGAGCGCTCCGAGCCCCACCAGCGACAACAGGTAGTAGGGCATCAGCAGCGCGCCGCCCAGCACCAGGTGCACCCAGCGCAGCCGGGCCCGCCGCCCGACCAACGCCTCGCCCGCCCGCCGAACCCGGCCGTCCCCCGTGCTCACCCGGGGGACTCTACGTCAGCGGTGACGGACCCCGCCGGGTCGCTCCTGTGCCTCATACCCCTACGGTGCCGCCGCGCCCGGCTCCGCGGCCTCCACCCGGGGGGCGATCCGGCTCCCCCCGGCGGGGGATTCCGGGCCGCAGGCCATCCGGTGGATCAGCCGGTCCTCGTGGTCCACCCGCCCGTCCGGATCGGCCACCAGCCCGAGCCGCTCGGCCAGCCGGCGCGAGGGCAGGTTGTCCGCCCGGATCAGCGCCGTCACCGGGATCCCGGGGAAGCGCGGCAGCGCCTCCGCCATCGCCGCCCGGCACGCCTCCGCCGCGTACCCCTTGCCCCAGGCCACCGGCCGGAACCGGTAGTAGAGGTTGAACACCGGCTCGCCGTCCAGCGCGTGCAGGAACAGCCCGGCGACCCCGATGAGCACCTCCGGCTCCGCCCGGGTCGCCACCATGCAGTACCCCACCCCGTCCCGCGGCCAGTCCGCCACGAACCCGGCCAACTGCTCCCGCGCCTGCCCGAGGTCCCGCTGCGGCCCGTACGGGTTGTACCGGTTGGTCTCCGGATCCCCGTGGATCGCGAACACCGCCTCGGCGTCCCCCTCCTGCGGCCGGGTCAGCACCAGCCGCTCGGAGACGGCGACGATCGTACGGTCGGTGCTGGTCACGGCGGTTCCCCCGGGCTGTCGTCCATCATGGCCAGCGCGCACGATAGGCCATGGCACCGACATCCGTCCGCACCTTTATTCCTAGAGGATGGGCTCGCACCCGATCGCCCTGCCCCCGGCGGTGAGGAACTGCTTCCAGATCTCGTCGCTGTCGGGTATCAGCTTCTGCGGGCCCTTCCAGCTCAGTCGGAAGTGGACGGGCCTGCCCTGGCAGGTCGTCATCATCTCGTCCCGCTGCACCCAGCGGGCCCGGCCGAGCCCCGGATCGTTCGTCGGGGCGTCGGCGGCCAGGAGCCGGGGCTCGGTGCCGATGGTGAAGGCGACCGAGGACCGGGGGCTCGCGGCCGTGTCGACGCGACAGGTCCACAGCGGGTCGGTGGCCGTGGTCGCGGCCTCCCGGAGAGCGGGGGAGCCCGGCGCATCGGGGAGGGTGAAGCCCGGTAGGCCGCACACCGCGTTGCGGTCGAGGGCGTGTTCCGCCCCGGGCGCCGACAGGTCGTGCGGTGCCGGCAGCGGTGCCGTTCCACAGGACCGCTGTGTCGCGATCCGGTTGGCCACCGCCACCGAGAGCCCCGCGAGCTCCCGGGCGCCGGGCCCCTCGTCGCCATCCGAACTGACCACGACCTGAGTGCTGTTGTCGCAACCCTCGGGGAGCAATGCCCACGCCCGGTGGTCGGAGGCCGCGCCGGCCGCACCGCTATTGGCCGAGGCGGCGAACAACCGGGCGGTGGGGTCGTCCGCGAGGAGGGAGAGATCGGTCGTCCTGCGGAGTTCCACCGTGACCGACCGGTCGTTCCCGAAGATCCCACGACTCACCGTCGCCCGGCAGAAGGCGGTGCCGGCGGGCAGGTGCCCGTCGCCGTACTCCCGCCCGGCGGCCTTGCCCGATCCGAGCGCACCGGTCAGCGCGTCGGCACTCACCGCCCCCTCGCACACGCTGTCCGGCCCGAACGTGTTGCTCAGGTTGTCCGCGAGGAACGCCCCCGCCCCGGCCGCGACGGCGGCCGCCACCGTCACCGCGACCGCCGCCCGCAACCTCAGTGGCCAGGTGGTGAACCCACGCCGGTCGAGTGCCGGGTCGGTCCCGCCGTCCGTCCCGTCGACCCTCCCGTGCCGGTCCGTCGTCACGGGGTCACCCCTTCCCGAAGGCGGCGTTGTGGGCCTGGGTGATCGATGTGTAGTAGTGGACGTTGACCGAGTCGGTCAGCTGGGCGAGCAGGGGGTCACGAGCCGGCAGGCCGAAGTCGTCGGCCTGCCTCTTGAGCATGACCTGCACCTGCGACTGCCCGGTGGTGTAGAGGCTGCTGAGGTCGCCCTGCGCCTTGGTGTCGAGCGCCGCGTTGACCTTGTTGGCCCATTCGGACGTGGCGACGTCGACGTAGCGCTGGGCGATGTCCCCGACCGGCAGCCAGTCCTTGCCCGGCAGCATGTTCGCGAGGGTGCCGACGTAGTGGTAGTCCATCTTGGCCTTCCAGTTGACCTTGAACTGCTCATCGGACTTGTGGTCCGTGATGGTGTCCGCCTGGACGGCGTCGAGTGCGCCGAGGGCCTTGCCGGCCTCGTTCACGAAGCTCTCGAACCGGGGGTCCGGACGGCCGTTGACGTCCCTGAACGCCTCGGGCCCGTACTCGGCCATCCGTCGGGCCACCTCCTGGGTCTCGGCCAGGTGGATCAGGGAGTACGACTCCGGGTCCTCGGCGGTGCCGCGGATCACCCGGAGGAGCTGCTCCCGGGTGGTGTTCAGCCCGCCGGGCTCGGAGGGGCCGGGGAGGTCCTTGCCGAGGATGTCGTGGGTGTCCGCCACGTAGTCGCTGATCATGTCGGCCATCGGCCGACGAAGGGCGGGGGACAGGTCGTTCTGATGGCCCGCCTTGTCGCCGCCGAGCGTCGAGAGGGCGGAGTCCATGATCCGTGTCATCGACGCGTCGTGCGGTCGCACCGGCGGTTGCGGGCTGCCGGGTTCGCGGCCGGTGGCCGCGGCCTCCAGCGTCTGGGCGAACAGTCCGTGGGAGCTGTTGCGCAGTTCGTCCGGGGACAGGCTGCCCTCCAGGTCCCGGTCCGGCCACGTACGGTCCTTGAGCAGGTAGCCGAGGTTCTTGGTGCGACCCGGGTCGAGGAACTCCCCGGCCGCCACCGGGTCGGTCCTCATCTGCTTCATCAGGGGGCCCAGGGGATCCCCCTCCTCGAGCGACCAGTTCGGACCCCACAGGTCGCCGCCCTTGGCCTTGCTGGTGCGCTCGTAGTCGACCAGGTCGTCGCCGACCTTCACCAGGAAGGCCCTGTCGTACCTGCCGCCCGCTCCCATCAGCGCCGTCAGCGCCGGGTAGTTGTCGTTCCACCCCGCCGCCGAGCCGCCCGGGTGGCGGGCGGCCGTGAGGAGGCCGTCCTCCCAGGCCTGGTCCATGCCGCCGTCGCGGGTGGCGGTGGCGAGAACGACCGACAGGTTGCCGTAGACGTCCTGGTAGCCCTTGGCGTTGTGATGGCCGTGGGCGAGGTCGGCGTAGGCCTTGCCGTACGCCAGGAGGGCCTCCGGGCCGGTCCTGCCGCCGTGGTTCAGGCCGTTGAGCAGGGCGGTGGCGAAGTCCTTGTTCTCCGCGTCGGCGGCCAGCAGGGTCCGGAGCTGCTGGAGCTGGTCGTCGGTGAGGCTGCCGCCCTTGGACAGCAGGTCGGTGGCCCGCTTGGCGTCGGCGACCGGGCCGCCGCCGCCCGGGGCGGGGTTGAAGGCGGTGGTGCTGGTGCCGATGTCGGCCCGGAGGTCGAGGGTGGCGCGCTGGTCGGCCAGGGAGGCCTTCTCGACGGCCTTGGTCAGCCGGGCCGAGACGGCCTTGGCCCTGGCGTCCAGGTCCCGGGCCAGGAGGTCGTGGTCGGGGTCGTTCCTCGCGCCCTTCGGCAGGCTCCAGCTCACGGTGCCGTCCGCGGACACGGTGAGGTCCTGCGCCTGGGCGTCGTGCAGCGCCGCGTCGAGGTCGCGGCGGGCGGCGGCGAAGTCCTCGGCGGCGGTCCTCATGATCCCGGCGAGGGCGGTGGCGACGGCCGAGGCCTGTCGGAAGTCGCCGTCGATGCCCTGCATCGCCTTGGTGGCCTCGTCGGCGGCGTCGCCCTTCCAACCGGCCCGCTGGGCGGTGCTGGTGAGGTCCTTGGTGACCCGGCCGTCCAGGGCGGTGAGGGCCTTGGCGACTCCGGCCCAGGCCTCGGCGGCGTCGGAGACGCCGGAGAAGTCGGCTTCGTGCAGTTCCTTGAAGGACACCATGTGCCCGTTCCCCCTCTGTGCTGACGGACCGACTAGCGGGCCGCGCGGAGATCGGCGACGGTGGTGATCTCGTTGCCGTGGTAGTACGCGCGGGTCCGGTCGAGGCCGGTGGCGGCGGCGTCGACCTTGCCGTGCAGCGCCTTGCACTGCTGCAGCCACCGCTCGGTGCTGCCGGTGAGGGCGTCGCCGAAGGAGAAGCCGCGGACCTTGGTGGCCGCGGTGCTCGCGTACTCGGTGAGGCTGTGCGCGCCGGGCCCCGCCTTGGTGTTGGCGCTGTCGAGGTCGGCGGCGATCTGCCGGGCCGCCCCGGCGGAGGCGGTGAGCTCGTACGGCGTGTCCAGCCGGGTGGTGGGCCGGCCCGGGGGGAGCAGCGGGAACGGTGGCACCGGGCCGCCGTCGCCGGCCGCTGCCGGGGCGGCGTAGGGCGGCTTCCGGTTCGCGTTCGCGCCCGCGCCGGTGCCCGTGTCGGCGCTCGCGCCCGGCGTCGGGTCCGTCGCCGGGGCGACCGGTCCGGTGGTGAAGTACGGGCTGCCCATGGGTGATCGATCCTCCCCGTCCGGGCGAAGGGTTCGTCCGCCCTTCGCGACATGACGACCGTACAGGCACCCACCGTCAGTACACCGACGCACCCTCGGTGCGGGTGTTCTCGCGGGGAGTGATCGACGTCCGCAGGGCGACGCGGGTGGTGACCCGGGCGGCGACCCGGCGGTACCGGCCCGGGCGCGAGGTCTTGTTACCGGCGGGTCGCTTCCCTATCATCGCGAGTGTTACAGCTTTACTGTCAAAGCCCGAAGGGTTCTGCGGCCAGTGCGTGACAGGCCAGTGCGTGACACGAGCGGTCCGGCGGCCGGTGCGGCCGGCTCGGGGCCGTTGACGGGTGTGCGGGTGGTGGAGCTCGCTGGGATCGGGCCGGGGCCGTTCGCCGCGATGCTGCTCGGTGATCTCGGGGCGGACGTGGTGCGGGTGGACCGCCCGGAGCCCTCGCCGCTCGGGACGGACCCGGCGTACGACCTCACCAACCGGAACAAGCGGTCGGTGCTGATCGACCTCAAGTCCCCCGGGGGGCCCGGCCGGGTGCTCGACCTGGTCGAGCGGGCCGACCTGCTGATCGAGGGCTACCGCCCGGGTGTCGCGGAGCGGCTCGGCGTCGGGCCCGCGGCCTGCCTGGCGCGCAACCCGGCGCTGGTCTACGGGCGGATGACCGGCTGGGGGCAGCAGGGGCCGCGGGCCGCCACCGCCGGGCACGACCTCGGGTACGCGGCGGTGGCCGGGGTGCTCGGGCTGGTCGCCTCGCCGGGCGGGGCCGACGCCCCGCCGGGGATCCCGGCGAACCTGCTCGGCGACTACGCGGGCGGTTCGCTCTACCTGGTCGTCGGTCTGCTCGCCGGGCTGCACCACGCCCGTACCACCGGCGCCGGTCAGGTGGTCGACGCCGCGATCGTGGACGGTGCGGCGCACCTCGGCAGCATGCTGTGGGGGCTGCTCGCGGCCGGCCACTGGCAGGACCGCCGGGGCGTCAACCTGCTGGACGGCGGGGCGCCGTTCTACGCGGTCTACCGTGCCGCCGACGGCGGGCACCTCGCGGTGGGCGCCCTGGAGCCCCGGTTCTACGACGAGTTCGCCCGCCTGCTGGAACTCGGCACGGACGCGCCCGGTCAGTACGACCTGGCCCGCTGGCCCGAACTGCGCGCCCTGATCGCGGCCCGCTTCGCCACCCGGACGAGGGAGGCGTGGGAGGCCGTCTTCGCCGGTTCGGACGCCTGCGTGGAACCGGTGTTGACGATGCGTCAGGCCGCGGGCGACGCCCACCTGTCGGCGCGCGGGACGTACGTCGAGGCGGACGGGGTGACCCAGCCCGCCCCCGCCCCGCGGTTCTCCGCCACCCCCGGCGCCCTGCGCCGTCCGCCGGCCCGCCCGGGCGCGGACACCGCCGAGGTGGCCCGGGACTGGGGCGTGCCCTCGCTCCGCCCCGCGGGCGGTGCCGCCGAATCCCCCGACTCCGCAGCAGATCAAGGAGAGTAGCGTTGCAGCGCGAGATCTTCACCGAGCAGCACGAGGACTTCCGGGCCACCGTGAAGGCCTTCCTGGCCAAGGAGGTGCTGCCGCACTACGACCGCTGGGAGAAGGCCGGCGTCGTCGACCGCTCGGCCTGGCTGGCGGCCGGCCGGCAGGGCCTGCTCGGCCCCGCCGTGCCCGAGGAGTACGGCGGCGGTGGCGTCCCGGACTTCCGCTACGCCGCCGTACTGGCGGAGGAGTTCGCCCGGGCCGGTGCCTCCGGGCTGGCGATCGGGCTGCACAACGACATCATCGGCCCCTACCTCACCTTGCTCGCCACCGAGGAGCAGAAGCGCCGCTGGCTGCCCGGCTTCTGCAGCGGCGAGCTGATCACGGCGATCGCGATGACCGAGCCCGGCACCGGCTCGGACCTCCAGGGCATCCGCACCCAGGCGGTCGACCGGGGCGACCACTTCCTGCTCAACGGCGCCAAGACCTTCATCTCCAACGGCATCCTGGCGGACCTGGTCGTCGTGGTCGCCCGGACCACCCCGGAGGGCGGCGCCCACGGGCTGAGCCTGCTGGTGGTCGAGCGCGGCACGCCCGGCTTCGAGCGCGGCCGCAACCTGGACAAGATCGGCCAGAAGGCCCAGGACACCGCCGAGTTGTTCTTCGAAGACGTGAAGGTCCCGAAGGAGAACCTGCTCGGCGAGCTCAACGGCGGTTTCGTCCACCTGATGCAGAACCTCGCCCAGGAGCGGCTGACCATCGCCGCCGCGGCGATCGCCGGTGCCGAGTACCTGGTCGAGATCACCACCGACTACGTCAAGCAGCGCGAGGCCTTCGGCCGCCCGCTGGCCAAGCTCCAGCACGTCCGCTTCGAGATCGCCGAGCTCGCCACCGAGTGCGCGATCACCCGGACCTTCGTGGACCGCTGCATCACCGAGCACAACCGCTACGCGCTCACCCCGGCCGATGCCTCGATGGCCAAGTGGTGGGCCACCGAACTGCAGAAGCGCACCGCCGACCGGTGCCTCCAACTGCACGGCGGCTACGGGTACATGAGCGAATTCCCGGTCGCCCGGGCGTTCACCGACGGCCGCATCCAGACGATCTACGGCGGCACCACCGAGATCATGAAGGAGATCGTCGGCCGCTCCATCCTGGGCTGAGCCCTCCGCCGGGCAGCAGCGCGGTCGCCCAGCCGGGCCGCCGAACAGCAGAATCGCCGAACAGCAGAATCACCGAGCCGCAGAGCCGCCGAGCAGCAGGGCCGCCGAACAGCAGAATCACCGAGCCGCAGAGCCGCAGCAGCAACGGTGCCGCCGGAACGGCACGGCCGTCGAAGCGGCAGAGTCGCCAAGCCCCCCGCCCCGAAAGGCAGTCCCATCGTGACCACCGAAGCGTACGTCTACGACGCGATCCGCACCCCGCGCGGCCGCGGCAAGGCCACCGGCTCGCTGCACGGCACCAAGCCGATCGACCTGGTCGTCGGCCTGATCCACGAAGTGCGCCGCCGCTACCCCGAGTTGGACCCGGCCGCGATCGACGACATCGTGCTCGGCGTGGTCAGCCCGGTCGGCGACCAGGGCTCCGACATCGCCCGGATCGCCGCCATCGCGGCCGGCCTGCCCGACACCGTGGCCGGCGTCCAGGAGAACCGCTTCTGCGCCTCCGGCCTGGAGGCCGTCAACCTGGCCGCCGCCAAGGTCCGTTCGGGCTGGGAGGACCTCGTCCTGGCCGGCGGCGTCGAGTCGATGTCCCGGGTCAAGATGGCCTCCGACGGCGGCGCCTGGTTCGCCGACCCGATGACCTCCTACGAGACGAACTTCGCCCCGCAGGGCATCGGTGCCGACCTGATCGCCACCCTCGGCGGCTTCTCCCGCACCGACGTGGACGCCTTCGCCGCCGAGTCCCAGGCCCGGGCCGCCAAGGCCCAGGCCGACGGCCTGTTCGACCGCTCGGTGGTCCCGGTGCGCGACCGCAACGGCCTGGTCGTGCTGGAGCGCGACGAGTTCATCCGCCCCGGCACCACGGTCGAGACCCTGGCCGGCCTCAAGCCCTCCTTCGCCGCGATCGGCGAGGCCGGCGGCTTCGACGCCGTCGCCCTGCAGAAGTACCACTGGGTGGAGGCCATCGACCACGTCCACCACGCGGGCAACTCCTCCGGCATCGTGGACGGCGCCGCGCTGGTCGCGATCGGCAACCGCGAGGTCGGCGAGCGGTACGGGCTGCGCCCGCGGGCCCGGATCGTCTCCGCCGCCGTCTCCGGCTCCGAGCCGACCATCATGCTCACCGGCCCGGCCCCGGCCACCCGCAAGGCGCTCGCCAAGGCCGGACTCACCGCCGCCGACATCGACCTGGTCGAGATCAACGAGGCCTTCGCGGCGGTCGCCCTGCGCTTCATCGGCGAACTCGGCTTCCGGCACGACCAGGTGAACGTCAACGGCGGCGCGATCGCCCTCGGCCACCCGCTCGGCGCCACCGGCGCGATGCTGCTCGGCACCGTCGTCGACGAGCTGGAGCGGCGCGACCTGCGCTACGGCCTGATCACCCTGTGCGTCGGCGGCGGCATGGGCGTCGCCACCATCGTCGAGCGCGTCTGACCACCCCGCCCCCCGCAGACCGGTAGACCTGGAGACCTTGAACTCATGAGCGACACCACCACCATCCGCTGGGAGCAGGACCAGGACGGCGTGGTCACCCTCCTCCTCGACGACCCCACCCAGTCCGTCAACACCATGAACGAGGCCTTCACGGCCGACTTCGAGGCCGTGGTCGAGCGGCTGGCCGGCCTGGCCGCCGCCGACGCGCTGCGCGGCGTGGTGATCACCTCCGGCAAGAAGACCTTCTTCGCCGGCGGCGACCTGCGGATGCTCTCCGCCGCCCGCCCCGAGGACGCCGAGGCCGTCTTCGAGAAGTCCCTGCGGATCAAGCGCGCGCTGCGCACCCTGGAGACCCTCGGCAAGCCGGTCGTCGCCGCCGTCAACGGCAGCGCGCTCGGCGGCGGGCTGGAGCTCGCCCTCGCCTGCCACCACCGGATCGCGCTCTCCACCCCGGCCAGCCGGATCGGCTTCCCCGAGGTGACCCTCGGCCTGCTGCCGGGCGGTGGCGGCGTGGTCCGCACCGTGCGGCTGTTCGGCATCACCGACGCCCTGCTGAAGTTCCTGTTCCAGGGCCGGCAGTACCGCCCGGCGCAGGCCCTGGAACACGGACTGGTGCACGAACTGGTCGAAACCCCGGAGGAGTTGACCGCCCGGGCGCGGGCCTGGATCGAGGCCAACCCGACCGCCGCCCAGCCCTGGGACGTCCAGGGGTACAAGATCCCCGGCGGCACCCCCGCCACCCCGGCCTTCGCCGCCAACCTGCCCGCCTTCCCGGCCAACCTGCGCAAGCAGCTGAACGGCGCGCCGTACCCGGCCCCGCGCAACGTGCTGGCCGCGGCGGTGGAGAGCAGCCAGGTCGACGTCGACACCGCGATGGTGATCGAGGCCCGCTACTTCACCGAGCTGGCCTGCGGGCAGACCAGCAAGAACATGATCCAGGCGCTGTTCTTCGACATGCAGGCCGTCAACTCCGGTGCCGGACGCCCCAAGGACGTCGAGAGGCGGACGGTCCGCCGGGTCGCGGTGCTCGGCGCCGGGATGATGGGCGCCGGCATCGCCTACACCTGCGCCAAGGCCGGGATCGAGGTCGTCCTCAAGGACGTCAGCACCGAGGCCGCCGAACGCGGGAAGGCCTACTCCGCCGGGCTGTTGAACAAGGCCATCGCCCGCGGCCGCTCCACCGAGGCCCAGCGCGACGCCCTGCTCGCCCGGATCACCCCCACCGGCGAGACGGCCGACCTGGCCGGCTGCGACGCGGTGATCGAGGCGGTCTTCGAGAACACCGAGCTCAAGCACAAGGTGTTCCAGGAGATCGAGGGCGTGGTCGCCCCCGACGCGCTGCTCTGCTCCAACACCTCCACCCTGCCGATCGGCGTGCTCGCCGAAGGGGTCCAGCGGACCGGCGACTTCATCGGGCTGCACTTCTTCTCGCCGGTCGACAAGATGCGCCTGGTCGAGATCATCCGCGGCCCGCAGACCGGCGACGAGGCGCTCGCCCGCGCCTTCGACCTGGTCCGGCAGATCGACCGGACGCCGATCGTGGTCAACGACTCGCGCGGCTTCTTCACCTCACGGGTGATCGGCCAGTTCCTCAACGAGGGCGTCGCCATGGTCGGCGAGGGCGTCCACCCGGCCTCGGTCGAGCAGGCCGCCGCCCAGGCCGGCTACCCCGCCAAGGTGCTCTCCCTGATGGACGAGCTCACCCTCACCCTGCCCCGCAAGATCCGCGACGAGTACCGGCGCGCGGTCGAGGCCGCCGGCGGCACCTGGACGCCGCACCCCGCGGACGCGGTGGTGGACCGGATGGTCGACGAGTTCGGCCGCCCCGGCCGCAGCGGTGGCGCGGGCTTCTACGAGTACGGGGAGGACGGCAGGCGCGGGCGGCTCTGGCCGGGTCTGCTGGAGCACTTCTCCGGCTCCGCCTCCTCCTCCGACCCCGCCTCCTCCGGCTCCGCCTCCTCTGCGGGCGACCCCTCGCTCGCCCCCTCGGAGGTCCCGTTCGAGGACCTCAAGGAGCGGATGCTGTTCAGCGAGGCGCTCGACTCGGTGCGCTGCCTGGAGGAGGGGGTGCTGACCTCGGTCGCGGACGCCAACGTGGGCTCGATCCTCGGCATCGGCTTCCCGGCCTGGACGGGCGGGGTGTTCCAGTACATCAACGGGTACCGGGGCGGCCCGGCCGGCTTCGCGGCCCGCGCCCGCGAACTCGCCGCCGTGTACGGCGAGCGGTTCGCGCCGCCGGCGCTGCTGGAGCGGATCGCGGCGGAGGGGCGGACCTTCACCGACTGACCCCGGCCGGGGGACCGGGGCGGGGCCGTGCTCCTCGCGGCCCCGCCCCGAGCCTCACCGGGGCCCTCGGCGGTCCCTCAGGCGGTTCCTCGGGCGGTCCCCTCGTCGGGGCCCGGTTCCTCCCGGGCTCCCAGCTCCTCGCCCAACTCCTCGCGCAGGGAGCGCTGGAAGGCGGTGACCAGGGCCTGCGCCACCATCGGCTGGATGTGGTCGGTCAGTTCCTTCATCCGGGCCAGCTCCGTAGGGTCCGGCTCGCTCTCCCGGTACGGCTTCCACACCGTCTCGCGGAACAGCCGCTGCAACTCCCGTGCCGTCGCCCGGCTGTGCTCCAGCACCACGGCGCGGGCGGCCAGCAGCGTCTCCAGCGGGATCGGCACGTCCAGGATCCGCACGCCCAACGGCAGCAGGCCCGGGTCCGCCCGGAACACCTCCGGATCGGCCGTCCGCTCCAACGCCCCCATGGCGACGAGGCGTTGCAGCTGCTCCTCGGACAGCCCCCGACCGGCCCGCCGCTCCAGTTGCGCCCGGCCCACCTCCTCGGCCGCCTCCGGCGTCCAGGACGCCACCAGCGCCCGGTGGATCGCCAGGCCCAGCGGCGTGCTGTCCTCCGGCAGTCGGGCCAGGTAGCGCTCGATCGCGGCCAGCGTCAGCCCCTGCCGCTGCAACTCCTCGATCAGCCCCAGCCGGTCCAGGTGCGCGGCCCCGTACAGGCCCACCCGGCGCGGCCCCAACTCCGGTGGCGGCAGCAGTCCCTTGGTCCCGTAGAACCGCACCGTCCGCACCGTCACCCCGGCCCGGGCCGCCAACTCGTCCACCGTCAGCCGCACCTCGCCCACTCCGGCGCCGTGCTCCCCCATCCACTGCCTCCTGCGCTGGCACACTCCTGCTGTGACAGCAGCAGTGTGACAGTGCTCCGCGATCAGGTCCATCGGGTGGGGCGGGGCGGCGGTGCGCCCGGACGGCCGGACGGTCCGATTCCAACTGGTGGGTTGGGCGCTTCGTATGCTGGACGCATGGCATGGGATACCGCGAAGACCAAGAGGCTGCTGCTCGACGCCGCCGTGGACGAGTTCGCCGCGCACGGGCCCGAGGGGGCCCGGATCGACCGCGTCGCGGCCGCGGCCGGGGTCAACAAGGAGCGGATCTACCCCTACTTCGGCGGCAAGCGGCAGTTGTTCGACGCCGTGGTCCAGCGCGAGCTGGAACAACTCGCCGCCGCCGTGCCGCTGGAGGAGACGGACGGGCGCCCGGTGGACCTCCCGGAGTACGCGGGCCGGGTGTTCGACTACCACCTCGACCATCCGCACCTGCTGCGCCTGCTCCAGTGGGAGGCGCTCTACGGCGATCCCGCCGCTCCGGTCGCGGGTGAGGAGCGGAGGGCCGCCCACTACGCCGAGAAGCTCACCGCGGTCTCCCTCGCGCGCGGGGGAGCGACGGACTCGGCGGACTCCGTGCGGGGCGGGGCGCCGCTCGCGCCCGGGGAGCTGTTGTACGCGGTGGTGGCGCTGGCGGGCTGGCAGTTCGCCGCTCCGCAGCTCGCCCGGATGATCCTCGGCGGTCCGGTCGGCGGTCCGGTCGGTGGCGCGGCCGGTGGCGCGGCCGGTGGTGGGGCCGGTGGTGGGGCCGGCGGGGATCCGGCCGCCCGGCGTGCCGCCGTCGTGGACATGGTGCGCAGGCTCGTGGGCTGAGCCGGCCGACTGTCGTCCGGCCCGAGCGTCGTCCGGCCCGAGCGTCGTCGGGCCCTAGCGTCGTCGGGCCCGACCGTCGTCAAGTCCGCTTTCGCCTCCATTTCCAACTGACGGGTTGGAAATGGGGGCCGCTCGCGCTAATCTCCAACTCATCAGTTGGAGATTTTCCCGGCAAGGAGCCCCGACCATGACGGTCATGTCCGCACGCTCGAACGCCGCCCTCGTCCTCATCGAGTTCCAGCGCGAGTGGCTCGACCCCGACCACGGCCGCCTCAACCACCTCGTCGAGGACCGCGGCCTGCTCGACACCGCCGTGCACGGCGCGGCCACCGCCCTCACCGCCGCCCGTGCGCACGGCGTTCCGGTCGTGCACGTGCCGCTCGTCCTCACCCCGGGCGCACCGGAGCTGGCGAGCTGGACCCCGGCGCGGCTCGGCCTGCGTGCGGTGATCCCCGGGGCCGGCACCTGGCTCCTCGGCAGTGCCGGTGCCGAGTTCGCCGAGCCGTTCCGGCCCGCTCCGGGTGAGGCGGTCGTGCGCGGCCGCGCGGGCGCCAGCGCCTTCGCCGGCTCCTCCGACCTCGACCTGATCCTGCGCCGACTCGGCGTCACCGACCTGTACCTGGCGGGCTTCGCCACCCATGTGTGCGTGGAGTCCACCCTGCGCGAGGCCCACGACCGCGGCTACACCGCGCACGTCATCCACGACGCCTGCGCGGCCTTCACCCGCGCCCAGCAGCAGCACGTCCGCGAACACGTGATCCACCACTTCGGCGGCGAGACCGACGCCGCAGCCTTCGCGGCCTCGTGCGATGCCGGTGCCTACGACGCCTGCTCCTACGGCACCGTGGCCGCCGCACGATGACGGCGGGGCGGGGTGGGGCAGGGCGGGTCGGAACGGCCGGACCGGCACGCGCCCCGACGGTGTGCGGGAGCGTGCCGGTCCGGCCGCCGACCCATGACCGTCCGCTGCCTGCTGCCGCCCGTCGCCGGGCGGTGGTCTAGGCGAGGGCGGCGTGGTGGCGGCGGGTGACCTCGGGATGGGCTCGGGTGTAGCCCTTCCACTCGTTGAAGCCGAAGTCGGCGAAGAGCGGGTTGGCCGGGTCCTCGGTGGCGCCGGGGGCGTGGTGGGCGAGCGGGAAGTCGAGCGGCTCGACGTGGGCGTCCAGGCGCGGGTTGTAGAAGAACGGGACGGAGTAGCGCTCGCGGGCCCCGGCCGGGCTGACCACGCGGTGGCTGGTGGCCTTGAGGTAGCCGTCGGTGGCCACCTCCAGCAGCTCGCCGAGGTTGACCACGAAGGCGCCGTCGAGCGGCGGGACGTCCAGGAAGGTGCCGTCCGGGCGCTCGACCTGGAGACCGCCGACGGTGTCCTGGAGGAGCAGGGTGATGAAGCCGTAGTCCTTGTGGGCGCCGACGCCCTGACCGGCCCCGTCCGGAGCCGTCCCGGGGTAGCGGACCAGCTTGAGCCGCAGGTGGGGGTGGCCGGCGAAGGCCTCGTCGTAGAAGTCCGGGCGGGCGCCGATCGCGGCGAGGAGCTCGTGCAGCAGGCGGCGGGCGATCGTGCCGAGGTGGTCGATCCAGCCGAGTGCGGCGGTGCGCAGCTCGGGGAGCGCGGCCGGCCACTGGTTGGGGCCCTCCAGCCACCAGTACGGCGGCTCGCCGCTGCCGGGGGTGTGCGGGGGCAACTCGGCGCCGATGTCCAGCTGGTCGCGCCAGTCCTGGCTGCCGCCGGTGCGCTCGTCGCCGGTGCGGGTGTAGCCGCGGTAGTGCGGGGAGTTGAGGTTGCTCACGGAGAGCCGGTCGGCCTCGGGGAGGGCGAAGAAGGCGCGCATGGCTGCGGTGAGCGCAGCCGTCTCCTCCGGGGTGATGCCGTGGCCGACGAGCTGGAAGAAGCCGACGCCGGTGGCCGCGGCGCGCAGCTCGTCGTGCAGGCGGCGGCGGTCCTCGGGGCTGCCGTCGGCGAGCGAGAGGTCGATCACCGGGAGGGCCTCGGGGAACGCCTCCGGGACGGAGCCGGTTCCGGGTACGGGGGTGTGCTGCTGCGACATGGGTGACATCCGCTGGTCTCGTCCCGGCTGGTCCCGGTGGTCGACCGGGGACGGCGGGAGCCTCGCCTGGTGCGGCGGGTGCTCCGGTAGCCGGGAGGTGATGGCGGCCGCTCGGGGCCGCCGTGAGGGTGGGTGGCGCGAGGTTCAGCCGGAGCGTCGACAGGACATGGTCGTCACGCGGAGCAGGTCCACGTGGCGGCGGCGAACAAGGATGAGCACCTCATCAGCCTAAATGACCCGTTCGGCGGTAGGCGAGCCTCTTGCGGTGGAGTGACATCCCTCACTTGTTCGAGGCCTGTCAAGCGGGGAGGCCTCGCGGCCGCGCCCGTGCGGACGAAGGGCTGCTTCGGACGGTGCTGTGGCGGGCGGCTCCCCCTCTGGTCGGTCGAGGGTGGTCAGGAGTTGTTGAGGTAGGCCAGGACGGCCAGGACGCGGCGGTTGTCGTCGTCCGAGGGCTGGAGGTCGAGCCGGACGAAGATCGAGGCGGTGTGCTTGGCGACCGCCCGTTCGGTGATCACCATCTGCTGGGCGATCGCCGCGTTCGAGCGGCCCTCGGCCATCAGCCCCAGCACCTGCCGCTCGCGCGGGGAGAGGGTGGAGACCGGGCCGGCCGAGGAGTTGTGGGTGAGCAGCCGGGTGATCACCTCCGGGTCCATCGCCGTACCGCCCTGGGCGACCCGCCGGACGGCGTCGAGGAACTGGGCGCCGTCCAGTACGCGGTCCTTGAGCAGGTAGCCGATCCCGCCGGAGCTGCCGGCCAGCAGCTCGCGGGCGTAGAGCTGTTCCACGAACTGCGACAGCACCAGCACCGGCAGGCCCGGGTGGGCCTGCCGGGCCGCCAGTGCCGCGCGCAGCCCCTCGTCGGTGAAGCTCGGTGGCAGCCGGACGTCGACCACCGCGATGTCGGGTCGGTCGGCGGCCACCGCGGCGAGCAGCTGTTCACCGTTCTCGACCGCCGCGGTGACCTTCATGCCGTTGGCCTCCAGCAGCCGGGTCAGCCCGTCCCGGAGGAGGAAGAGGTCTTCGGCGATGACAACGCGCACGGGATCTCCAGGTTCACGATGGTCGGACCACCGGACGGACTGCTGATCGCGAGCACCCCGTCGAAGGCGGCCAATCGGCGTTCGGTTCCGCTGAGGCCGGTGCCCCGGGACGAGTCGGCGCCTCCGCGCCCGTCATCGGTGACCGATATCCGCAGCAGCCCGTCACTGTGCCCTATCTCGATCCAAAGGCGCGAGGCCTCGGCGTGCTTCACCGCGTTGGCCAGGAGCTCGCTCACCGCGAAGTAGGCGGCCGACTCCACCGGTGCCGGCGCCCGGCCGGGCAGGCCGCCGGTGAAGGTGACCGGCAGCGGTAGGTCCAGCGCCGTGGCCTGTACGGCGTCGGCGAGGCCGCGGTCGGCCAGCACCGGAGGGTGGATGCCCCGGACCAAGTCCCGCAGCTCGCTCAGGGCCTTCACCGAGGAGGTCCTGGCCTCGGCCAGCAGCGGCCCGAGCGCGTCCGGGTCGTTCTTCACCTGCTCGGCCACGGTCAGCAGCATGCCCAGGGCCACCAGCCGGGCCTGCGCCCCGTCGTGGAGGTCCCGCTCGATCCGGCGCAGCTCGGCTGCCCCGGAGTCGATGGTGTCCGCCCGGGTGCGGGCCAAGTGGCTGACCTGGCGGGCGAGTTCGGCCCGCCGGGAGGGGCCGAGCAGGGACCGGGCGGCCTTCTCGTGCATCCGCAGGACGGGCGGGGCGGCCCACAGGATCGCGAACGGGGCCACCCAGACGCCCATGCCGTAGACGATGACCGGCGGGAAGAGCAGTCCGTTCCGGCCGAAGACCTCCATGGCGATCGGGGCCAGCAGCACGATCGCGGCCGTGAACAGGACGGCGAGGCCGGTGAGGAGAGCCCAGGCGAGGTCCCGCCAGGTCGCCGGGTCGGTCAGCCAGCCGCCGGACCGCAACCGCTGCCAGGGCCCGGCCGTACCGATTGCCCCGGCCGTACCGGTCGTCGCGGCCGGCCGGCGGTACGGCACCGGGACCGGCCGCCCGCTCCACCGGCCGACGACCCGCCGGGTCTCGGTCGCGATCCACCGGGCGCCGAACAGGCCGAGGACCAGCAGCGAGGGGGTCAACCAGAGCGAGACGGACCGGTTCCCGGGCGCGGCGCCGCCGTACAGGTGCGTCGCCGTCACCGCGAGCGCGCCCGGGGCGAACAGCACGGCCCCGACCGCCCGGCCACCGCCGCCGGTGCCCCAGCACAACGCCCAGAGGGCGACCGGGCCCAACGGGACCAGCAGGACCAGTGGCCCGCCCAGCCCGCCCGGCCGGGACTCGTCGGGGCCGAACAACGCGGCGCCCACCAGCACCGGCCCGGCCAGCAACGAGATCAGCCCCGTCACGGCCAACGTCACCACGTACCAGGCGCGTACGCCGTCCACGCAGGCCCGGCCCACCCGCCGGGCAGCCCTGTCGATCGCTCCCGCCCTCATGTCGTGCCCCCTCACGTCCTGAACCCCGCCCGGGGCCCGAAGCCTGGCCCCGACGCCCGACGGGCCCCGGTTCCGATCTTTCGCTGAGTCAGTCTGCCCCGGGCGAAAGCTCGATGCTCTAGGCCTGAACACCCAGTTCGGGGTGTATCTGGATACACCTCAGGGATGCCGTCCAGACGGCTGTCCGGCCCCGGCGGCGGCTTCGTAGCGTGATATTCCGTCAGTCGGACCGGGCCTCTCCCGGTCCCGGACCGCGAACCGTGGAGGGCCCGTGAACGCGCCGATCATCAGGATCCGTGGCGTCGGCAAGAGGTACGACCGATCCGGCACAGCGTCTCCCGCCCTGGCCGGGCTCGGCCCGGAGGCGCGGGCCGGTGAGGCGCCGGCCGAGTGCCGGCGGGCCCGGATCGGCATGGTGTTCCAGTGCTTCAACCTGCTGGACGACCTGACCGCGCAGGGCGACGTGCTGCTCCCGGCCCAACCGGCCGGGACGAGCCGGGAACAGGCCCTGCCTCAGATGCAGGCCGGGACTTCAGGAGAGCCGGGTCGCCGCGTACGCCTCCATGGCGGCACGCTGGTAGGCGGCCAGTCCGGGGGTGATGGCCTCGTACGCGGCGCTCCACTGCGCGTTCTCCGTGCACGAGCGCGCGATGGCGAGGTACTCCTCCGTCGGGACGGCCCGGAGTCCGTCGAGCAGCCGGTGCTCCTCGTCGATCATGTGCTGCACGGGCTCGGCGTCGGCCGGGTGGCCGGCCGCCATCAGCTCTGCCAGGCGGACCATCCGGGCCGTCCGCTCGCGCTGGCCGGCCTCGACCTCGGCCGGGGTCATCGCGGCGGTGACCCGCCGGGCGGCCTCGGCCTGCCCGGGGAAGTCGCGCAGGCTGAGGTCGACATCGGCGGGCTGGATGCCCTCGAAGAGGTTCTCGGGCCGGTTGATGCTGGTCATGGGTGTGCCGTCCTTCCGGGAGCGTTCCAGGTCGGCGATCGTGCGCGAGACGGTGGCGGCCAGGCCGTCGAGCCGGTCGCGTTCGGCGACCAGCCGGCGGTGGTGGCCCCGTAGGGACTCCAGTTCGTCCACCTGGTCCCCGACGATCCGGGAGATCTCGGCCAGCCCCACCCCCAGCGCCCGTAGCACGAGGACCTGCTGCAGTTGCAGCAACTGCCGCTCCTCGTAGTAGCGGTGGCCGTTGGAGCCGATCCACGCCGGAGGCAGCAGGCCGATCTCGTCGTAGTGCCGCAGGGTCCGGGCGGTCACGCCCGACATCCGGGCGACCTCGGCGATCGGCCAGGCCATGGCGGTCTCCCTCTCTTCGGGGTGTCCGTCGACGGGCACCTTCGCTCGACCGGGGCCGGTTCCTCCGGCCCCGAACACGACGGTAGAAGCTGCCGTTGCGGCAGCTTCAAGCCCGACCGGCCCGACCGGCCCGACCGGCCCGACCACTGCTACCAGCCCGACCACTGATACCGGCCCGACCAGCGCTACGGGCTCGACCACCCCGAAAGCCAGGTGGGCGTTCCCCGCCCGCCGCATCCGGGTCACGCATCGTCAGGACGTCGATCCCCCACCGCCCCCGTCGCCGACCGGAGCGCTCCCACCAGCGCCGCGAGCACCGGCTGCCCCCACGCGCCCTCCCGCACCGCGGCGTACAGGGTCCGGACCGGCTCCGGCGCGCGCACCCGGCGCACCGTGACGCCCGGGTGCCGCTGGGCCAGGCCGAGCTCCGGCAGCAGCGACACCCCCAGTCCCGCCGCGACGAAACCCTGCGCGGTCAGGTAGTCGGCGCCGTCCACCGCGATCGCCGGACGGAACCCGGCCGCGTCGCAGGCGTCGTGGACGATGCTCCGGCAGGGGCCGGGCGGTTCGGCGCCGACCCAGGGCTCGTCCGCCAGCTCGGCCAGGTCCAGGGCGCGCCGTGCGGCCAGTCGGTGTCCCCGGGGCAGCACGGCACGGTAGGGATCGTCGTACAGGTGTGCCAGGCGCAGGCCGGTCGGGGCCGCCTGCTCGGACCGGAACACCACCGCGAGGTCGGCCCGGCCGTCCTGCACCTCGCCGAGCGGGTCCACCGGGTCGGTCAGGCCGAGGTCGAGCCGCACGCCGGGGTACTCCCGGCGGAAGAGCGCCACGGCCGGGGCGACCAGGGCGGCGCCGGCCGTGGCGAAGTAGCGGACGGTGAGGCTGCCGCTGCGCCCGGCCCGCAGGTCGGCCAGTGCCGCACCGGCCTCCGCCACCTGCCGGTCGATGGCGGCCGCGTGGCCGGCCAGCAGCAGCCCGGCGGCGGTCGGCCGCACCCCGCGCCCGATCCGTTCCAGCAGGGCGGTCCCGGTCTCCCGCTCCAGTGTCGCGACCTGCTGGCTGACGGCGGACGGGGTGTAGCCGAGGGCACCGGCGGCAGCGCTCACCGAACCGTGGTCGACCACGGCACGCAGCACCTGCATCCGGCGGACGTCGAGCGTGGCATTCATGCAGCGCAGCTTAAAGGTCATGAAGAACTTTTCGCTTGTGCTACCTGATCAGGTCGCGCGACCGTCATCAGGCACCCACCGCGCCCCACCATCCACCGCCCCACCGCTCAGCGCTCCACCGCCCACCGTTCGATGACCCACCGAAACGGACCATGCGCCCCGACTCCCTCTGGCGGATCCCCGACTTCCGCACCCTCTTCGCCGCCACCGCGCTCACCCAACTCGGCACCAACGTCGGCTACGTCGCCGTCCCGTTGGTCGCCGTCTCCGCGCTCGACGCGGGTCCGGGGCAGGCGGGTCTGCTCGCCACCCTGAGTACCCTCGCCTTCCTGCTCATCGGCCTGCCCGCCGGCGCCTGGGTCGACCGGATGCGCCACCGCCGCGTCCTGATCGTCGCCGACCTGGCGAAGGCGCTGCTCTACGCCTCCGTCCCGCTCGCCTGGTGGCTCGGCGGGCTCACCCTCGGGCAGCTGTACGCGGTCGCGCTGCTCACCGGTGCCGCCACGGTCTTCTTCGACGTCGGTTCGCAGAGCGTGCTGCCGGGGCTGGTCGGTCGTGAGCACCTGGTGGACGCGAACGCCGCGGTGGTCGGCCTGATGGCGGTCGGCAACGTCGCCGGACGCGGTGCCGGCGGAATGCTGGTCCAACTGCTCGGCGCACCGTCAGCGATCGTCGCGACCGCGCTCAGCCACCTCGGCTCGGCCCTGCGACTGACCGCGCTGCGCCCCGCCCCCGCCACCCCCACGGCGAAGCCGCTCCCCACGCCCGTCCCTGTTCCCGTACCCGTCCCGGTCTCCGCCCCGGTCTCCGCCCCGGTCTCCGCCCCGGTCTCCGCCCCGGTCTCCGCCCCGATCGCCGGGCCCGGCCTCGGCCCCCGGATCGCCGAGGGCCTGCGGCACGTCCTCGGCAACCCGCGGCTACGCGCACTGGCGGCCACCGCCGCTCTCAACAACCTCGGTTCGCAACTGGTCAACACCCTGCTCCCGGTGCTGTTCGTGCGGGAACTGCACCTCCCCGCTGCGGCGTTGGGCCTGTTCTGGGCGGTCGGCGGCGTCGGTATCCTGCTCGGTTCGCGCTGCGCCCGCCCGCTCTCCGCCCGGCTCGGCGACGGTCGCACCCTCGCCCTGGCGGGCCTGTGCACGGCGCCCGCCGGACTGCTGGTGCCGCTGATCGCCGGCGGACCGTGGCTGCTGCCGGCCGGGGCGGGCTGGCTGCTGCTCTCCTTCAAGACCGGCATGGACAACGTGCTCGGAGTGAGCCTGCGCCAGCGGATGACCCCGGACCCGCTGCTCGGCCGGATGAACGCGACCTTCCGCTTCCTGCTGACCGGCGCACTCGCGGTCGGCTCCGCGCTCTCCGGACTGCTCGGCGAACTCCTCGGCGTGCGGGCCGCGCTCTGGCTCGGCGGGGCGGTCCTCGCCACGGCGTTCCTGCCGGTCCACCTCTCCCCGCTGCGGAGCCGCCGCGCAGCGGTGCCGACGGGCGCACCGGTCACCCCGGGTGCCACCTCGGGTGCTGCCCAGGCCACCGCCCTGGCCGCTGCCCCGGCTACCGCCCCGGTCCGGCGCCGTGGCCCGGCTGCCAGTCCAGCCCCGGGTTCGGACGCGGACGGAGGGTGTGCGCCAGCGTGCTGACCGACCAGACCACCACCGTCAGCAGCGCGTAGAACAGCAGCAGCGCCCAGAACGGGGTGGTGGACAGGCTCCGGTCCTCGAACCGGCACCAGGCGTCCGGCGGCAGCCAGGACGCCCCGGTCTCCAGCAGTCGCCCGCCGCCCGACACCACGCCGCGCTCGCAACGCTCCCCGTAGTCCAGCGACCGTACGTACAGCAGGGCGTACAGCGCGCCCGCCGAGGCGAGCGAGAGGGCGGCGCTGATGCCGAGGAGCATCGCCCGTCTTCGCCCGGCCGCCGTACGGATGTTCGTCACCGGGGCAGCGTACCGGCGCGGCGGCCCCGGTCGGGCGTCGTTCAAGGCTCGGGTCGGGCGTTGATCAGGGCTCGGGTCGGGCGTTGATCAGGGCTCGGGTCGGGCGTTGATCAGGGCTCGGGTCGGGCGTTGATCAGGGCTCGGGTCGGGCGTCGATCAGGGCCCCGGCCGGACGCGGCTCACCCGAGCAGACCGCCGAGGTGTCCGTCCTCCGCGAGCAGCCGCCAGGAGCGCCCCGGCGAGGCGAAGGCCTCCGGGTCGACGCCCTCGACCAGCCGGTCCACCACGGTGCTCAGCAGCGACTGCGGATCGAACACCGCCCAGGTGTCCCGGCCCCGGCCGTGCTCCCAGCGCTCCCACTCGGCGCGCAGCCGCTCGTACGTCCACAGCGCGTAGAGGAGGGCTGTCAGGTCGCGGTTCAGGTAGGCCTCGGGCTGGCCGTCGTCGTACCAGTCCGGCAGTTCGAGCCGCCCGGTGGCGCCGTCCAGGGCGATGGTGAGGTCGGTGGGCCAGTCCCCGAGGGCGAGGAAGTCGCCCTGGTACGGGCGCTCCTCCTCGCCGTCGAAGTACTCCGGGTACGCCTCCGCCATGGTGACCAGCGGCTCCTCGCACACCCCGAACATCGCCCCGCCGAGCGGCAGTCCGACCTCGGTGAGCAGCCGCCGGGTCGGTTCGTGCACCAGGGCGGCGGGCAGTCCCTCCGGCCGGAACCGGTGCACCAGGCCCCCGCCGCCGTCCTCGTCCGTCAGTGCCGCGAGCTCGGCGACCAGCTCCGCGCCGACCTCGTACGCGGGCCCGCCCGGGCCGCCGGGCAGCGCGCCCCAGCCCAGGGCCCGCACCAGCAGCGCCGTCCCCCAGTGCGCGGGCGTGGCGCCGGGCCGGAACAGGCCGGGGTCGATCTCCCGCAGCCGACGGTCGGCCCCGGCCAGCACCTCGGCCACCACCGCGGGCCCGCGCCGCCCGTCCAGCGCCTCCGGGCGCCGGGCCGCCTCGCCCACCGCGTCGACCTCCCGCACCAGCGCGGCCAGCGAGCCGAGGTCGGTGGCCAGCGGGTCCCGTCGGGGGCCGCCGTTGCCCAGGAACACCTCGCCGGTGGTGCCGTCCAGCAGCACCAGGTTGCCGACGGCGGCGAAGGGGGTGCAGTAGTCGGTCTCCCCGAGGACGTAGAGCCGTTCGGCGTCGGCGGCCGGGAAGGCCCTCAGGGTCCCGCCGTCGAGCGCCCCGAAGTCGAGGAAGGCCCCTACCGTCGGCAGCCCCTCCCGCAGCAGGAACTCCCGGCTCCCCTCATGCGCCAACCCGCTCGGCACCCCGGCCACCCGCACACACCCCACGTGCCCCGCCTCTCACGGTTCCGCCCCCTCGACCCACCAGACCCTAGCGGGCCGACCCGACAGCGCCACCGCTTTCCCCGGTCGCCGCTCGCGCCCCCACACCCGGCCCTACGACGGCAGTACCTCCAGGACTTGGTCCACGTTCCACCGTTCCGGCAGGTCCGCGTCGCAGAACACACAGACGTAGTGCCCCTCCCGGACGATGCCGCAGCGCCCGCAGTCCGGGCAGCGGCGGAACACCACCGGGTGGGTGAAGCCGCCGGGGTACGGGAGCGCGAGCCGGTCGAGGGCGGCGGCCACGGCGGGCCAGGACTCGACGTCCGGGCAGTATCCGGTGGAGAGGTTGCTGACCGTCCCGACCTCCCAGCCCCCGCCTGTTCCTCCGCCCTCGCCCCTGCCCCTGCCCCCGCCCCCGCACGACCGCCGGAACCCGATCTCCCCGGCGCTCAGTACCGGCTCCGCACCCGCACACACGACGTGCTCGCTGCGGCGCGGAGCGAGCCGCAGTGACCCGCCCAGGCCGACCGTGAAGGTGAACGGCTCCGCGAGCTCCGCCGCCGTCCGCCCGTCCACCCAGTGGGCGAACTCCGCCCGGTTCCAGACCAGTTGTCCGCCGGGAGCCCCGAGCTCCACCGCCCGCTCCCGCAGCTCCGGCGGCCCCGCGTACCGGTACGCCCGCCCGAAACCCTGCTCGACCACCGCCGTGATGCCCCGCTCGGCCAGCCGGACCCGCCACCACGCCATCTCGACGGCGGTTCCGCTCAGCCCGAACTCCCGCAGCTCGTCCAGCCTTTCGCGCGCCAGCCGGAGGGGAACCCCGGTCCCGTCCGGCCGTACCCGCAACACCCGTAGCGCGGCCACCGGATCGCCGAGCGGCCCCGGGAGCCGAAGCCGGGCCGGGCCGTGGGCGGCCAGGAGTGCCGCGCGTTCGTCCTCCGGCATCGCCTCCCGGCCTTCGTGCTCGCACTGGTTCAGGTGGCAGGAGGGGCAGTGGAACTCGGCGTCCCAGCACAACGCCCCTCCCTCATCCAGGAACTGGCCGATGCTCCGGGTGGCGGTGCCGCCGCACCGCCCGCACCGGGCGGCGATCCGGACCCCCTGCTCCGCGCCCGTCGCACCCACGTCAGACGAGCCCGCCGGCCCGTCGGGCGGCCTGTTCCACCCGGTCGTGGTGGGTCCGCCACCAACGCGCGTCGCCGGGGGCCGTGTTGGCCCCGTCGGAGCGCTGTCCGGTGGCGCCGTCGATGAGTTCGCGGACCAGGTCGGCGTGGCCGGCGTGCCGGTGGGTCTCGGCGATCACGTGGACGAGCACCCGGTGCAGGGTCTGCTTCGGGCGGTCGCCGAAGGGGAGTTCGCCGATCGCGTCCAGCGGCAGGGCCTCGACGGTGGCGTCCGAGTGGGCCCAGACCCGGCGGTAGCGCCCGAGGATCTCCTCGGTGCTCTCGTCCGCACGGGCCCACAGGTCGCCGTTCGGTTCGTCGGTGCCGATGAACCACAGCGGGGTCGGTTCGGGGAAGGGCCGTCCGAAGGTCTCGCCCAGGTACAGCGCCTCGGCCCCGGTGACGTGCTTGACCAGGCCCAACAGGTTGGTGCCGGTGGGGGTGAGCGGCCGGCAGAGGTCGTACTCGGAGAGGCCGTCCAGCTTCCACAGCAGGGCGTCGCGGGCGTCCTGGACGTAGATCCGCAGGTCGTTCTTGTCGTCGTTCGCCGTCATGGGAACAGTGTGTTGACCCGCACGGACCTGTCCACCGGTTTTGCCGGCCGCCGACGCCCCGGGCGCCGCTCTCAGGAGCGCCGGATCACCGCCGTTCCCCGGTCGAGGTCCACCCCGGTGGGGTTGCGCGGTGCGCCGTTCTCGTCGTCGTCCCGCTGCATGAGCGAGGACTGCCGCTCCTTGAGTTCGTGCTGCTTGCCGGCCGAGAAGGTGGCGTGCAGTTGCTCGAACCCGGTGGCGGAGATCTGGCCCTGGCGTGCCGGGGTCCGCCAGGGCAGCAGCCCGGCCCGCCCTGCGCGCAGCAGCAACTGGTCGACCAGTGCGAGCGCGGTGAGCAGCACGACCAGTCCGGGCAGGGTGACGAAGACGATGAGTCCCATGCGCCCAGTATCCGTACCCCCGGCGGGTCGCGACAGGCCCGTGCGCCGGGGAGCGGAACGACTGCCCGGACATACCCAACTCCGGGGAGCGGAGCGGCGGTCGGGCCCGTCAGCGGACGACGTCGAAGACCTGCTTCTGCAGGCCGTTGCGGTAGACCTCGTGCTCGACCAGCGCCAGCTTCTGGGCGTCCTTGTCGGTGGCGCTGAACAGCCGCTTGCCGGCGCCGAGCAGCAGGGGGTAGACGAGCAGGTGGTAGCGGTCGATCAGGCCGGCGTCCGAGAGGCCGTGGTTCAGGGCGGCGCTGCCGTGGAGGATGATCGGGCCGCCCTCGGTCCCCTTCAGGGCGGCGACCTGGTCGATCGAGCGCAGGATGGTGGTCTCGCCCCAGTCCGGGACCAGGTCGTCCTCGGTGAGGGTGGTGGAGACGACGTACTTCGGCAGCGTCTTGTAGTGGGCGAACTCGGGCATGTCCGGCCACACCGGGCTGAAGGCCTGGTAGCTGACCCGGCCCAGCAGCATGGCGGTGGCCTCCTCCTGTTCCCGTCCCTTGATCTCGTAGGCCTCGGGGAGGAACTCGACGTCCTTGAAGGTCCAGCCGGAGTTCCGGTAGCCGGGTTCGCCGCCGGGGGCCTCGACGACGCCGTCGAGCGAGATGAAGGCGGTGCTGATCAGGGTGCGCATGGGTGGTTCCTCTTTCGTGGGTCCGTGCTGTCGGTGAAGTGGAGGCGGGGCGGGGAGGTACGGGGAGGCGCGGTGAGGGGGAAGGGGCGGGGCGTCAGGCGAGGAGCGCGGTCAGCCAACGCTGCCAGGCCGCTTCGGCGTCGGCCGGTGCCGCGCCGAAGAGGTGATGGAACATCAGCACCACTGCGCCGCCCTGGTGGAAGGTGTGGAGGCCGTCGGCGGTGCGGACCTCGAAGCGCTCGTCGTCCGCCCAGACCACCTCGCCGTCCAGTGCCGGGAGCCCGGCCGGCTCGGCGTGGGCCCGGGCACCCACGGTGACCGGGAGCGGCAGCGACAGGGCGCGGGCGAGGGCGGCCCGCAGTTCCGGACCGGGCCGCCCGGGCACCGGGGCGACGGCGAAGACCGGGGTGCCGGTGCGTCCCGGGAAGTGGGTGAGGTACTCGCGGAGGGTGTGCAGGTGGAACGGCCAGCCGCGGCGCAGCGCGTCGTACTCGTCCTGCCAGTCGTCACCGAGGAGTCCGCTGTGGACGACGCGGAGCACGGTGCTGCCGCCGTCCCGGCCCTCGACCAGGTACTCGAAGGCCATGAACCGGCCGTCCTCGGCGGTGGTCGTGCGGGTGGCCAGGCGCTTGCCGGGCTCGTAGGCGGTGACGAGGGCCTGCTCGCGGTGGCCCCCGGTCTCCATGACGAGGGTTCCGCCCTCGCGCGGGTCGAGCTCGTTGCGTCCCATGAACCAGGAGTCGATGCCCGGTCCGGTGGCGATCGCCTCCCAGACCTGTTCCGGGCTCGCGGGGAGGGTCGTCGCCAGTTCGATCTCGAACGGGTGGGTCATGTCCGGTTCTCCTGATCAGGCAGGGGTTCGGTCCTGGGCGCCGCTCCGGGCACGGCTCCGGTGTCGGGCCGCGCCCCCGAGGGGATCTGGTGCAGCCCGACGACCACCCGGTGGCTGCGCCCCCCGGGGGTGGACTCGTCGTGGTAGCGGCTGACCAGGGTGGCCACGCTGCGGGCCAGTTCCTCGGCGAAGGCCGTCCGGTCGGCCGCGGAGGCGAACCGCACCTGGGCGTCGATGCCGAAGGTCGCGACCCGGCGCTCGGCCCGGGCGGCGCCGGTCAGCAGGGCGCCGACCTCCTGGACCAGCCGGGATCCGAGGGCCAGCAGCCAGCGGGCGGAGAGCTGGTCGGGGGAGCGGGAGGGGTCGGGGCTCACGGCGGCCAGGACGCTGGGCGAGATCACGTAGGAGGCGGCGGTGGCGCGGTAGACCCGTTCGGTCACGTTGCCCTTGCGCCGTTCCTCGGCGAGTTCGACGAGTCCGTGCCGTTCGAGTTCCTTCAGGTGGTAGTTGACCTTCTGTCGGGGCAGCCCGAGGCGGGCGGCCAGCATGGCGGCCGAGCCGGGCTCGGCGAGGGCGGCGAGGATCCGGGACCGGATCGGGTCCAGGGAGGCCTCGGCCGCGGCGGGTTCTTCGATCACGGCGACGTCCAGCACCCTTCCAGCTTCCGACCGACAAAAAAATTTGTCAAGGAAAAAACGCTTGTCGGTAGTCCGGTCGGCCGAGCCGCGTCGCGCGTTCGGGGCATTCGCCACGGAGAGTGACGGGTGGGGGCGATGGGGCGGACTTGAATCTTTACGAACGGATGTTCGATCCTGGGGCTGTGCCCGTTTTCGAATCTGTTTTCGAATCCACCGCCGAGCAGCCCGGACGCCCCGCGCTGCGACCGGTGGTGCTCCCGGCTGCCGCGACCGAGGACGGGCAGCCGGCGAGCGGGCGCGGACTGGTGCCGGTGGTGCCCGCGCTGCGGGAGGTGCTGCCGGACGGCGGACTGCGCCGGGGCACGGCGGTCTCGGTGGCGGGCGGCGACGCCGGCCTGCTGCTGGCACTGGCCGCCGGGGTCCGGGAGAGCGGCGGCGGCTGGGCCGCGGCGGTCGGGCTGCCGGACCTGGGGCTGGCCGCCGCCGAGGGGTACGGGCTGGACCTGCGCCGCCTGCTGGTCGCGGACGACCCGGGGCAGCACTGGCCCGAGGTGGTGTCCGTACTGGCCGGCGCGGTCGAACTGATCATGCTGCGCCCGGACGGACCGGTGCCGCCGAAGCTGGCCACCCGGCTGGCCGCCGTGCTGCGGCGCAGCGGCTGCGTCCTGCTGGTGGCCGGGCCGTGGCCGGGGGCGGTGCTGCGCCTGGGAGTGCGCTCCGGGCGCTGGTTCGGGCTGGGGGACGGTCACGGGCAGCTCGCCGGGCGGCAGGTGGAGGTGGTGGCCGAGGGGCGTGGTGCGGCGGCGCGCGGCCGGGCGGCCCGGCTCTGGCTGCCGGACGAGCACGGTGCGGTACGCGCGGTCCGGGAGCGGCCGCAGCCCGCGGCGGGGCCGGTCGAACCGGTGGCGACCGCGGTGGCAACGGGACCGCTGGAAGGACTGGGACTGCTGGAAGAGCCGGTACTGCTGGAAGAGCTGGGACCGTTGGAAGGACCGGCATCGACGGAACCACTCGTGGCGGCGGTGGTCTGAGATGCCCGGCGACGACAGGACCCCCCGGGTGCTGGTGGTCTGGTGCCCGGACTGGCCGGTGGTGGCCGTCACCGGCGACGACCCGGTGGCGGTCACCGAGGGCGGGCGGATCCTCGCCTGCTCGGCGGGCGCCCGGGCAGCCGGGGTGCGGCAGGGGCAGCGGCTCAAGCTGGCCCAGCGGCTCTGCCCGGAGCTGGAGCTGCGCGACCGCGACCCGGAGGCGGAGACCCGCCGCTTCGAGCCGGTGGTCGCGGCGGTGGAGGCGTTCACGCCCCGGGTGGAGGTGATCCGCCCGGGCCTGTGCGCGATCCCGGTGAAGGGCCCGGGCCGCTACTTCGGCGGCGAGGAGGCGTTGGCGGCCCTGGTCGCTGCGGCGGTGGCGGACGCCCTGGGGCGGCCGCCCGTCCCGGACGCCGTCCCCGGCGCGGTGGCGGTCCCCACCGAACCACGGCCCACCGAACCAACCGCACCCACCACACCCACCGCACCCGACAACCCCACGGCACCCCACGCCCTGATCGGCGTCGCCGACGGCCTGTTCGCCGCCGTGCTCGCCGCCCGCGCCGGAGTGCTGGTGCCCGCCGGGCGCACGGCGGAGTTCCTCGCCCCGTACCCGGTCGGCACGTTGGGCGACGAGGCGCTGGCCGAACTGCTCGGGCGGCTCGGCCTGCCCACCGTCGGGGCCTTCGCCGCACTGCCGCCGGAGGCGGTCGCGGACCGCTTCGGCCCGGCCGGGACGGTCGCGCACCGGCTGGCCCGCGGACTCCAGCCGCGCCCGCTGGTGCCGCGCGACGAGGAGCCGGACCTCGCCGTCGAGCAGCGCTTCGACCCGCCGGAGCCGCTGGCCGAACCGCTGGTGTTCGTCGCCCGCACGCTGGCCGAACAGCTGCACCGGCGGCTGGCCGGGGCCGGGCTGACCTGCCGCCGGGTGGCCGTCGAGGTGGCCTGCGCGGACGGTCGGACGGCTTCGCGGCTGTGGCGGCACGAGGGCCGGCTGTCCGCGACGGCGCTGGCCGAGCGGGTCCGCTGGCAGCTCCAGGCCTGGCAGGGCGCGGGCACCTTCGCGGACAGCCGCGAGGGCTTCGCCCTGCTCCGGCTGGCCCCCGACGGCCTCGCCCCGGACCAGGGCCACCAGCTCGCCCTGTGGGGCCAGGCGGTCGCGGACGACCGGGTGGAGCGCGCGGTGGCCCGGGTGCAGTCGGTGCTCGGGCACGCCGGGCTGCGCCGGATCGAGCCGGCCGGCGGGCGCGGCCCGGGGGAGCAGCAGGTGCGGGTGCCGTGGGGCGAGCCGTACGAGGCGGCGGCCCCGGCGGACGCGCCCTGGCCGGGACGGCTGGCGGAGCAGTCGGCGGACCTCTGGCCGGCCGTGGTGCTGCGCGAGCCGGCACCGGTGCGGGTGCTGGACGGCGCCGGGCGGCCGGTCACGGTGGACGGCCGGGCGGGGGTGTCGGCCCGGCCGGCCCTGGTCGTGGTCGGGGGCCGGGAGGAGCGGGTGGCGGGCTGGACCGGCCCCTGGCCGGCCGTCGAGTACTGGTGGGACCAGGCGCAGGCCCGCCGCCGGGCGCGGTTCCAGGTGGTGGTGGACGGCGGCCGGGCGCTGCTGCTCACCGTGGAGGGGGGTGCGTGGTACCTGGAGGCCGGCTACGACTGACCGGCGGTCCGCGACCGACGATCCGCGACCGGCGATCCGCGACCGGCGATCCGCGACCGGCGATCCGCGACCGGCGATCCGCGACCGGCAGTCCGGGCCCAGCTACGACTGACCGGCGGTCCGCGACCGGCGGTCCGGGCCCAGTCCGGGCCCAGGGGGGCAGGAACAGCAGCACGAGAACGACGAAGGCACCCCCGATGGGCTTCACCAGCCACCCCACCCTCCCCTGGAGCGAGCTGCACCGCCGGCTGACCGGCGCCGCGCCGGACCGCACGGTCGTCCCGCTGCGCCGCCCCACCGAGAAGTCCCCCACCGAGAAGTCCTCGACCGAGAAGTCCCCCACCCAGCGGTCCCCCGCCGGAGAGCCCCCAGCGGCGAGGGACGAAGCCGCCGAACCCTGGGCCGAACTGCACGTCCACTCCGCCTTCAGCTTCCTGGACGGCGCCAGCGACCCCGAGGACCTGGTCGCCGAGGCGGCCCGGCTGGGCGTGGAGACCCTGGCGGTCACCGACCACGACGGCCTCTACGGCGCGGTCCGGCTCGCCGAGGCGGCCCGCGGGACGGGCGTGGCCACCGCGTTCGGCGCCGAACTGACCATCCGCGACGGCACGACGGAGGAACACCTGCTGGTCCTCGCCCGCGACCCGGCCGGCTACCGCCGGCTCTCCGCCGCGATCGCCGCCGCCCAACTGGCCGGCGGCGCCAAGGGCCGCCCGGCGTACGACCTCGCGACGCTGGCCGACGCGCACGACGGCCACTGGGCGGTGCTCACCGGCTGCCGCCTGGGCCGGGTCCCGGCCGCCCTCGCGGGCGGCACGGCCGGCACGGCCGGAACCGGCGCAGCCGACGCCGCCGGGCGCCAACTCCGCACCCTCATCGAGGCGTTCGGCCGGGAGAACGTGTACGTCGAGCTGATCGACCAGTGGCTGCCCGGTGACGACCGCCGCAACGACGCCCTCGCCGCGCTCGCCGCCGGACTCGGGGCGCCGACCGTCGCCTCCACCAACGCCCACCACGCCGGCCCCGCCCAGGGCCGGCTCGCGCAGAGCCTGGCCGCCCTGCACGAGCGCCGCACCCTCCAGGAGGCGGCCGGTTGGACCAGGGCGGCCGGCACCGCGCACCTGCGCTCGGGCCGCGAGATGGCCGGCCGGCTGGCCCGCTTCCCCGGCGTGCAGCGGGCCACCGCCGAACTCGGCCGGGACTGCGCCTTCGACTTCGCCCGGCTGGATCCGGAACTGCCGGGCTTCCCCGTGCCCGAGGGTGAGACCGAGACCAGCCACCTGCGCGCCCTGGTCGCGGCCGGCGGCCCGGCCCGCTTCGGTGCGGGCAACGCCGCCGCCCGCCGCCAGCTCGCCAAGGAGCTGGACGTGATCGAGGACCTCGACCTGGCCGGCTACTTCCTGATCGTGCACGACATCGTGGACTTCTGCCGCACCCAGGACATCTGGTGCCAGGGCCGCGGCTCGGCAGCCAACTCGGCGGTCTGCTACGCCCTCGGGATCACCGCCGTCGACCCGATCCACTACCGGCTGCTGTTCGAGCGCTTCCTCTCCACGGCCCGGGACGGCCCGCCCGACATCGACCTGGACATCGAGAACCGCCGCCGCGAGGAGGTCATCCAGTACGTCTACCGCCGCTACGGGCGCGAGCACGCCGCCCAGGTCGCCAATGTGATCACCTACCGGCCCCGGCTGGCGATCCGCGACGCCGCCCGGGTGCTCGGCTACCCGCAGGGACAGGTGGACGCCTTCAGCCGGCAGACCGACTTCCGCTCCGCCCCCGGCGCGGACGCCGTCATCCCCGCCGACGTGCTCTCGCTCGCCGGTCAACTGCACGGCCTGCCACGCCACTTGGGCATCCACTCGGGCGGCATGGTGCTCACCCGGGAGCCGATCGGGGAGATCTGCCCGACCGAGTGGGCCCGGATGCCCGGACGCTCCGTGCTGCAGTGGGACAAGGAGTCCACCGCCGGTGCCGGGCTGGTGAAGATCGACCTGCTCGGCCTCGGCATGCTCGCCGCGCTGCACGACGCCTGCGACCTGATCGCCCGGCACCACGGCCTGCACTACGACCTGGCGAGCATTCCGGACGACGACCAGGGCGTGTACGCGATGCTGCGTCGCGCCGACACCGTCGGGGTGTTCCAGGTCGAGTCCCGGGCGCAGATGGCCACCCTGCCCCGGCTCAAGCCGGACCACTTCTACGACCTGGTGGTCGAGGTCGCGCTGATCCGCCCCGGCCCGATCCAGGGCGGCTCCGTCCACCCGTACCTGCGCCGCCGTGCCGGGGCGGAGCCGCCCGGCTGCCCGCACCCGCTGATGGAGAACGCCCTCGGCAAGACCCTCGGGGTGCCGCTGTTCCAGGAGCAGATGATGCAACTCGCCATCGACTGTGCCGGGTTCACCCCGTCCGAGGCCGACCGGCTGCGCCAGGCGATGGGCGCCAAGCGCTCGCACGAGCGGGTCGCCCGGCTGCGCGAGCGGCTGCTCACCGGGATGGCCGAACGCGGCATCCCGTCCGAGGTCGCCGAGGACGTCTACGGCAAGATCGAGGCCTTCTCCAACTACGGCTTCCCGGAGAGCCACGCGATCAGCTTCGCCTACCTGGTGTACGCCAGCGCCTGGCTCAAGCACCACTTCCCGGCGGCCTTCACCTGCGCCCTGCTGGCCAACCAGCCGATGGGCTTCTACTCGCCGCTCAGCCTGGTCGCCGACGTGCGGCGGCACGGCGTCCGGGTGCGCGGGGTGGACGTCAACGCCAGCGGGCCGCGCCCCACCCTGGAGCCCTACCGGGGGCCGACGCCGGTGCCGCCGCTGACCGCGGGCCGTCCGCAACCCGCCATCCGGCTCGGCCTGGAGACGGTACGCGGCATCGGCGGCCCACAGGCCGAGGCGATCGCGGCCGGGCAGCCGTACGCCGACCTGGAGGACTTCGCCCGCCGCACCGGCCTGGCCGCGCCCGCGCTGGAGGCGCTGGCGACGGCCGGAGCCTTCGACTGCTTCGGACTGACGCGACGTCAGGCGCTGTGGTCGGCGGGGGCGTTCGCCGGAATCTCGGCCGAACTGCTGCCCGGAACCACCCCGGGCACCGAGGCGCCGGAGCTGCCCGGCCTGAGCCCGGTGGAGGAGACCATCGCCGACCTGTGGGCCACCGGCACCTCCGCCACCAGCCACCCGCTCCAGCACCTGCGCGCCCACCTGGAGCGCGGCGGCGCGCTCAGCGCCGCCCAACTCCCGGACGTGCCACCGGGAACGGCGGTGGTGGTCGGCGGCCTGGTCACCCACCGGCAGCGGCCGCCGACGGCCGGCGGGGTGCTCTTCCTCAGCCTGGAGGACGAGACCGGCCTGATCAACGTGATCTGCAACCGCCCGGTCTGGGAGTCCCAGCGCCGGACCGCCCTGGACCGGGCCGGCCTGCTGGTGCACGGCCGCATCGAACGCGACCGGGGCGCCACCAACCTGATCGCCACCCGGCTCACCCCGCTCCGGATCGGCCTCTGAGCCCGGGAGCCCCCGGGGTGCTCAGCCGACCGGGTAGTCGATCTCCGCGAGGTCCTCGGCCAGTTCGTCCAGGTCCGTCTCCGCGTTGAGCGCCGCCACCACGTCCGGGGTGAGCGGGCGCAGCGCCAGGACGTGCCGGATCGCCGCGGGGTCCAGTTCCTGCTCCGGCTCGAAGTAGTCCTCGGCCCAGGCGAGGTAGGCCTCGGCCGAACCGTCGGCGAGCAGCTCGAACAGGTCCTCCGCCCCGCGCTCGGCGGCCACGCCCCGCCAGGCCTCGTCGTCCCGCCCGCGCCAGAAGCAACGGGTGACGGTCGGCCCGTCCTCGTCCCCGAGCGCGGGCTCCTCGGCGAAGCGGCGGAACTCCTCGGGCACGGCCGTGAGCAACTCCGGTGCGTTGGGCGCCTCGTGGTCGAAGGCGCGCCCGTAGGCGCCGACGGGGGAGAAGACCACGCACCAGTCGTCGCCCTGGCCGTTGCGCATCGAGGCCAGCTCCTCGCCCTCGTCCCAGTGGGCGTCGAAGGAGTGGTAGCGCGACTCCCAGTCGTCGGGACTGAGGATCGCGTCCAGCATGGCCAGGGCGCGGCAGCGGTCGCGCAGGACGGAAACGGCGGGCAGTCGGCTGAGCAGGTCGTTCATGCCCACCATTCTCCCCGAGGATTCCGGCCCCCCGCCCCCGGGGCCGTTCAGCCGGGGTAGCGCACCAGCCCGCTCAGGTCCAGCTCGAACCCGAACGGTTCGGGAACGCGCATGCCGTCCCCGAACTTCCGGTCGTGCCGCACGTGGTAGCGGTCGTGGTTCGGCTCGGAGAACAGCGTGACCGTACCCTCCCGAGGATCGACGATCAGGTAGAGCGGTACGTGCATCACCGCGTAGTCGCGGAGCTTGTCCACCCAGTCGTTCCCCGCATCGGACGGCGGGACCACCTCGACCGCGACGAGCGCCTCCTCGGCGGGAACGGTGTTGCCGCCCCGGGCCAGGGAGGGGATCGGAAGATACGTGAGATCCGGGGTGCGCTCCTTGGTCACGTCGGGAGTGGTCAGCGCGCTGTTGCCGCTGAGCATGTAGCCGTCCGGGGCATGGCGCTCGAACTGCCGCTGGACGAGCCCGAGGTTCAGCTGGTGAATGCTGGACGGAGCCGCCTGCATCACCAGTGTGTCGCCGGACCATTCGACCCGGACACCGTCGGGGGCCGTGCGCACCACCTCTTCGACGAACTCGCGGTGCCGCTCGTAGAAGCTCATGGTGACTCCTCCGGGTCTGTGCATTTCGGCCGACTGGCAGTCTATGCAGACACCCGGGCCGGGCTGCTCAGGCGCCGGTGGCCGGGGCGCGGCCCTTGCCGGGGGGACCGGCGAAGACCTGGGCGATCGGCAGCCAGGCGGTGGCGACCGGGCCGGTGGCGGTGAGGGCCAGGTCGTCGCGGTGGCGGCGCTGGGTCACCAGCAGGCAGAAGTCCAGCGCCGGGCCGGTCACCACGTCCGTCGCGTCGGCCGGGCCGAAGAGCCAGGACTCGCCGTCGGGGGCGGTCAGTTCGAGCCGGACCGGGGAGTCAGCGGCGGGCCGGCCGTGTGCGGCGAAGGCGAAGCCGAGGGTGCGCAGGCCCAGGTGGGCGATGTGCCGCAGCCGGGCGGTGGGCTCCCGGGTCGCGCCGAGCGCGTCCGCGACGTCCTGGCCGTGCGCCCAGGTCTCCATCAGCCGGGCGGTCGCCATCGAGGCGGGCTTCATCGGCGGGCCGAACCAGGGCAGCCGCACGTCGGCGGGGGCGGCGGTGAGGGCGGCCAGCGTCGCCTCCCGGCCGGACCGCCAGCGGGCGAGCAGGTCGGCGGGTGCGGCGGCGGCGCCCTCCCGGGCGCCCTCCTCGACCGGGTCGGCCCCGGTGGACAGCAACTCGGTGAAGGTGCCGCCGAGCGAGGCGGTGAAGCCCCCGGGGTCGCGGGCGGCCAGCGTCGTCCAGTCGTCGGTCCAGGCCAGGTGGGCGATCTGGTGCGCGACCGTCCAGCCCTCGGCCGGGGTGGGCGTGGCCCAGCCCCCGGGCGGCAGCCCGGCCACCAGCGCGTCCAGGACGGCGCTCTCGGCCCGCAGGTCGGCCAGCAGGCCGTACAGGACATCGCCCGAAGAAGCCGAAGAGGCCGAAGAGGCCGAAGAGGCCGAAGAGGCCGGGGAGCCGGGGGAAGCCGGGGAGCCCGGAGAACCCGAAGAGCTGGGGGTGTTCGGCTCGGTCATCGGCTTCCCCTCGGATCACGACAGGTGCTACCCGCCGGTAGCCCGCGGCCGCACCCTACGCCCCGCACGCCGCCGCCGTCCCGGACTCCGCGAAACCCGCATGTCAGGTCTCGCCAGCGGCCCCACCGCGTGTGACAATTCCGCGATGACCAGGGCCGCGGACACCCTCACCGCTGCGCACCCGGCCGATGCCGCCGCGCGATCCGTCCACACTGCCACCGCCACCGCCGACCGTGCCACCGACCACGCCGGCGTCGACGCAGCCGTGCCATCCGCGGACGGCCCCGAACTCGCCGCCCGCGCCGCCGAACTGGTGCGGGACGCGGTGCTCGGCGACCTCGCCCGCCGGGTGGTGGCCGAGTGCGGCGCGGACGTCGGCCTGGTCGGCGTGCCCGAGCCGCTGCCGGGCGCCCGCGCCGGGGACGACGGCATGGTGCTGCGCCACTGGGCGGGCACCCGGGCCGACCTGCTGCACGACCTCGCCGTCCCGGCCGGACTGGGCCTCGGCGGCCGGGCACTGGCCGAGCGCGCGCCCAGCTGGGTGCCCGACTACCGTGCGGCGACGACCATTTCGCACCACTACGACGCGGCCGTGGCCGCCGACGACCTGTACGCGATGCTCACCGTCCCCCTGGTGGACGGCGACACCGTGCACGGCGTGGTCTACGCCTCGCTGCGCGCCGTGGTGCCGTTCGGCGACGTCCGGATCTCCGCCGTCGGCCGGCTGGCCGCGGCCGCCGCCCGGGCGCTCGCCGGGGCCGCCGCCTGGAGCCGGGAGGAGCGGCCGGACCGGGAGGCGCCGGGACCGGCCCGACCGCTGACCCGGGCGACCCCGTCGGCCCCGCTGACCCCGCGCGAGCACGAGGTGCTGCGCTGGGCGGCGACCGGCCGGACCAACCCGGAGATCGCCGCCCACCTGGGCCTGACCTGCAACACCGTGACGGGCTACCTCAAGTCCGCGATGCACAAGCTCGGCGTCCGCAACCGCACCGAACTCGCCCTCACCGCACGCGAGGCGGGACTGGTCAGTTGACCTGCCGGTCCCGGCCGCTCCAGTACGGCTCGCGCAGCCGGAACTTCTGCAGCTTCCCGGTGGCCGTGCGCGGCAGCTCGTCCCGGAACTCCACCGAGGTGGGCGACTTGTAGCCGGCCAGCCGCTGCTTGCAGTGCGCGATCAACTCCGCCTCGGTGGGCGGCGCCTGGCCCTCCCGGAGGACCACCAGCGCCTTGACCGTCTCGCCCCACTTCTCGTGCGGCACCCCGATCACGGCCACCTCGGCCACCGCCGGGTGGCCGTACAGGCAGTCCTCCACCTCGATCGAGGAGACGTTCTCCCCGCCGCTGATGATGACGTCCTTCTTCCGGTCGGAGATGGACAGTTGGCCGTCGGTGAGGGTGCCGCCGTCGCCGGTGTGGAACCACTCGTCCCGTAGCGCCTCGGCGGTCTCCCGCGGCTGCTGCCAGTAGCCGTCCAGCACGGTGTTGGAGCGCACCAGCACCTCACCGGACGCGTCGACCCGCAGCTGGGTGCCGAGTGCCGGGGCACCGGCCTGCACCAGCTTCTCGGCCCGCTCGGCGGCCGGCAGGGCGTCCCACTCGGCGCGCGAGCGGTTGACCGTGACGATCGGGGCGGTCTCGGTCAGGCCGTAGAGCTGCATGAACTCCCAGCCCAGCAGCTCCTCGACCTGCTGCACGACCGAGGTGGGCGGCGGCGCGCCGGCCACGATCATCCGCACCCGGTCCCGGCCGGGCACCGGGCCGTCCCAGTCGGCGGCCGCGTCCAGGACCATCTGCACCACGGCGGGCGCGCCGGACAGGAAGGTCACCCCGTGCCGCTCGACCCGGCGCAGGATCTCCGCACCGTCCACCTTGCGCAGCACGATGTGCCGGGCGCCGAGGCCGGTGAGCGCGAACGGCAGGCCCCAGCCGTTGGCGTGGAACATCGGCAGGGTGTGCAGGTAGACGTCCCGGTCGCTCGCGCCGTAGTGCAGGCCCATCAGCGTCGCGTTCAGCCACAGGTTGCGGTGGGTGAGCTGAACGCCCTTGGGGCGGGCGGTGGTTCCGCTGGTGTAGTTGATGGTGGCGGTGTCGTTCTCGGAGACCGCGTACCGGCGGGGCGGGGTGGCGAAGTCGTACAGCAGGGCGTCGCTGTCCGCGCCGAGCACGAACTTGTGCTTGGCCACCACCCCGTGCAGCGCGTCGGCGAGCTCCGGGTCGACCAGCAGGACGGACGCACCGCTCTGCTCGACGATGTACGCGACCTCCTCGGCCCGCAGCCGGAAGTTCACCGGCACCAGCACCCGGCCGTACCCGCTCACCCCGAAGAAGGAGGTGAGCAGCCGGGCCGAGTTGTGCGAGACGATCGCGACCCGCTCGCCCGGGCCGACGCCGAGCCGGTCCAGCCCGGCGGCCTGCGCCCGGGCGAGTTCGGCGATCCGCCGGTAGCGCGGCTCGCCCCAGGATTCGGCCGGCTGATCCGGTTCGTCGACGATGCCGACCCGGTCGCCGTAGACCAACTCGGCCCGGTCGAGGAAGTCCAGCACGGAGAGTGGAATCTGCATGCGCCCACTGTCCTCTCCGCCCGACTCCCTGCACACCCCCGATCGGGGGTGTCACCCGTCCGCGGGAACCCGCTCCGGCACCGGAACCCGTCGCGGCCCACGAACCCGCTCCGGCACCGGAACCCGCTCGGACGCGCGGATCCGCTCGGACGCCGCCAGGGTGGCCGCCAGTCGGTCCCGGGTCTCGGTCTGGGCGGCGATCCGGCGTTCCAGCACCGCCAGCCGCTCCCGGAGGATCTCCAGCACCCCTTCCGACGGCCGCCGGGAGAGCACGTCCCCGTCCAGGCAGCCGAGCAGCGGCCGGATGTCCTCCAGGGTGAGCCCGGCGGCCACCAGGGCGCGGATGTTGCGCACCCGTACGACCGCCGGATCCGCGTACTCCCGGTAGCCGTTGGCCGCCCGCTCGGACGTGATCAGCCCGCCCTGTTCGTAGTGCCGCAGCGCCCGGGCGGTGCTGCCCGTCCGCCGTGCCAGTTCCCCGATCCGCACCGCTGCCCGTCCCGTCCGTCGCTCAGGCGACCAGCGCGCCCCCGTCCACCGACAAGACTACGCCGGTCACGAACGAGGCCTGCGGTGCCGCGAGTTGGGTGATCGCCCAGGCCACCTCGGCAGGCCGGCCGATCCGGCCCAGCGGGGTCTGCGCCAGTTGCCAGGCAAGCAGCGCCGCGGACTGTTCGGGGCTGAAGCCGGAGTGCTCGCCGATCGGGGTGTCGATCGCGCCGGGCGCCACCGCCACCACCCGGATGCCGTGCGGGGCGAGTTCCACCGCCCAACTGCGGGTGATCGTCTCCAGCGCGGCCTTGCCCGCCGCGTACACCGAGTTGGTGGGCCAGCCGCGCTGCCCGACGGCCGTACTGACGTTGACCACCACGCCCCGGCTCTCGGTCAGGGCCGGCACCGCGGCCTGTCCGAGCAGCACCGGGGCGACCAGGTTGGTGGACAGCAGTGCCTCGATGCCGGCCCGGTGGAAACTGCCGAGGTGCTGGTCGCTGTGCACGACGCCGGCGTTGTTGACCAGGACGTCGAGCCGCCCGTACCGCTCCAGGACCGTTCCGACGATCCGTTCCGGGGCGTCCGGCCCGGTGATGTCGGCGACCAGCGGCTCGATCAGCCCCGGGTGCGCGGCCGCCGTCTCCGCCAGCGGCCCGGGTCGCCGCCCGATCGCCACCACCCGCGCGCCCTCGGCGGCGAAGGCCCACGCCGTCTCCCGCCCGATCCCCGTCCCGGCCCCGGTGACCACCACGACCCGCTCCGTCACTGCGTTCTGCTCGTTCATGGGTCCACCTTCCGACCCTGCCGCCAGCGTCAGGGTCAAGCCGCAACCGCGGGAACCCGCCCGTCGTCCGTGGAGATCGCGACGAACCAGCGGGGGAGACCACTCCTGCCGGGTCGCGGAGAAGAGCGGCTACCCGTTCGCGAGGATCCTCCCGGCCTTCCCGCCGTACCCCCTGGACGGTCACCTGCACTCCCGGAAAAGACTGGACACGATCGAACGGCACCGGTCAGAGTGAGCGCATGGCTTCTCTGGTGCGACACGTGACGATCGACTGCGACGACCCGTTCGCCCTCGCCGCGTTCTGGGCGAAGGTGCTGGACGGCACGGTGGGCGAGGACGACAACCCGGGCGACCCGGAGGCCGCGGTGAGGTCCGCCGGTGCCGACCTGCTCTTCATCAAGGTGCCGGACGCCAAGTCGGTGAAGAACCGGGTCCACCTCGACATCCAGCCGCAGGACCGCAGCCGTGACGAGGAGGTGGAGCGCCTGCTCGCCCTGGGCGCCACGGTGCTGGCGGACCGCCGCCGCCCGGACGGCACCGGTTGGGTCACCCTGGCCGATCCGGAGGGCAACGAACTGTGCGTCGAGCGCAGCCAGGCCGAGCGGATCGCCACCGGCGCCTCCTGAGGGCCGACAGGGCTTGACGGCGGCAGGGACTGACGCCGAAAGGGTGGTTCCGCACCGTGCGCACGATGCGGAACCACCCTTCGTCAGCTGCTCACCGCCCGTTCACCGACCGCTCACCGCCGGAGGGGTGGTGCTCAGCCCTCGATCTGCGAGTTGCAGTTGTTCATCCAGGCGGCCAGGGTGTGCGCGACGTCGCTCTGGCCGGCGTGCACGTTGGCGCTGTAGTCCTGCTGGACGGCGTTCTTCAGGGCGCCACCGGTGAGCGGGCCGACCTGGCCGTCGGCCTCCAGGCTGTGCTCGGACTGGAAGTGCTGCACCGCCCCGAGGGTGGCCTGGCCGTACACGCCGTCGACGTTGAGGCCGGCGCCGTCCACGTAGTCCAGGCCCTGCTGGAGGCAGCTGACGGCCGAACCGGTGTCGTTGGGGTTGATCTGCGAGGCGGCGTTGGCCGTACCGACCGCCAGGCCGAGCGCGGCGCCGGCGCCGAGGGTGAGGGTGGCCGCGCGAAGTGCCCACTTCTTCTGCATGTCAAGTCTCCTCAGTCGCACAATTCACAGGGGTGACGGGAGTGTTGTGGTGTCGCACCCGTCGCCGACGATCGTGCGCCGTCCCGGGGGTGCGGACCAGGCCTTCCGGCGGGGTTGGCCGAAAGCCCGAAGGGCCGCGCGGTGCTTCCGGGAGGCGCCGCGCCGGATCGGGCGGGCAGGGGTCGACCGGCCGGTCGGTCGGCGAAGTTCGACAATGGTCGACGTATTGGCCTGGTGCCATCCGAAGTCTTTACCGACCGCTCGGTCGAGTCCGGCCGCGTGGCGGAATCGTGGCCTCCGCCGGGCTGTCGTAGCGCCCCCGGGGTGATCGGTTGGCCGATAATCGCCGATGGCCGGCGATGTCTGACGAGGCGTCGGACCAGCGCACACCACCACCGAACGGACAGGTAGGTACCCCATGGCCGGAATCGCCGTGATCGGCGCCAATGGCACCATCGGCAGCGCCGTCGTCACCGAGGCGGTGGCCCGCGGGCACGAGGTCACCGCCGTGGTCCGCGACCCGGACCGCTACCGGGGCGCGGCCGCCGCGGTGGTCCGCGGCGACGTGCTGGACCCGGCCGACGTGGCCCGCGTGGCGGCCGGCCGGGCCGTCCTGGTGAGTGCCGTGGGCGGCGGCGACGGCCCGGGCCACCTGGCCCTGATCGAGCCCGCCGCCCGCGCCCTGGTGGCGGGCCTGCGCACGCTCGCCGACGCCGCGCCCCGGCTGGTCGCGGTCGGCGGCGCGGGCAGCCTGGAGACCGCGCCGGGCGTACGGGTCTGGGACGCCCCGGGCCTGCCGGAGCCGATCCTGCAGATCATGCACGCCCACGGCGCCGCGCTGGACTACTACCGGACCGTCTCCGACCTGAGCTGGACGGTGCTCAGCCCGGCCGCCGAGATCGTCCCGGGGGAGCGGACCGGCCGCTACCGGACCGGCCTGGAGCAGCTGCTCGTCGACGCCGCGGGGCGCAGCTGGATCTCGGTGCCGGACTGCGCGGTCGCCCTGCTGGACGAGGTCGAGCAGCCCGAGCACATCGGCGAGCGCTTCACCTGCTGCGCCCTGTGACCGTCGCGCGGGCGCTCACCCGTTCAGCCCAGCTGGATCGAGCGCTTCGCCAGCCCCATCCAGAACCCGTCGATCACGCTGCGCTGGCTGCCGAGGTCGGCCTCGCCGGCGCCGAGGGCGACGAACAGCGGGGCGAAGTGCTCGGTGCGCGGGTGGGCGAGGCGACCGGCCGGGGCCTTGCGCTCGAAGTCGAGCAGCGCGTCCAGGTCGTGGGCGTCCAGGGCGCGCTTGCCCCAGTCGTCGAACTCGGCCATCACCGAGCTGATCCGGCCCTCGCCGCTGAGCGCCCGCAGGTTGTGGGTGAAGAAGCCGCTGCCGATGATCAGCACGCCCTCGTCGCGCAGCGGGGCGAGCCGGCGGCCGATCTCCATCAGCCGCTGTGGGTCCAGGGTGGGCATGGAGATCTGCAGCACCGGGATGTCGGCCTCCGGGAACATCTCCACCAGCGGCACGTAGGCGCCGTGGTCGAGCCCGCGGTCGGGGATGTCCTGGACGGGCGTGCCGGGGGCGCGCAGCAGCTTGCGCACGCGCTCGGCCAGTTCCGGCGCGCCGGGGGCGTCGTACCGGACGGTGTAGTAGTGCTCGGGGAAGCCCCAGAAGTCGTAGACCAGCGGGACGGTGGTCACGGCGCCGACGGCCAGCGGGGCCTCCTCCCAGTGGGCGGAGACCATCAGGACGGCCCTGGGGCGCGGCAGGTCGGCGGACCACGCGGCCAGCTCGCCCGGCCAGACCGGGTCGTCGGCGAGCGGCGGCGCGCCGTGCGAGAGGTACAGGGCGGGCATACGCTCGGGGGCCGCGGTGCTCATGGCGTCCTCCTCGGGGGGTCGGGTTGCGGGGCCGTACAGGTAGTTCAAATTTGAACCTCTATGCTCCGGACGGTACACCTTCGTTCGAATTTGAACAACAGGAGTAGGCTTCACCCCATGTCCTCACTGAACGAACCCCGCTGGCTCGACCAGGACGAGATGGCCGCCTGGCGGGGTTTCGTCGTCGCGAGCAACCTGCTCAACCGGCGGCTGGAGCGCCAGCTCAAGGACGACTCCGGCCTCTCCCACCAGCAGTACGAGATCCTGGTGCACCTCTCCGCGGCCCCGGGCGACTCGCTGCGGATGACCGAACTCGCCGACAAGCTGGTCACCTCCAAGAGCGGACTCACCTACCAGGTCACCCAGCTGGAGCGGATGGGCCTGGTCGGCCGCCGCTCCTGCCCCAGCGACGTCCGCGGCGTCATCGCCGAACTCACCGACCAGGGGCGGGAGATGATCCGCCAGGCCGCCCCCGGGCACGTCGCCCTGGTGCGCGAACTGCTGATCGACGTGCTCACCCGCGAACAGCTGGCCGTGCTCGCCGAGAGCCTCGGCACGGTCAGCGCCCGGCTGCGCCAGGACGAGACCCCGTAGCCACCCGCCGGCCCGCCCGCCGCGGCCGCCCACCCACGGCTGCCCACCCACCCGCGGAAACCCACCCACCCGGCCACCCGGCTACCCGTCCAGCCCGGCCGCCCGCTCCCGCAGCAGCTCCCGCTCCCGCTCGTTGCGGGTCAGCTCCGCCGCCCGCTCGAACTCCGCCCGTGCCTGCGCCGTCCGCCCCAGCCGGGCCAACAGGTCGCCCCGCACGCTCGGCAGCAGGTGGTAGTCCCGCAGGGCCGGCTCCGCCGCCAGCGCGTCCACCAACTCCAGCGCGGCGGCCGGGCCCCGGTCCATCGAGACGGCCACCGCCCGGTTCAGCGCCACCACCGGCGAGGGCGTCAGGACCAGCAGCCGCCCGTACAGCGCGGCGATCGTCGCCCAGTCGGTGTCCTCGTAGCGCCGCGCCCGGGCGTGGCAGGCGGCGATCGCGGCCTGCACCGAGTACGGCCCGCCGCCCGCCCGCCGGAACGCCTCGAAGCCGCGCCGGATCAGCAGCCCGTCCCAGCGGGCCCGGTTCTGGTCGGCCAGCAGGACCGGCCGCCCGTCCGGCCCGGTCCGGGCGGCCGTCCGGGAGGCCTGGAACTCCAGCAGCGCGGCCAGCCCGTGCACCTCCGGCTCGGCGGGCACCAGCGCGGCCAGCACCCGGGCCAGCCGCAGCGCGTCCTCGCACAGCTGCGGGCGCAGCAGGTCGTCCCCGGCGGTGGCCGAGTACCCCTCGTTGAAGATCAGGTAGACGACCTCCAGCACCGAGGACAGCCGCTGCGCCCGGTCCTCGCCGTACGGCACCTCGAACGCCACCCCGGCCCGGGCCAGCGTCCGCTTCGCCCGGACGATCCGCTGCGCCACGGTCGGCTCCGGCGCGAGGAAGGCCCGGGCGATCTCGGCGGTGGTCAGCCCGCCGAGCAGGCGCAGCGTGAGCGCGATCCGGGCCTGTGCCGACAGCACCGGGTGGCAGGCGGTGAAGACCAGCCGCAGCAGGTCGTCGTCGATGTCGTCCGGCCCGGTCGGCTCCACCGCCGCCGTCGCCTCCGGCGCGTCCGTCAGCGACCGCCCCACCTCGGCGAGCTTGCGGGCGTACACCTCCCGGCGGCGCACCAGGTCGATCGCCCGCCGTTTGGCGGTGGCCGTCAACCAGGCGCCCGGGTTGTCCGGAACGCCCTCGCGCGGCCACTGCTCCAGCGCGGCCACCAGTGCGTCCTGCGCCAGTTCCTCGGCCAGTCCGAGGTCCCGGACGATCCGCGCGGTCGCGGCGATGATCCGCGCGGACTCGATCCGGAACACCGCTTCCACGGCGGCCGTGGCATCCCTCTCCGTCACGGCCACCCATCAGAGCAGGCGGCGGAGCGGGAGGCAACGAGCGCCACGGCCGTCGAGGAGCGCTGCCGCCGTTACGGCGTGGGCTGCGGCATCTCGTCGATCTGCCGGACCTCCGCCTCGACCGACCACTGCGCGGGGTGGGTCTGCAGGAAGCGCCGGGTCCACTCCAGGGCCTCGCCCTTGTCCTTGCACTGCAGGACGGCGTAGCCGCCGACGACCTCCTTGGTCTCGGTGAACGGCCCGTCGGTGTAGCCGATCTTCCCGTCGGCCCAGCTCACCCGGGTGCCCTGGGCGGTCGGGGTCAGCCCGGCGGTCTCCAGCATCACCCCCGCCTTGGTGATCTCCTCGAACAGCGCCCCCATCCGCTGCTCGAACCCGGGGTCGGGCTCCCAGCCCTCCCGGGCGTTCTCGTCGATCCGGATCAGCGTCATGAAACGCGGCATGGTGACTCCTCGGTCGTGCGGGCGGGGCCTCTCCCCGGCCGCTCACCCCTGCGTCGATCGGGGCGGCCCCGGATCGACATCCACCGCGACATCCACCGCGGAAATTTTTTCCACCGCCTCTCCGGAGGGGTCCCACGGGTCCGCCGGCCCGTGATCGAATGGCTCGAACACGGAAGCGGTGGAGGGGGAGGCGGCGATGCTGGGGGAGATTCTCGGCGTGCTGACGGCGGCGATGGGGCCGACGCCGACGGAGTCGACGCGGTCGCCCGCACGGCTCTTCAGAGCGGGGCGGGTCCTGGTCTCCGAGGGCTGCGTCCTCGGCGACCGCCCCTACTGCCGCCCGGGGGCGGCGTTCCTGCACCTCTCGCTCACGGCGCTCGCGGTCTCGCCGGACCGGGAGGCCGACGTACGGGCCCGGCCCCTGCCGGTCGGCGGCCTGGAGCCGGTCGCGGTGCGGAAGCGGCGCCCGGGTGACCCGGCGGCGGTCCGGAGGCACTGGGACGTGATCGAGTGCCGGGACGGCGGGGAGCCGGTCCTGATCGGCTGCGAGCCGTTCTACACGGCGTACATCCGCCGGGTGCTTCAGTCCGACGGGGCCTGAGCGGCCGACCCCGGCGCGCACAGCAGCGCCGCCCGCAGGTCGAGCCGGTCCCGCAGCCGGGCCAGGTTGCGGCCGGTCAGCTCCTCGATCCGGCGGATCCGGTAGTGCACCGTGTTGACGTGGATGTGCAGCGACTCCGCCGTCCGCGCCCAGGAGCCGTCGTGGTCCAGGAACACCGCCAGGGTGCCCAGCAGCGAGACGCTGTTCTCCTCGTCGTGGGCGGTCAGCGGGGCCAGCAGCCGGGTGTGGAACGCGGCCGTCACCTCGGCCGGGATACCGCTCAACAGCCCTTCCAAGGAGTCCAGTTCGGCCGCGCTGCCGACCGGTCCGGCGGCTCCCGCCAGCACGTACCGGGCCTGCACCAGCGCGGCCCGCAGCGCCCCGCCGGCCGCCGGGGCGGCCGGGCCGACGCCGATCCGCAGGGTGCGCCGCCCGGTCAGCCGGGCCTGGAGGGCGGGCCGGGCCCGGCGCAGCCGCTCGGTGATCCGCTCGACGGGCGCGGCGACCAGGGCGGCGCTGCGCCCGGAGCGGTCGGTGCCGGCCGCGTACGGCACGTCCAGCGGGTGCAGTGCCTCGGCCAGCGCGTGGGCGGCCCAGTCGGCGGGCACCTCGTCGCCGGTCCGGCCGGGTTCGATCCGGGCGGTGACCGCCACCAGCGCCGCCGCGCCGCCCAGCCCGCAGCCGGTGAGCGGCTCGGCGAGCCCGCCGTCGTCGGCCAGCGCGTCCAGCAGCCGTCCGGCGGCCCGCCGCCGGGCCGCGGCCGCGGCCCGGGCCCGGGCGGCGAGCGGGGCGAGCAGCTCGGCCAGGCCCTGGAGGGCCGGCTCGGCCGCCGGGGTGTGCGGATGGGCGCGCAGCCGCCAGCCGTCGAACGGGGAGCCGTCCTGGGGGCCGACCGGCAGCCCGGGCCCGCCGCGTCCGGCCGGTGGCGCGGACCCGCCGCGTCCGGCCGCCGACCCACCGGCTCCCGCCGCCGACCCGCCTCCGCCGGCTCCCGCCGCCGGTGCGCCGCCGCCGGGTCCGGCCGCCGTCCCGGCCCGGGAGAGGGCGACCGGGCGACCGCCGGCGGTGCTGATCGAACAGTCCGGCAGCCCGAGCCGGCCGACCGCGCGGGCCAGGACCTCGCCCGGCCCGGCCTCGGTGCGGACCAGGTCGAGCAGCTCGCTCCGGACGGTCTCCGGGAGCGCCGCGGTGTCCTGCGCCCCGGCCCGCAGGCCGCCCCAGAGCCGCAGGTAGACCCGGTCGGTGACGGCCCGGAAGCTCACCCCGGCGGGCACCGCCAGCAGCGGGATGCCGTGGGTGCGGCAGGCCTCGGCCAGACCGTCCGGGATGCTGCCGTGGGTGCCCTCGCCGGCCAGTAGGGCGGCGACGCCCGCGCTGCGCAGCGCGGTGGCGAAGCGCAGCGCACCGGAGGCGTCGGCGGGTCGCCACCAGACCAGGCCGGTGAGCACGAGCTCGCCGGGCTGGAGGTAGCGGGCCGGGTCCTGGAGGTCGGTGGAGCTGACGCCGGTGACCGGGCGGTCGAGCAGTTCCGGGGTGCCCCAGGCCAGCCGGATGGACAGGTCGTCGAGGTGCAGCAGGTCGCCGACGATCATCTCTTGCTCGCTCTCGCCCGGGTGTCGCCTTGGTGCGTCGCCTGTATTCCTCTCGCAGGTGAGAGGGCTATCGGCGTAGGGGCATCGTAAATGCCAAGGAGGCGACCGTGAATCTTCTTGTCGGATCATCCAGCGGAGGGCCCCGTGGACGGTGCCCGGAACCAGTGGTCCGCCCGATTGCCCGGCTGCTTCACTCGCTGTGCGGGGCGTGCCGAGCCTTCTCCTCCGGCGCTCCCCGTGACCTGCCCGCAGATGCCAGGTGAGGAGCGTCCATGCCTTGGCAGGTGCGGGTGAATACGGGCATTCGGAGTCGCAGCTGCGAATGCCCGGGCTCCCCTTCGGGTAGTCCTCCTCCCGGGTCGCAGTGGCGCGGCCCGGGAGGAAGGAGCGCGCCATGACCCCGGCGAGATCCGGTGCGACCCCGGCGACACCCACCGTCCGGCTGCTCGGCCACCTCGACGAGCCGGCCGAGCTGACCGTCGAACAGCTGCGTGCCCTCCCCGCGCACCGGGTCGAGGTCAGCTTCGACTGCCTCACCGAGGGCGAGCAGCACCACGGCTACGAGGGCCCGGCCCTGCTGGACGTCCTGCTCGCCGCCCGCCCCCGGATCGACTTCTCCGGCCGCAAGCAGCGCCTGCGCTTCCTGCTCAACGTGGTCGGCGCCGACGGCCACCGGGCGGTGGTCTCCTGGGCCGAGATCGACCCGGACTTCGGCGGCCGCCGGATCCTGCTGGCCACCAGCATGGACGGCACCCCGCTGGACGCCGCCGGCCCGCAGCTGGTCGTCCCCGACGACCACTGCGGCGCCCGCTACGTCAGCGCCGTCACCGCCGTCTGGCTGGGCCCGCTCGGCGACCAGGCCGAGCAGCCCGCCTAGGACCCCCCGGGGGGTCGGGGGCCGGGGGTCAGGGGTCGCCCGGTACCGCCGGGAAGTCGCCCAGGACCGCCGGGGCGGGCCACGGGCCGGGGAAAACCGCTCGCCCGGGCCGGTTTTCCGTGCCAACATGCCCCATATGGGGACGATTCTGCACGGCACCCTGGTCACCCTCCGCCCGGCGACCGCGGACGACATCCCGGCGCTGGTGGCGATCCGCAGCACGCCCGAGGTGTTCGCGCGCTGGCGGGGCGGGGACGACCTGGTCGACGAGGTCGCGCGGGACTTGGAGGAGCCCGACACCGAGACCTTCGCGATCGAACTGGGCGGCCGGGTGATCGGCGCCGTGCAGTGGTACGCCGAGAACGACGACGAGTACCGGCACGCCGGGATGGACGTCTACCTGGATCCCTCGGTGCACGGCCTGGGCCTGGGGACGGACGCCGTGCGCACCATGGCCCGGCACCTGGTGCACGACCACCACTACCACCGCCTGGTGATCGACCCGGCCGCGGACAACGCCGCCGCGATCCGCTGCTACACCAAGGTCGGTTTCCGTCCGGTCGGCACGATGCGCCGGTACGAGCGCGGCCCGGACGGCAGTTGGCACGACAACCTGCTGATGGACCTGCTCGCGGACGAACTGTCGGAGGGCTGACGCGAGGTCACCCGCCCCTTCGCCCGGGGTGCAAGGGTGTACAGACATCTTGTCAGCCAGACGTCCTGACCTGTACAGACACCTCACCGCCACAGGAGCGATCGGAACTGATCGCCTGGCGTTCGTCCCGACGTACCGAGCGGTAGCTAGCGTTCCTCCGCCAATCCCCGGCGGTCGGTCACCCCGACCGGCCCGGGCCCCACCGGATCGACGGACCCAGGAGAACGCCCATGCTCTCGCGTCGCACGGCCACCGCCCTCACCTCGGCGGCCGCCGCCGCACTCCTGCTCGGCGGCACCGCCCCGAGCGCCTCCGCCGGGGTCACGGCGAGCACCACCACGCTGTCCGTGTTCGCGTTCAACGTCGACCTCGGCACCGCCATCGTCGACAGCACCCAGAACGAGCGGGCCTCCACCCGCACCCCGGTGATCGAGCAGATCGTCCGTCAGCACAACGCCGATGTGGTCGTCCTGGACGAGCAGTTCAACAACAGCTCGACCGCCGACATCAACAGCAAGCTCGCCGACCTCTACCCGTACCGCACGCCGGTGGTCGGCGGCGTCTGCTCCGGCGGCGGCTGGACGGGCGTCAGCGGCAACTGCTCCAACTCGTGGTTCGTCATCAACGGCGGCACGATGATCCTCTCCAAGTACCCGATCAGCGCCCAGTACGCCCACGTCTTCAGCAACTCCACCTACGGCACCTGGGACTACCACGCCAACAAGGGCGCGGCGCTGGTCGAGGTCACCAAGAACGGCACCCCCGCCTGGGTCGTCGGCACCCACCTCCAGGCCGACGAGTCGGGCACCTCCACCGACACCACCCAGTCCACCCGGCTCGGCCAGCTCGCCGAGATCCGCGCCTGGGTCGACGGCATCGTCGGCAGCAGCGCGCCGGTGCTGATCGGCGGGGACCTCAACGTCGAGTACGTCCACGGCCAGGGCCGCGGCGACTACACCAACGCCCGGAACGCGGTGAACGGCGTCCTCGGCACCCCGGCCACCGACCCGAACCAGGCCCGCACCACCATGGACTGCCCGGTCTCCGCCTGGTGCCAGTACATGTCCGGCGTCGAGACCTTCCCGGCCGACTACCGGGACGACCTCGACTACATCGGCTACCTCAACGCCCCCGGCCGCCCGGTGCCGACCTCGATGTCCACCGTGAAGATCGACTTCGACCCGCAGGCGGGCTGGACGCCGGGGCAGTCGGACACCAAGGCGCCCAGCGACCACTACCCGGTCGAGGCCGGCTTCCAGCTGAACTGACCGTCGGCCCCGGGCGGTCGGCCCGGACGGTCGGCCGGGCAGCCGCAGGAGCGCCGCACCACCAGCCGGGCCGGGAAGGTCCGGGCCCCGGCGGAGCGGTGCTCCGGTCCGCCGAGCACCAGCTCCAGCGCGGCCCGGGCCATCTCGTCCTGCGCGGTGGTGACGGTGGTCAGCGCCGGTCCGGCGATCACCGCCTCGGCGATGTCGTCGAAACCGGCCACCGCGAGGTCCTCCGGCACCCGGATGCCCAGGTCGTCGGCGGCCCGCAGCAGGCCGATCGCCTGGTCGTCCGTCGCGCAGAACACGGCGGACGGCCGGTCCGGCCGGCCCAGCAGGGCGAGCGCCTCGGCGTGCGCCCGGACCCGGTCGAAGGGGGCCGGGACGAGCCGCCCCGCGGTGGCCAGCCCGGCCTCGGCCAGCGCCGCGGCCCAGCCGGCCGTGCGCCCGCTGACCGGGTCGAGCGGGCTGAGCGCCAGGGTGCCGCCGAAGCAGTGCACCTCGGCGTGGCCGTGCCCGAGCAGGTGGCGCACCACCTCGCGGGCGCCGCCCTCGTCGTCCGCCACCACGGCCACCCCGCCGACGCTCTCCGAACGGTGGTGCAGCAGCACGACCGGGGTGCCGTCGGCCGAGTCGAAGCCGGTCAGCCCGGGGGCGGCCGGGTCCTGGGTGACCAGGATCAGGCCGTCCACCTGCATCCCGAGGAAGGCCCGGATGTAGTGCGCCTCGCGCTCGTCGGCGTAGTCGGAGTTGCCGATCAGCAGCAGCCGGCCGTGCTCCGCGGCGGCCTGTTCGACGGCGTGCGCCAGCCCGGCGAAGAAGGGCTGCCGGGCGTCCGGCACGACCATCCCGAGCAGGTCGGTCCGCCGCCGGGCCATCGCCTGGGCGACCCGGTTGGGCCGGTAGCCGAGCTCCTCCACCGCCGCGAGCACCCGGGCCCGGGTGGCCGGCGCCACCGGCCGCGGCCCGTTGTTGATCACATAGCTCACGACCGCCGTGGACGTCCCCGCCACCCGCGCCACATCGTCCCGTGTCACCCTCGCCATGACGGATGAGCCTACACAGCGGCTCCGACCAGCTCGTTTCCCGCGTCCTGCGGTACGCCCGACCGGCCCGCCCCGGCGACGGCGGGGGTGGTAGCGTGCCGACGCTGGCGGGACGGGCGGCAGCGGGTGCCGCCGCCGCCGACCGCTGGGAGCAGGTCGATGAGCACGCCGCCGCACCGCCGGGCCACCCGGCCCCTGCGCCCGACCACCCGGCCGCGGGTCCGCATCCACGCCCGGGTGCGCGCCGCGAGCGCCACCCGGCCGAAGGTCCGGCCCTGGCGGGCGTACGCCGTGCTGGTGGCGATCGTGCTGTTCGTGGCGGCCGGGCTGGTGCTCTACTCCGACGAGCGCTCCAGCCGCAGTCACGACCAGAAGGTGGGTACGGCCTCCGGGGCGGACTTCCTGGAGGTCCAGGTCGTGCTCCAGCGGGTCGACGCGGCCGCCGAGACGGTCGCCGCCAAGATCCTGGTCCAGCCCCACGGCGCCCTGGGGGCGTCCGGCATCCAGCAGATCCCGGCGCAGGACGTGGTGCTGGAGACCACCTCGCTGGAACAGACCGTCCTCAAGTACCCGGCCGGCCAGCCGATCCCCTCCAGCCCGATGTCGTTCAGCCTGTTCGAGGGCCGGGTCACCGACTACCCCTTCGACGCCTACCGCGCCCGGATCGGGTTCCGGGCCACGGCCGACGGCAGGCCGACCCCGGTGGTGATCGACATCCAGGAGGCCGACCCGTTCTTCGCCTTCACCCCGGGCGCACAGGAGACCGACGGCCTCGGCATCGCCGTCGACGAGGGGATCAGCCGCTCCCGCAGCACCTTCATCCTGGCCTGGTTCATGATGGCGGCGATGTGGGCGCTGGCCCTGTCCGTCCTGGTGGCGGCCTGGCTGATCGTCCGGCAGCGGCGCGGGATCGTCTGGCCCGCCCTGAGCTGGATGGCGGCCACCCTGTTCGCCCTCGTCGGGATGCGCAACGCCGCACCCGGCACCCCGCCGATCGGCTCGCTGCTGGACTACGCGGCGTTCTTCTGGGCGGAGCTGCTGGTCGCGGTCGGCCTGACCATGGTCGTGGTGCGCGGCGCCCGGGTCGAGGGCGCCCACCGACCGGGCACCTAGGCCCGAATGAGCGGGCCCGGTCAGTACGCGTAGTCCGCGCAGATGTCCGCCGCGAGCCGGAGGGACTGCTCCGCGCGCGGCCCGCGCAGCGTCAGCAGGGTCTGGGCGAGCGCGTCCACGGCGGTCAGGTGGGCGAGCCGGCTGGCCGTGGTCTCCAGGCCGAAGACCAGGTCCTGACCGCCGGCGACCAGGACGCAGGTCGCCGTCTCGGTGAGCGGCGAGCGGGCGTAGCTGGTGAGCGCCAGCACCTCGGCGCCGGCCGTCCGGGCGGCCCGGGCGGTGTCCACCACGCTGCGGGTGGCGCCGGTGTGGCTGACGGCCACGCAGACCGCGCCCCGCGGGAGGCCGGCGGCCGCCAGCTGGGCGGTCATCGCGTCGGCCGGGGAGTCCACCGGGAGGCCGAGGGCGCGCAGCCGGTAGGCGAGGTCGAGCGCCACCGCGCCGGACAGCCCGGTGCCGACCAGGAGCACCCGGGGGGCGCCGTCCAGCAGTTCGGCGGCCGCGCGCAGGTCGTCCGGCCCGAGCGTGGCGGTGATCCCGTCCAGGGCCACCCGGGCGGCGCGCACGGTGTCGGCGAGCGCCCGGGCGGCCGGGTCGTCGGTGGACCCGGCCGGGACCGGGGCGGCGGGGGCGTGCCGGGCGGCGGCGATCTTCAGCTCCTGGAAGCCGCGGAAGCCGAGCCGCTGGCAGGCCCGGACGACCGAGGAGGGGGCCGTTCCGGCCAGCGCCGCGACGTCGCTGACGCTCAGGTGCACCAGGTCCGTGCCGCGGTCCAGCACCACCTGGGCGACCCTCGCCTCGGTGCCGCGCAGCTCGCCGAGCCGGGACCGGATCTGCGCGGCCAGCCGGGATTCCAGGGGCGTGAAAAATTCGGAACGTTCTTCCATGGATCCAGGGTAGCGTGGAATCCGGTTCCGAGTCCGCCGGAAATCCGGCGGGCCGACAGGAGGGGAGCTTCGCCATGTCAGAAGTCGGGTCGGCCGTGCCGCTGGTCGTGCTCGCGGCCGCCGTGCTGCACGCGGTGTGGAACGGGCTGGCACACCGGATCCCGGACAAGATGGTCGGCTTCGCGCTGATCAACCTGACGTACACCGCCTGCGCCCTGGTGCTGGTCGTGGTCAACCCGCTGCCGGCCGCCGCGGCCTGGCCCTACCTGCTGGCCTCCACGGTGGTCCAGACGCTCTCCACGGTCCTGCTGCTGCGGGCCTACCAGCTGGGCGACTTCGGGCAGATGTACCCGATCGCCCGCGGCTCGGCGCCGCTGCTGGTGGCGCTGCTGTCGGTCGTGCTGCTCGGCCAGCACCCGGGTGCTGGCGAACTGGTGGGCGTGGTGGTGATCTCCTGCGGCCTGATCGGGTTGGCCTTCGCCCAGGGCATACCCGGGCGGGCGCAGCTGCCCGCTCTCGCCGCCGCCGCCGGGACGGGCGTGATGATCGCCGGGTACACCGTGCTGGACGGCAGCGGCGTCCGGCACGCCGGCACCGTCGGCGGCTACGTGGCCTGGCTGTTCCTGCTCCAGGGGCCGGCCCTGGTGGCGGTGGCCTGGGCCCGGCGCGGCCGCACCCTGCTCACCGGGGTGCGAGCGGTGCTGCCGGTCGGCGTCCTCGGCGGAGTGCTGTCGCTGACGGCGTACGGCCTGGTGGTCTGGGCGCAGTCCCGGGGCGACCTCGCGACGATCGCGGCGCTGCGCGAGACCAGCATCGTGATCGCCGCCCTGATCGCCACCGTGGTGTTCCGGGAACGCCTCGGCCGGCTGCGGCTGACTGCCGCAGCCACCGTCCTCGGCGGCATCGCGGTGCTGGAGCTGGCCAGGCCCTGAGCCCGGGCGCCCTGACCCCTGCCACCCACGGCTCGGGGTTCAGGACTCAGGGCTCAGGGCTCGGGACTCAGGGCTCGGGACTCAGCGCCTGGCGGCCCCGGGAGCCTCAGGCCGCGTCCGGCACGACCACGGTCAGCGAGGTCTCCGTCAGCAGGAAGCCCAGGGCCTCGTAGACCCGGCGGGCCGGGTTGCCCTCGGAGACCACCAGGTGCACGTCGGCCAGCCCGCGGTCGGCGGCGTCCGCGACCGCCCGGCGCAGCAGGTCGGCGCCGAGGCCGCGGTAGCCGCGCTGCGGGTGGCGGAAGACCTCGGCGACCCACGGCAGGCCGTCGCGGTCGGTCAGCACGGCGGCGCCGACCACCCGGTCCTCGGCGTCCACGGCGAGCAGGCTGGAGGGCAGCACCGGGCCGATGGCCTGCCCGGCCAGCAGCGGGCCGATCCGCTCGGCCAGGGCCTGGGCGTCGTCACCGGCGAAGTGGTCCACGTGGGCCGGGTCGAAGGCGGCCCGCCAGGGCTCCAGCAGGTCCTCCGGCGCGCGGTCGCAGGGCACCGCCCGCAGGCCCTCGCGCAGCGGTGCCCCGGCCCAGTCGGCGGGCGGGGGGTCGGCGCGCAGGTCGCGCCGGAAGGTGTGGGCGTGCCGCAGTTTCCGTGCGCCCCGCTCCAGCAACTGCTGCCCGAGCTCGGGGGTGCCGGAGACCACCCAGCCGGGCAGTTCGGCGCGGACGAGCTCCGCCGCGCGCGCTGCGTCCAGCGAGTCGTCCAGGACCTCCAGCAGGTCGGCCCAGGGCCGCCCCTCCCGCTCGCCCTCCAGGTAGCCCAGCACCGGTATGCCGTCGCCGTTCCGCCTGATCACCCGGTCCGCGTCCGTCATGGCCCCACCTCATTCACGAGATTCACGAGATCGTTCGTCGGCGGCCCATGCTCACCATCGCGAGGGGTCCGCGCAACGGGTTTTCGACCAGCGCGTTCCTGAGGTCGGGCCGACGGCGAGCACCCGGTGGCGGACGGTCAACCCACCACCGCCGCACGGACGCAGAGCACGTCCGGCAGGTGGGAGACCAGCAGCGACCAGGTCTCGCCCTCGTCGTGGCTGCCGTAGACGTCGCCGGTCCGGTTGCCGAAGTAGATCCCGGCGGGCTCGGCGTCGTCGGTGCGCAGGGCGTCGCGCAGCACGATGCCGTAGTGGTCCTCGCCCGGCAGGCCGTCCGCCAGTTGCTGCCAGCTGGTGCCGGCGTCCGTGGTGCGGAAGACCCGGCAGCGGCGGCCGGGCGGGATCCGGTCGTCGGAGCCGCCGAGCGGGAAGAGGTAGGCGGTGTCGCCCCGGCGCGGGTGGGCGGCGACCGCGAAGCCGAACTCGGCGGGCAGCCCGTCCACGATGGAGCGCCAGGTTCCGCCCCAGTCGTCGCTGCGGTAGACGCCGCCGTGGTTCTGCAGGTAGAGCCGGTCGGGGTGGACCGGGTCCGGGGCGATCTTGTGGACGCACTGGCCGAACTCGGGGTACTGCCGCTCCTCCGGGAAGAACTCGGCGCGCAGGCCGGTGTTGGCGGGCGCCCAGGTGTCCCCGCCGTCCTTGCTGCGGTAGACGCCGCCGCTGGAGACGGCGACCAGCAGCCGCTGCGGGTCGCGCGGGTCGGTGAGGATGGTGTGCAGTCCCTGGCCGCCGTAGCCGGCGCCCCACTCGGTCCGCTGGGGGTGGTTCCAGAGCGACTCGACCAGGGCGAAGGTCTCGCCGCCGTCGGTGGAGCGGAACAGCGCGGCGGGTTCGGTGCCCGCGTACACCACGCCGGGGGCCTCCGGCCCGGCGGGCTGGAGCTGCCAGACCCGGGTGAGCGAGGCACCGGTGGACTCGGGGAAGCGGATCGCCGGCCGGGCCGGCTCGGACCAGGTGGCGCCGAGGTCGTCGGAGCGCCACACCGAGGGGCCCCAGTGGCTGCTGTCGGCGCCGACCAGGAGTCTGGTCCGGTCCGCGCGGCGGTCGATCGACACGGAGTAGATCGCGTTCATCGGGAAGTGCGGCCCGCTGAACTCCCAGTCCAGCCGGTCGCGGCTGCGGCCGAGAAAGAGGCCCTTCTCGGTTCCGACGGCCAACAGCACCTCGGTCATGCCTCACACCACCTACGGGTACGGCCCCCCGGGACGGCCCCCTCGGGGCGCGCCGGGCGGGCCCCACCGCCAGTGTCCCGCCGTCCGCCGACGGCCACATCCCGCCGCGCCGGGACCGTGCCGCGCCGGGGCCGCGCGGCGCCGGGGCCGCGCGGCGCCGCTCCACGCCACGCCACGCCGCGCGGCGGGTCGGGCGGGCGCTACCCCCGGCAGCCCTCCAGCAGCCGCAGCCACACCTCGCTGATCGTCGGGTAGGCGGGGACGGCGTGCCAGAGCCGGTCGATCGGCACCTCGCCGACCACGGCGACGGTCGCCGAGTGCAGCAGCTCGGCGACGGCCGGGCCGACCAGGCAGGCGCCGACGATCACCTCCCGGTCCAGGTCGAACACCACCCGGGCCCGGCCCCGGTAGCCGTCGGCGTAGAGCGAGGCCCCGGCGACGTTGCCGATCTCGTGGTCGACGTGAGCGACCCGCAGCCCGAGCCGCTCGGCCTCGGCCAGGGTCACGCCGACCGCCGCGACCTCCGGCTGCGTGAACACCACCTGCGGCGCGCCGGCCAGGTCGGCGGACGCGGAGTGCGCGCCCCAGCGCGAGGTGTCCAGCGCGCGTCCCTGGGCGCGGGCGGCGATCACCGCACCGGTGATCCGGGCCTGGTACTTGCCCTGGTGGGTGAGCAGCGCCCGGTGGTTGACGTCCCCGGCGGCGTACAGCCACTCGCCGTCCACGCCCCGCACCGTGCAGCTGTCGTCCACGTCCAACCAGCCGCCCGGCCGCAGCCCGACCTGCTCCAGCCCGATGTCGGCGGTGCGCGGGGCGCGGCCGGTCGCGTAGAGCACCTCGTCGACGGTCAGCCGCCCGCCGTCGCCGAGCGTGAGCGCCACCGGTCCGGCGCCCCCGGTCCGTTCCACCGCCGTCACCTCGGTCCCGAAGCGCAGGTCGACGCCGGCCTCCCGCAGCGCCTCCGCGACCAGCTCGCCCGCGAAGGGCTCCAGCCGCGGCAGCAGCGCGTCGCCGCGCACCAGCAGCACCACCTCGGAGCCGAGCGCCCGCCAGGCGGTGGCCATCTCCACCCCGACCACCCCGCCGCCGACCACCGCGAGGCGCCCCGGGACGGTCTTCGCGGAGGTCGCCTCCCGGTTGGTCCACGGGTGCGCCTCCGCCAGCCCGGGCACGTCGGCGGGCAGCACCGGCCGGCTGCCGGTGCACACCGCGACGGCGTGCCGGGCGGTGAGCACCCGCTCGCTGCCGTCCTCCGCCTCCACCGTGACGGTCCGCACGCCGGCCAGCCGGCCGTGGCCGCGGACCAGCTCGATGCCGGAGTCCCGCAGCCACTGCACCTGGCCGTCGTCCTTCCAGTCCGAGGCGAAGGAGTCGCGCCGGGCCAGCACGGCCGCCGCGTCCAGCCGCGCCCCGCCGACCGCCTCGCGGGCGCCGGCCACCGTGCGGGCGTCGGTGAGCGCGGCGGCCGGGCGCAGCAGCGCCTTGCTCGGCATGCAGGCCCAGTACGAGCACTCGCCGCCGACCAGTTCGGCCTCCACGATCACCGTGCGCAGCCCGGCGGCGACGGTCCGGTCGGCGACGTTCTCACCGGTCGGGCCGGCGCCCAGGACGATGACGTCGTACTCCTCGGGGGTGCTGCTGGTCATGTCCCGTCCTCCGTGCTCCCGCGTGCTGCGCCCGCGCCGGCGACGCTCGGACGGCGTGCGGCGCGGGCTCCGTCCTGCGACATCCTGCGGGGTGGACGGGCCCGCGCGCGGGCGAACACGCGGACCGGGTCAGATTGCCGCGAGCTCCGCCAGGACCGCGGCGGTGTCGGCCGGGCGGGAGAACATCGGCCAGTGCCCGGTGGGGAGTTCGCGCAACTCCCAGCCCGGCCCGGCCATTCCGGCGAACCACGGGTGTCCGGCGGCGATCATCGCCCGGACCTGCTCGAGCGGGAGGGAGCAGGAGACCAGGGCCTGCGGCAGCGCGGCCCCGGCGCCGGTCAGCCGCAGCCGGTCGCGGTAGGACCCGACCGGCTGCGGGGTGAGCCGGGCGCCGATCCGCTCCAGCGCCGCCCCGTCCAGGCCCTCGGTGCTGGAGCCGTGGGCGGCCAGGTACTCCCAGGAGGGGGCCGGGAGGCGGCCGTCGACCGCGGTGGCGTCGGCCTCGGCCCGGAAGTCGGGCGGCCAGAGGTCGGACACCGAGGTGCCGTCGGCCATCGGGCCGCTGTCCAGATGGACGACCCGCCGGATCCGTTCCGGCAGCCGGTCGGCGACCCCGCCCACCGGGGCGCAGGCGCCGCTGTGCGCGACCAGCACCACGTCCCACAGGTCCTCCCGGACCAGCCGGCCGGCCAGGTCGGCGATCTGCTCCTCCAGCCCGAAGTCGCCCTGCTCGCCGGCCCGTTCGGCGAGCCCCGGCAGGCTCACCGGATGGACCCCGTGCCCGGCCGCGCGCAGCGGCGCGGCCACCTCGTCCCAGGCCCAGGCACCCAGCCAGAACCCGGGGACCAGTACGAACGTGCTCATGAGGGAACGCTCCTTCCGTACGGGCGCCTCCTGCCGGGCCCCGTCACCGGCGACTCTAGGATCGAATCCGGACGGAACCCGCCCGGATGTCCCGGCGGATGTCCCGGCGGGTCGGCCCGGAAGGAGCGCATCGATGGATCACCCGGTCAGCCGTGTGCTCGCCCTGCTGGAGCTGCTCCAGGACCGCCCCGGTCTGACCGGCGCCGAACTGGCCGCCCGGCTGGACGTGGACGAGCGCACCGTCCGCCGCTACACCGCCCGCCTGGTCGAACTCGGCATCCCGGTGCGGGCCGAGCGGGGCCGTTACGGCGGCTACCGCCTGCTGCCCGGTTACCGGCTGCCGCCGCTGATGCTCAACCCCGAGGAGGCCGCCTCGGTGGTGCTCGGCCTGCTGGCCGGGCGCAGTTCGGGCCTGTCGGTGGGGGAGCAGGCCGCCGGGACGGCGCTCGCCAAGATCCAGCGGGTGCTCCCGCCGCCGCTGCGGGAGCGGATCACGGCCGTCGAACAGACCCTCGGCCTCTCCGCCACCCCGGTGGTCGGCCCCGGTCCGGCGGCCGGCGCGCTGTTCACCCTGGCCGGGGCGGCCCGCCGGCGGCGCCGGGTGCGGCTCGCCTACCGGGACCGCGAGAACAGGCCGAGCGAGCGCGACTTCGACCCGTACGGCCTGGTCTTCCACTCCGGCCGCTGGTACACCACCGGCCTCGACCACCGCAGCGGCGAGCCGCGCACCTTCCGGCTGGACCGGATCGAGCAGGTCGTCGCGGGGGAGACCGGCTTCGAGCCGCCCGAGGACTTCGACCCGGTGCAGCGGGTGGTGGAGTCGCTGGCCGAGGCGCCCTGGCGGCACCGGGTGGTGGTGGAGCTGGGGGTCGGCCTCGCGGAGGCCCGGCGCCGGCTGTCGCCCGCCGTCGGCACGCTCACCGAACTCGCCGCGGACCGGGTGCTGTTGCGGGCCCGGGCGCAGAACCTGGACGGCGTCGCGGTGCTGCTGGCCGGCCTGGGGTGGCCGTTCACCGTCCGCGAGCCCGCCGAACTCCGGGCGGAGGTCCGGGCGCTGGCGGCCCGGCTCGCCGACTGGGGCGCGGACCCGGCCTGACGGGCACGGTCCGGGCCGGACGGTCGCGGCCCGGACACGCCACGGGGCCCGGGGAGCGTTCCCCGGGCCCCACGGCCGCACCGCTCAGGCGCGGCCCTCGGCCGCCTGCTCCTCCGCCACCTTGCGCTTGACCTCGGCCATGTCCAGGTTGCGGGCCTGGCCGATGAGGTCCTCGAACACAGGCTCCGGCAGTGCGCCGGCCTGGGAGAAGACGAGCACGCCCTCGCGGATGATGGCCAGCGTCGGGATCGACTGGATGCCGAACGCGGAGGCCAGCTCCTGCTGGGCCTCGGTGTCGACCTTGGCGAAGACCAGGTCCGGGTGGCGCTCCGCGGCCTTCTCGTACACCGGGGCGAACTGGCGGCACGGCCCGCACCACCCGGCCCAGAAGTCGATGAAGACGAAGTCCTTGCCCTCCGGGCCCGGGACGATGTCGTCGAAGTTCTCCTTGGTCAGCTCGACCGTGTTGCTCATCTCGCGGATCCTTCCCTTCCGAAGGTGGCGGTACGGGGCCTGCGCCCCCGACAACGGTGATGCCCGGCGGGGTATTCCGGGCCCTCCCCCGGTTGAGCACAGGGCCGCCACCGTCCGTACAGAAGGATGTCCCGTCCGCTCGCCGACACGGGAGGCGCACATGCGCAGCACACCCCGCACGTGCCAGGCCGCCGCGCCCGCCACCTCCGGCGGGCCGGGCGCCCCGGTCGGCGCCGTGCGACGGACCGGCGACGGGTACGGTCCCCGGAGTCCTACTGCCACCGTAGCCGCGCCGCCCCCCGGCCGCCCGGGCAGGGCGGCGGCCGCGCACCGCTGCCGGCCGCCGCCCCCGCCGGAGAGGCCGGGGAGGCCGGGGTGCGCAACGATGAGATGGTGACCGAGGAGCACCCCGTCGGCGGCACGGCCGCACACGGCACGGGGGCCGCGGACGAGGAACTGATGCGGGCCCTGTACCGCGAGCACGCCGGTCCGCTGTTCGGCTTCGTGCTCCATCTGGTGGCCGGGGACCGTCAGCGCGCCGAGGACGTCGTCCAGGAGACCCTGGTCCGGGCCTGGCGCAACATCCACCGGCTGGACTCCCGGGCCGGCTCCTTGCGGCCCTGGCTGGTCACCGTCGCCCGCCGGATCGTGATCGACGACCACCGCAGCGCCCGCGCCCGGCCGCAGGAGGTGGACGCGGCGGTGCTGGAGCAACTGCCCGCCGAGGACGAGATCGAGCGGGCGCTGCGGTCGATGACCGTCGCCGACGCGTTCGCCGACCTCTCGCCCGCCCATCGCGAGGTCCTCGTCGAGACCTTCCTCAGGGGCCGCACCGCGAAGGAGGCGGCCGCCGAACTCGGCATCCCGGCCGGAACCGTCCGGTCGCGGGTGTTCTACGCACTGCGCTCGCTCAGGATCGCACTGGAGGAACGGGGAGTGACATCGTGACCGACCGGCCCGCCCCCGTCTCCGGTCCGCCCTGCGGCCCGGAGCACACGGACGCCGGTGCGTACGTCCTCGGGGTCCTGGAGCCCGCCGAGCACACCGCCTTCGAGCGGCATCTGGCGGACTGCCCGCAGTGCACCGAGCAGGTGGGTCAACTCGGTTTCATCAAAACGCTGTTGGCGGACCACGCGGCCGCCGCCAGGGCCGCCGGCCTGGACCCGGCCGCGCCCGCGCCGGAACCGGACCGACGGCTGCTGGGCCGGCTGGTCGCCGAGGTCACGGCCGGCCGCCGGCGGGGCCGGTTGCGCCGGCTGGCGCTCGCCCTGGCCGCGACCGCGATGGTCGCGGCGGGACCGGCCGTCACGGCCGCCGTGATCGCGGCCGACTCCACCCCCGCGGTGGTCGCCGTCGCCGAGCAGTACAGCGCCACCGACCCGACCACCGGTGCCAAGGCCACCGTCGGCATAGACCCCAGGACCTGGGGCAGCCGGATCAGCCTGAACCTCTCCGGCGTCCAGGGCCCGCTGACCTGCCGACTGGTCGCCGTCTCGCACACCGGCCAGCGCCAGACGGTCACCACCTGGAGCGTCCCGGTCCAGGGCTACGGCGAGCCGGACGACGGCGGGACGCTTCACACGGCCGGTGGCGCGGCCCTCCAGCCCGGCGACATCGACCACTTCGAGGTACGGGTGCAGAACACCGGCGCCCTGCTGGTCGCCGTGCCCGCCCACCGGGCCTGACCCAGCGGGCCTGACCCAGCGGGCCCGACCCAGCGCGCCCGACCCAGTGGGGCCCGACTCAGCGGGGCAGCGCGAGCGGTGAGTCGTAGCCGACCAGTCGCTCGACCCGGGCCGTCCCCAGCAGGACTGGCCAGTGGGGGCTGGGCTCCCCGGCGTCGGTCAGGTGCGCCCGCCGCCAGATCCCGCGCCAGTTCGGCCCCCGCTCCGGCCCGTAGTGGTGCCGCCGTACGCAGGGGCAGGGCACCAGCACCCGCGCGCAGCCACGGCACAGCCCGGCCCGGCCGGTGCCGGTCGGCACCCACACCACCGGGCCCTCCTCCCCGCAGGCCGGGCAGCCCGTCGGCGCGGCCCCGTCCAGCAGCGCGTTCTGCCGCCGGACGTAGTCGGGCAGGCTCGACCGCGGGTGCAGGAACGGGTCGTTGAACCAGACCTGGTCCGCTGCGCGGGGCCGGTCCCACCACGCGGGCCCGGTCACCTCCCGGCGCCCGGCCCGCTTCTCGGCCCGCCGCTGCGCCCGGTACCGCTCGAGCCGGGATAGCCACAACTGCCGCGCCTCGTGCAGTTCCTCCACCGCCCGCACCAGCGAGTCCGGGTCGGCCGCCAGGTGTCGGGGCATCCGGGCGCTGACGGTGAGGTGGTGGTAGGTCGCCCGCAGGCCGTACGGGGCGAACTCGGTCAGGCAGGTGCGCAGCGCGCCGAGGCGGCGGTGCGGCGGGAGGTCGGCGTCGTGCACCCGGGCCCGGTGGGTGAGGAAGCTGGTCACGGCGCGGGCGTCGGAGCGAGCGGCAGCCGCCCGTCCGACAACTGCCCGTCCGGCAGCGGGAGTCCGTACGGTCCGCACCGGCCCGTGGGCCGGTGCGCGAGGGGCTCGGCGGGGGCGCCCGGCTCCGGGGCGGGGTGTCTCGGCCTCATCCGCTGAGGATGCCGGACGGCCGGTCCGCCGGACCAGCGGATTTCGCCGGTCCGGCGGATCACGCCCGTCCGGGGGTCACGCCGCGTCCGCCGCGACCGAGGCCGGCACCCGACCGGGGATCACGCCGCGTCCGCCGCGACCGAGGCCAGCACCCGCCCGCAGCGCCGGGCGAAGGCGCGCTGGAGGAGCGGGAACAGCGGCCCGGCGGCCCGGGCCCACCAGGCGACCGGTCGGCTGAACGCGGTGACGCCGAACCAGACCGTTCCGTCCGGGGCCAGTTCGACCAGGAAGGTCTCCTCGCCGCGGCCGAGGTGGCCGTGCCTGGTCCCGTAGGTGAAGCCGTACCGGTCCGGACCGTCGACGACGGCGAGCACCCGGTTGGGGGCGCCCGCCCGCAGCGGGCCGAGGCCGAGGGCGCAGTGCACGGCGAGCCCCGGGGCGGCCCGCTCGGCCGCCGCCTCGACCCGGACGCCGGCCAGCCGGTGCATCCGCCAGCCGAGCAGGGCGGCTCCGGCGACGTCGAGGGCGGCGCGGCCGTGGCCGATCGGCGTGCGGTGGCGCAGGTGGCGGTAGCCGGCGGGCAGGTCGCCGGTGCGGCTGGCGCCCAGCTCGGGGTAGCTGTAGTCGTTCATCGGGAGACCTCCGGGGTGGTGATCCGGCGCCAGGCGAGCAGCGCGCAGAGGGCGAAGCCGAGGGCGTTGCCGAGGCCGTGGGTGGCGGCCATCCAGGCCAGGGTGGGGTGGGGGAGTCCGGCGGCCCGGCCGAGCGCCCACCACAGGGCGAGCAGCATGGTGAGCACGAGGACGGCCGAGGAGACGGTGAGCAGTCGGGCGGTGGTCCGGTCGGCCGCGCGGGGGTGCAGGTCGCGCCGGCTGATCAGGCCGACCAGCCACATCCCGGTGCTGAGCACGACGGCTCCGGCGAACTGCCACCAGTTGCCGAGGAAGTACCCGGCGAGCACCAGCAGGGTGCCGGCCGGGACGCTGAGTGCGGCGCAGCGGGCGGCCCGGGAGTCGGGGGCGGCGCGGCAGAGCAGTCCGGCGACCAGGGCGGCGGTGAATCCGGCGTAGTGGAAGTGCGGGACGGTCAGCGCCAGGATGTGCGGCTCGAAGCCGAACAGCGGGTAGCCGGAGCGTTCGGCGACCAGCGCGACACCGGCGACCGAGGGGGCGGCGAGGGCGGTGAGCACGGCGGTCTCGGCGGGGGCGAGCGAGCGGGTCCGGGCCAGTCGCCGGGGCGCGTGCAGGGCCAGGGCGAGGGTGCCGAGGGCGTAGCAGACGGCGGCGCCGGTGGCGAGGCCGCCGCGCGGCAGCCAGAGCGAGAGCGCGCCGGGGACGGCGGCGAGCGGCCAGACCCGGCGGAGCCGGGCGAGCCCGGGTTCGTCGAGCAGGGCCAGGCCGAGCGGCAGGACGGCGCCCATGCCGAGCAGGACCAGCAGGTTCACCAGTTCCGTCGTGCCCCGATCCATCCGGGCACCCCCTTCCACGCACCGTCGCAGACGATGTTGAACGCGTTCAAATGAACGCTCGCCGCCGACTCTACGCGGCCGAGTTGAACGCGTTCAACTCGGCCCGGACCGGCTGGCCTGGTGTTCACGCTGGGTGCGGCGCACTCTGGAGGAGTAACCGATGGAGGTGATCCGCCATGCAGACGCTGGTCGGTTGGCACATCGAGATGGAGTTCCGCGAGGACGGTGCGCGGACGACCGCCGCCGCCCTGCTGCGGCTCGGCGACGGGAGCGAGCTGCGGGCCCACGGCTACAGCAGCCGCCACCCCTCCGACCCGGAACAGCTGCGGGTCGGCGAGGAGATCGCCGGGGCCCGCGCGCTCAACGAGCTCGCCTCGCAACTGCTCACCAAGGCCCACGGCGAGATCCAGGACGTCAGCCCGGTCCCGACCCACCCGCTGTCGTGAGCGCCGCGCACCCGCACGGCGACCGGGCCGGCCGGGACCCGGACCGCCCGCGCATCCCGCTGATCTGCCCCCGCTGCGGGCACGAGCAGCAGGTCGTCCCCGGCGGTCCCGAACGGGCGGTCAGGGTGGTGCACGTGGGGACCGGCCGGGAGGCCTGCGAGCCCGGGGACCTGGCCCGGGCGCCGGACGACGGGGACTGACGGCGCCCGGTGATCCCCCCGCCGTCCGGCCTCGGGAGCCCGGGGGGCGTCAGTTGACGCAGTACGTGCCCGGCGGCCGCCACTCCGGCCCGACCAGCCGCTGTTCCAGCTCGTTGGGCGTGATCCGGATCCCGACCGTCCCGGCCAGCCCGACCCGGAAGCGGCTGCGGGCGAGCGCGAGCAGCGCGGTGAGGCCGTACTTGTTGATCAGCGAGGTGCGGTAGCGCGCGGTCGCGTCGGGGTCGCAGAGCCGGGCGCGGGCCGGGAGCCGGCGGCCGGTCGGGCGACCGTGGGCGTCGCAGGGGCCGATCAGCACCCGGGGATGGCGGCGGATCCGTTCGGCCTCACCGGAGTGGGCCGGGGTCCAGACGCCGAGCGCCGGACCGTCCGGCACCACCCAGAGCTGGGAGTCCAGCCGGGTGCCGTCGTCGGCGAAGGTGGTCAGCAGGAGGTACCTGCTGTCGGCGAGCTGGTCGGTTCGGTCGTGCATGATCTCCTCCCTCGGGCGGGGCGGATCACCGGCGACCGGTGGCCGGCGGTGCTCCCGCGGTACTCCTGGGCGGGTGGGCGCGGCGATCGTGACGGGCTCGCCGTGGCGGCCGCGGGACGGCCGTGTGCGGGTGCGGCCGCGCACGCCCGCGGGTCGGGCGACTCCATTCTCGTCCACCGCGACCGGCAGTTCGAGGGGTGCGTGCACCGGTCGGGCCCGCTCGGGCCCGGAGACGGTGGGCGGGCCGGGGCCCGGAAACGACGGACGGCCCGTCCGGTGTCCTCAGGACACCGGACGGGCCGCGTACGCACCCTCGCGAACCCGGAGCGGGCGGGGGTCAGTGCACCAGCACCGGCACGTCGTCGCTCTTCGCCGCGCCGGAGTCGGCACCCGCACCCGTCGTGCCGGGGCGGCCGGCGTTGATGAAGGTGAAGGCCACGGCCGCCGCTGCCACCAGGATCCCGAAGGAGACCCAGATCGCGGTGGTGAAGCCGTGCACCATGCCCTGGAACTGCACGGCCTTGGCGGCCTCCGGGGTCGCGGCGGTGGCCAGGGCCTTGCCGTGCGAGGTCAGCCAGCTGGTGGTGGCGCTGGCCGCGATGGTGTTCAGCAGCGCGGTGCCGATGGCGCCGCCGACCTGCTGCGAGGTGTTGACCATGGCCGAGGCCACGCCCGCGTCCCGCGGCTCGACGCCGTGGGTGGCCAGGCTCATGGCCGGCATGAAGGCGGTGCCCATGCCGAGGCCCATCAGGACCAGGCCCGGCAGGATCAGCGCCGGGTAGGAGGTGTCCAGGCCGATGTGGGTCAGCAGGAACATGCCCACCGAGGCGGTCAGGAAGCCGGGCGCCATCAGGTAGCGCGCCGGGACCCGGGTCATCAGCCGGGCGCCGATCTGGGTGGAGCCGGTGATCATGCCCGCCACCATCGGCAGGAAGGCCACACCGGTCAGCACCGGGCTGTAGCCGCGCACGACCTGGAGGTAGTAGGTCAGGAAGAGGAACAGACCGAACATGCCGATCACGGCCATGCCCAGCGACATGTAGACCCCGCCGCGGTTGCGGTTCAGGATCACGCGCAGCGGCAGCAGCGGGGCGGCGACCACGCGCTCCACGACCACGAAGGCGGCCAGCAGCACGACGGCCGCGGCGAACAGCGCCAGGGTGCTGGTGGCGGTCCAGCCGCTGGACTCGGCGCGGGTGAAGCCGTACACCAGCGAGACCAGGCCGGTGGTCACCAGGATCACGCCGGGGATGTCCAGCTTGTTGCGGTTGCGGCTCCCGGCCGGCTCGCTGATCACCAGCACGGCGCCGACGATCGCCACGATGGCGAACGGGATGTTGACGAAGAAGGTCCAGCGCCAGTTCATGTACTCGGTCAGGAACCCGCCGAGGATCAGACCGATGGCGCCACCGCCACCGGCGATCGCACCGTAGATGCCGAAGGCCTTGGCGCGCTCCTTGGCCTCGGTGAAGGTCACCGCGAGCAGCGACAGCGCGGCCGGCGCGAGCAGGGCGCCGAACACGCCCTGGAGGGCGCGGGCACCGAGCAGCATCGCGGTGTTGGCCGCGGCGCCGCCGAGCGCGGAGGCGAGGGCGAAGCCGGTCAGGCCGACGATGAAGGTCCGCTTGCGTCCCCACAGGTCCGCGATCCGGCCGCCGAACAGCAGCAGGCCGCCGAAGGCCAGCGCGTAGGCGGTGATCACCCACTGGCGGTTGCCGTCGGATATGCCCAGGTCCGTCTGGGCGGACGGCAGGGCGATGTTCACGATGGTGGCGTCGAGGACGACCATCAGCTGGGCGAGGCCGATGAAGATCAGCGCCTTCCAGCGCCGCGGATCGGGCTGCGTCGCCGGTCGGGAGTCGGTTTGAGACATGGGGATACCCATTTCACGGTGCGAGGTGTGCAAGAACGGTCAACTGCCGTACGGGAACGGCAGGTTGCCGTACGGATGCAAGGGCGCGCGAACGCGTCCGGACTCGGCGCCGGTCAGCGGCGCTCGGGCGGGGTGCGGTGGGGTGGGATCAGTGGTGTCGGGTCCAGGTGGTCGGTCAGGCCCGGGGGCGGAAGTCCTCGAAGGTCGCGGCCCGGCCGGGCAGCACCGAACGGGTCGGTGTGCGCAGGCCGTCCAGGAACAGTTGCAGGTGGCGGTGGACGAACTCGTCGAGCAGCCCGCAGGAGGTGCCCGGCAGCGGGCGGCTCAGCTGGCTGATCGCGACGAACAGGTCGCCGTGGTCGACATCGGGCCGGAGTTCACCCGTGGCCCGGGCGCGCTCCATCAGTCCGCTCACGGCGGACCGCAGACGCTCCCGCGACTCGGTCAGGTCCGGGTCGTCCGGGTCGACGGCGCTGGTGAAGACGGCGCAGAGCCCGCCGACCTTCTCCGCCACGGTCGCGTGCACGAACCGCTGCAGAGCCTCGAACGGACCGCCGCCCAGACCCGCGTCCGCCTCGGCCGTCGCCGTCTCGGCGAGGGCCAGGACCCGGTTCTTGACGAGCAGCGCCACTTCCTGGATCAGTGCCACCCGGTCCGGGAAGTTCCGGTACAGCGTGGCGTTGCCGACCCCCGCCCGCTTCGCGATCTCGTCCAGCGGCACCTCGGCGCCGTGTTCGACGAACGCGTCCCGGGCCGCCAGCACGATCCGCTCCCGGTTCCGGCTGGCGTCCGCACGCAACTTCGGCGTACGCACACTCCCCGCGGAACGGGCCGACTCGGCGGCGACGGTGGTCATGACGACTGCTCCTCCAGGATACCGGGGAAATCCTCCCCGCTTCTTCCAACGTACTCGGAAACGGGGAATCCGTCCCCGGAATTTCCGCCCCTACTGTGACCTGCGTCACATGAGAGGTTCCGCGATCGACCCTGAGTGTCGGACCGGTTCCCCACCGTCGCGACATGAGCATCGAACGATCACGGCCGCATCATCCAGCGGCTCAACCGGATCTGCATCCAGGCCCGACCTGATCTCCACCTGCACGACCAGGGGCTCGGATGGCAGGGCTGCCGGGGCGGGTTCGGTCGCCCGGACGGCACGCCGGCCGACGCGGACGCCTTCGTCGGCCACGGCGACCGGGCTACGACCGACCAGGTGCTGATGGTCGCGGAGGTGACTTCGTTCGACTCGGACACTGACCGGCGTGACCGGGTCGAGAAGCCCCGCGCCTACGCCGAAGCCGGGATCCCGGTCCACCTGTTGATCGACCGGGACTCCGCCGAGGTCGTCGTCCACAGCGGGCCCGACGGAGTCCGGTACGAGAGCGTCCGGATCCTCCCGTTCGGCAGGACCGTCGAGCTCCCCGAGCCGGTCGGCATCGTGCTCGACGCCGAGCCGCTGAAGAACTGGGTGCGCTGAGCCCGGCCATGTCTTCCCCGGGCGGCTCCCCCTGTCGGCCTAGGCTGTGGGCGTCCCGGGCGGCCGGTGGGCCGTGGGAGTCGGGAGGGGCCCGGCGGCCGGGTGGGCGAGGAGGTCCGCGATGGGCAGCGAGGAGACGACCGCCCGGGTGCGCTGCGTGGCGGCCGTTCCGTGCTGGGTGAGCCTGATGGCCCGGGACCTGGAGGGTGCCAAGGGCTTCTACGGCCCGCTGCTGGGCTGGGAGTTCGAGCCGGGGCCGGAGCGCTTCGGGCCGTACGTGCACGCGGTGACCGGCGGGGAGGCGGTGGCCGGGCTGGGGGTGGCGGGCCTCGGGGCGGTGCCGCTGGCCTGGACGAGCTACTTCGGGACGGAGAGCGCCGACGCGGCCGCCGACGCGGTGCGCGAGCGCGGCGCGACCCTGGCGGTCGGCCCGCTGGCCTTCGACGCCGGGCGGGTGGCCTTCGCGGCGGACCCGGCCGGGGCGGTGTTCGGCATCTGGGAGGGCCCGCCGGGCCGCGCCCGGAAGCTGGACCTGCCGGGCGCCCCGGTCTGGATCGAGCTGCGCACCCCGGACCCGTTCGCGGCGGCGCTGTTCTACGGCGAGGTGTTCCGCTGGGACGGCCGGGATCCGGAGCGCTTCGAGGTCCGCTGGGAGCACGACCGGGTGGTGCTGCGCGCGGAGGGGCACAGCGTCGCGGCGCTGGCCAAGGAGCAGACCGGCGGCCCGGCGGGCCTGCCGCCGCACTGGGAGGTCTCCTTCGCCGTCCCGGACGCCGACCGGGCGCTGGCCCGGGCGGTGGAGCTGGGCGGCGCGGGGGTCGGCCCGGCCTTCGACTCGCCGTACGGCCGGGTGGCCCGGCTGCGGGACCGTGAGGGCGCCCGCTTCGCGGTGATCAGCCCGAAGGTCTGAGCCGGCTGGCTCCGGGCGCCCCGGTCGGCCCCTCCGGCGCTCTGCCCCGGCCCGGTCACTCCGCCCGGGCGGACGCCTCCTGCTCCGCCCGCTCGGCCCGCAGCCGCTCGCCGAGCGCGGCGCGGGCGGCGGCCGGCAGGGCCTTGCGGGCGGCCGGGAAGAGCACCTTCTCCTCGCCGGTCAGGTGCCGCCGGAGGGTGTCGCCGAGGCCGCGCAGCAGGGTGTCGAAGGCGGGGTCGGCCGGGTCGAGCCCCTGCAGGTCGGCGAGGTACTGCCCGATCGCCAGGTGGTCGTGGATGCTGCCGAAGACCAGCGCCCCGCCCCCGGGCACGTCGTGCTGGACGAGCGGGAAGAGGTGCTCCTCCTCGGCGGCGCAGTGGGTGAAGAGCAGGTCGGTCAGCCGGGTCACCAGCTCGGTGCGTTCGGCCGAGCCGGCCGGTGCCGCCTCGGCGCGGTCGAGCAGCTCGCCGGCCGCCTTGTGGTCGGCGGTGAACTCGCCGAGGATGTCGGGCCTGCGGCTCATGGTGCGGCCGCCTCTCGTCCGGGATCGGGACTCGCCCCCCGTACTGTCCAGTATCCGGCTCCGCGGCCCGGAACTCCGTGTCCTTCCGTCCGGAGCCCCGGAGCCCGGGCTCAGCCGCCGTCCCGTCGCCCGGTGAGGGCCAGCATCCTGGTCTGCGGTGCCGCGTCGGCCGGGACGGGCAGCGGCGGGTCGAACAGCCCGCTGCCGGAGAGGTCGCCGTAGCCGGTGAACTCGCCGAGGGCGAAGTCGACCAGTTCGTCCGGGAGCCGGGTGCGGGCCCCGAGGCCCTGGGCGAGGTCCCAGGTGTGGACGACCAGGTCGGTGGTGAGCTGGTCCAGGTAGTACTGCCCGGAGACGTCCGCGAAGGAGAGGTGGACGGTGAGCTCGGTGGCGCCGGGCACCTCCCAGGCCTGCCGGGCGGCGTCGGCGGCGGTCGTCCAGGCGGTGACCGGGTCGTCGCCGAGCACGTCGCCGTCGAAGCGGCCGCCGACCTCGGCGATGGTGGCGCCCATCAGCAGCTCGGGGACCCAGAGCTGCTCGCCGGTGAGGTGGTTGACCAGGTCGCGGACCGACCAGTCGGCGCACGGCGTGGGGGAGTCCCACTGGCCGGGTGTGACCAGCCGGACCCGCTCGGTGAAGGCGGCGAGCGCCTCGGGGTACGGGGTGCCGGGCCGGGTGGCCCGCTGGTGTTGCCTGCGGTGAGCCATGTCTCCACCCTGCCCCGGGGTCGTCGGGGCACGCGAGTCGCTCACGGGTCGTCAGTTGTTCAAATTCGAACTCCACGGTACGGTCGAGGAGTGGCCGGTTCAAATTTGAACAAAAGGCGTGGACACCACACCCGCCCGACCGGACCACCCTTCACACCCCTACGACCGACCCCGATCGATGGAGACGCGCATGCCGAGCAGCAGCCCGAGCACGACCGCCGCCACCAGTTCCACCGCCCGTTCCGCCCGGGAGGACGCCGGGTCCGCGGCCACCTCCCCGCACGCCTACGACGCCGGACTCCTGCTCCTGCGCCTCGTCCTCGGCCTGACCATGGCCGCGCACGGCGGCCAGAAGCTGTTCGGCTGGTTCGGGGGTGGCGGAATCGACGGCACCGGTCAGTTCTTCACCATGAGCGGCTACCCGGCGGGCAATGCCATGGCCGTGGTCGCCGGCCTCACCGAGGTCCTCGGCGGACTCGGCCTCGCCGTCGGCCTGTTGACCCCGCTCGCCGGTGCCGCGATCGTCGGCACGATGGTCAACGCGATCGCCGTCACCTGGGGCGGCGGCTTCTTCGCCCCGAAGGGCAGCGAGTACGAGCTGCTGCTGACGGCGGGCGCCGCCGCGCTCGCGCTGACCGGCCCGGGCCGCTACGCGGTGGACCGCTTCCTGCCGGTGCTGAAGGCGCACCGCCTGGCGTACGGCGCGGTCGCGGTGGTGGTCGGCCTGGCGACGGCCGGGGTGATCCTGCTGCTGCGCAAGTAGCGCCGAGGAGTGGTCAACTGATCTGCCCGGAGGCCGTGCTGACCGACCGTCAGCACGGCCTCCGGCGCATCCGGGCGCCAACTGCCCTCCACCGGGCGGCGCTACTCGCCGATCCGCACCAGCGCCAGGGTGATGTTGTCGGGCCCGCCCGCCTCGACCGCCGCCCGCCACAGCTCGAACGCGGCCTTCCCGTCGGCCCGTTCGGGGCTCCCGGACGGCCGGGCGAGCAGCGCCGCGAGCTCCTCCTCGGGCACCGGGTCGGTCAGGCCGTCACTGCACACCAGGTAGCGGTCGCCCGCGGCGAGCGGGGAGACCCGGACGTGCGGTTCGACGAAGGTCAGGCCGAGCGAGCCGCCCAGGGTCTGGGTGACCACCGGCGTGGTGCGCTGCCCGGGCGGCAGCGGCGGGCTGTCGTCCACGCTGACCCGTTGCAGTCCGTCCCCGGTGACCCGGTAGACCCGGCTGTCGCCGACGTTGAAGGCCACCGCCTGCCCGGGCAGCAGCACCAGCCCGGCGACCGTCGTGCCCATCGCGGCCAGCTCGGGTTCCCCGGCGGCGGCCGCGTACACCGCCCGGTTGCACTCCTGGAGCTCCGCCCGGACCGCCTCCTCGCCGTCCAGCCCGCCCCCGCCGGCCGCGAGTCGGCGGGCGACCAGGGCGCTGGCCACCTCGCCGCCGGGGTGGCCGCCCAGGCCGTCGGCGACCGCGACCACGCAGGGCGGGCCGAGCGGGAACAGCAGGGTCTGCGGGTTGGTGGTGACGGTGGCGCAGAGCGTCCACGGGCCGACCGCGAGGCTGTCCTCGTTGTGCTCCCGCACCAGGCCCTCGTGGCTGAGCGCGCTCACCGCGATGTACGGCGCCATCGGCCGGCCGCCTTTCCGGAGGGTCCGCTCCCGTTGTCGGGCCCCGCTCTCCATTGTCGGCGGGAACCCGCCCGCGTGCCGGGCCGGCGGGGTCGTCGGGCGGGCGGGCAGCTGTGCGGGCGGGCATGCGGGTGTGCGGGCGGGAATACCCGGCCGGGCCCGGATGCTAAGGTGGTTGAAAGTTGGACTACCTGGAGCCCCGGGGAGTCCGGAACCCCCTGGAGTGTGGTGAGCAGCATGCAGTTCGGAATCTTCACCGTCGGCGACGTCACCCCCGACCCGACCACCGGCCGCACCCCGAGCGAGCACGAGCGGATCAAGGCGATGGTGGCCATCGCGCGCAAGGCGGAGGAGGTCGGCCTGGACGTCTTCGCGACCGGCGAGCACCACAACCCGCCGTTCGTGCCGTCCTCGCCGACGACCATGCTCGGCTACATCGCGGCGCAGACGGACCGGATCATCCTCTCCACCTCGACCACGCTGATCACCACCAACGACCCGGTGAAGATCGCCGAGGACTTCGCGATGCTCCAGCACCTGGCCGACGGCCGGGTGGACCTCATGATGGGCCGCGGCAACACCGGCCCGGTCTACCCGTGGTTCGGCAAGGACATCCGCCAGGGCATCCCGCTCGCGATCGAGAACTACGCGCTGCTGCACCAGCTGTGGCGCGAGGAGGTCGTCGACTGGCAGGGCCGCTTCCGTACCCCGTTGCAGTCCTTCACCTCCACCCCGCGCCCGCTGGACGACGTCCCGCCGTTCGTCTGGCACGGTTCGATCCGCAGCCCGGAGATCGCCGAGCAGGCCGCCTACTACGGGGACGGCTTCTTCGCGAACAACATCTTCTGGCCCAAGGAGCACTTCCAGAAGCTGATCGAGCTCTACCGCGAGCGCTTCGCCCACTACGGCCACGGCACGCCCGAGCAGGCGGTCGTCGGCCTCGGCGGGCAGGTGTTCATGCGCAGGAACTCCCAGGACGCGGTGCGCGAGTTCCGTCCGTACTTCGACAACGCGCCGGTGTACGGGCACGGGCCCTCGCTGGAGGAGTTCACCGAGCAGACCCCGCTGACCGTCGGCAGCCCGCAGGAGGTCGTCGAGAAGACCCTGGCCTTCCGCGAGACCTTCGGCGACTACCAGCGCCAGCTGTTCCTGATGGACCACGCCGGCCTGCCGCTGAAGACGGTGCTGGAGCAGCTGGACCTGCTGGGCGAGGAGGTCGTGCCGGTGCTGCGCGCCGAGTTCGCCAAGGGCCGTCCGGCCGGGGTGCCGGACGGGCCGACCCACGCCGCGCTGGTCGCGGCCCGCGACGCGGCCGACGAGAAGGACGGCGACGGCCGTGCGGCCGACGAGAAGGAGGAGGTCTCCCGGTGACCGTGTTCAAGCTGGCGGTGGTGAGCGCCGGGCTGAGCAAGCCGTCCTCGACGCGGCTGCTGGCCGACCGGCTCGCCGAGGCGACCGTGCGCCGGCTCGCCGGGGAGGGGCGGGGGGCGGAGGTCACGGTGATCGAGCTGCGCGACCTCGCGGTGGACATCGCCAACAACTTCGTCACCGGCTTCCCGGCCGCCGCCCTGCGCGGGGCGATCGGCGCGGTGACGGACGCGGACGCGGTGATCGCGGTGACGCCGATCTTCACCGCCTCCTACAGCGGCCTGTTCAAGTCCTTCTTCGACGTGATCGACCACGACGCGCTCACCGGCAAGCCGGTGCTGATCGCCGCCACCGGCGGCACGCCCCGGCACTCGCTCGCCCTGGAGCACGCCGTGCGGCCGCTGTTCAGCTACCTGCGCGCGGTGGTGCTGCCGACCGCGGTGTACGCGGCCACCGACGACTGGGGCACGGCCGGGGACGCGCTCACCGACGGCCTGCCGGGTCGGATCGACCGGGCGGCGGGCGAGTTGGCGGCCCTGCTGGGCGGCCGCGGCCCGGTGGCGGGGCCCGCGCTGCCCGAACAGGTGGTCCCGTTCGCCGAGCAGCTGGCGGCGCTGCGGGTCTGACCCGGACCGTCGCCCCTCACCCGAACGGCCCCGCCGGAGCGTGCCTCCGGCGGGGCCTTCGGCCCTCCCGGCAGGGCCGTTCGGCTGCGCGTCGGCCGTGCCGGATTGTCCGCTGTGCGGTGTAATCGTTGGCATGATCAGATTCGTGCTGGTCCGTCACGCTTCGCGCACGCCGTCGACGCGCCCGTACCCGCCCGACCCCCGGCGGGAGCGGCGGCCGTGAGCCTGCTGCGGGACAACCCCGTCCTGGCACTCTTCGCCTGCCTCGCACTCGGCTACCTGCTCGGCAAACTGCGCGTCGGACCGATCCAACTCGGCGGCATCTGCGGCACGTTGATCGTCGCCATGCTGATCGGCAGCCGGCACGTCAGTGTGCACGCGGACGTCAAGAACGTCGCCTTCGCGCTGTTCATCTTCTCGCTCGGCTACATCGCCGGCCCGCAGTTCTTCGCCAACCTCAACGCCAAGGGCCTGCGCTTCGCGGTGCTGTGCGTGCTGGAGGCTGTGCTGGTCGTCGGGATGGCGTACGGCATCGGCAAGGGTTTCGACCTCGACGTCGGCACCGCGGCGGGCATCCTCGCCGGGGCCGCCACCGAGTCGGCCGTGGTCGGCACCGCCCAGGAGGCGATCTCCAACCTCTCCGGGGTCAGCCCCGACCAGTCCGCCCAGTTGCAGAACCACGTGGCCGCCGCCTACTCGGTCTGCTACCTCTTCGGGCTGGTCTCCATCGTGCTGCTGACCAGCCAGGTCTTCCCGCTGGTCATGCGGATCAAGCTGCCGGAGGCCTCCCGGGAGCTGTGGCAGCGGATGCGCGGCGGCAAGGGCACGCTGGGCGCCGACGAGCAGCCCGCGCTGCCCCCGCTGGTCGGCCGCAGCTACCTGGTCTCCCAGGGCGAGGGCGCGACCGTCGCGCGGGTCGAGGAGGTCCGGCCCGGGCTGGTCACCGTCGAGGGCGTGCGCCGGGACGGTCGCACCCTCCACCCCGAGCAGGACCTCCGGCTGCGCCGCGGCGACCTGGTGCTGTTGGTCGGCCGGCGCGAGGCCGTCATCGACACCGGGCACGAGCTGGGCCCGGAGACCTCCGGGGTGCCCGGGCTGGACAGCCCGATGGTGGTCCGCGACGTGGTCCTGACCAGCAAGGACTTCGTCGGCCGCACCGCGGGCGAGCTGGCCGTCGAACAGTCCTCGGCGACCTCCGGGGTCTACCTGACCGACGTCCAGCGGGTCGACCAGCACCTGCCCGCCGTCGCCGACACCGAACTGCACCGCGGCGACACCGTCACCGTCACCGGCGCCCGCTCGGCCGTCGAGCGCTTCGCCGCCAAGGCCGGGATCGGCATCCGCAAGGACGCCATCGACTACATCTACCTCAGCCTCGGCATCTGCGTCGGCGTGCTGATCGGCCTGGTCACCGTGCACGCCGGGGACGCCGCGCTGTCGCTGGGCACCGGTGGCGGCTGCCTGATCTCCGGTCTGGCCTTCGGCTGGCTCCGCGCCCAGCGGCCCACCTTCGGCGCCTACCCGCCGGTCGCCGCGCAGACCGCCAAGGACCTCGGGCTCTCGGTGTTCATCGCGGTCACCGGCCTGGCCGCCGGCCCGGACGCGGCCGCGCTGCTCAGGGACCACCCGGTCCTGCTGCCGCTCTCCGGCATTCTCATGGTCACCGTCCCCGCGGTGCTCTCGCTGGTCGTCGGCCGCAAACTGCTGAAGATCGAGCCGCCGATCCTGGTCGGCGCCATCGCCGGCCAGCAGTGCAGCACCCCGGCGATCACCACCGTCACCAACGTCGCGCAGAGCAGCATCCCGATGCTGGGCTACACGATCACCTACACCATCTCCAACTTCCTGCTCCCGCTCACCGGACCGATCCTGGTCGGCCTGCTGGGGAGCTGACATGACGGAGCGTCAGGCATTGACCGCGTCGTCGCCGTTGCGGCGGCCGACGCCGAACGGCGAGGAGGGAAAGGGCCCGTGGGCTGGATCACCGACCACGTCTTCACGCCGTACCCGGAACTGCTGATCTTCCTGACCATCGCGATCGGCTTCCTGGCCGGGCGGATCCACTACCGGGCGATCGGTCTGGGTGCCGTCACCGGCTGCCTGGTCATCGGCCTGTTCGCCGGCTGGCTCACCGACGTACCGGTCAACGGGACGGTCAAGTCGGTGTTCTTCATCATGTTCCTCTTCGCCCTCGGCTACAAGGTCGGCCCCCAGTTCTTCCGCGGCCTCAGACGCGACGGGCTGCCCCAGGTCGGCGTCGCCGTGGTGGTCTGCCTGACCGGCCTCGGGGTCTGCTACGGCTTCGCGCGGATGCTCGGGTACGGGCCGGGCCTCGGGGCCGGGCTGCTCGGCGGCGCGCTCACCCAGTCCGCCGTCATCGGCGTCGCCCAGGATGCCATCGGCCAGATCCACGGGCTGGGCGCCGACCGGATCAAGGAGCAGCAGAACCTCGTCCCGATCGCCTACGCCGTCACCTACCCGCTGGGCACCGTGCTGTGCGCCGTCCTGCTGGCCAACATCGCCCCCCGGCTGCTGCGCAGCGACCTCGCCGCGGAGAGCCACCGGCTGGCCGTCGAACTGGACGCGCCGGAGGCCGACCCCGACCTCGGGGAGGGCTACTACGAGGTGGTGCTGCGCGCCTTCACCGCCGTCAACGGCCTGGTCGGCCGCACCATCGACGAGATCGAGGACCAGCAGCGGCAGCAGGGCCGGCGGATCTACGTCACCAGGGTCCGTCGTCGCGGGGAGATCCTGGAGCACTCCCAGCAGACCGTCGTGGAGCGCGGCGACGTGCTCGCGGTCAGCGCCCTGCGGCACGACCTGGTGGAGTTCGACCCGGTCGCCCGGATCGGCCCCGAGACGGACGACGCCGGGCTGCTCGGCTACCAGACCGAACAACTGCACGTGGTGGTCTCGGAGAAGGATCAACTGGGCCGGACCATCGGTGAGTTGCGCCGGGATCCGGTGATGGTCGGGGTGTACGTCGACAAGCTGTACCGCTCCGGCGCCGAGTTCCCGTACCGGCTCTCCACCCGGCTGGAGCGCGGTGACACCCTGGTGCTCAACGGCCCCAAGCGGTTGGTCGACCCCGCCGGGCGCTCGCTCGGCAAGCCGGTGCCGACCAGCTTCGCCACCGACATGACCTGGGTGGGCCTGGGCATCTTCCTCGGCGGCTGCCTCGGCATCCCCGCGCTCACCGCGGGCGGGGTGCCGATCAGCCTCTCCACCTCCGGCGGCGCACTGATCATGGGCCTGGTCTTCGGCTGGATCCGCGGCAAGTACCCGACCTTCGGGAACGTGCCGCCCGGAGCCCAGTGGTTCATGGACACCTTCGGACTCTGCGCCTTCGTCGCGATCGTCGGCATCAACGCCGGTCCGGGCTTCACCAGCGGTCTGTCGCAGGCGGGTTGGGGGCTGCTGGCGTGGGGGGCGGTGGCGACCGTGCTGCCGCTGGTCGCCGGACTGCTGGTCGGACGGCTGGTGTTCCGGATGCGCACCCCGATCCTGATGGGCGTGCTGGCCGGAGCCCAGACCACGACGGCCGCCATCGGCGCGATCAACGAGTCGGCCCGCAGCCAGATCCCGACCCTCGGCTACACCATCCCGTACGCGGCGGGCAATGTCCTGCTGACCGTCTGGGGCGCCGTCATCGTCGCCCTGCTCGGCTGAAAACGCCTTTTCACGAGGAGAGTTGACCGTCATGACGAAGCCCACCACCGGCCGTGCGGAGATCCGCAGGCTGGCCCGGCTGAGCCCCTTCGAACTCAAGGCCGAGTTCATCCGGCTCGCCGAGGCGTACCAGCGCGGCGAGCCCGGACAGAAGGGCAAGTCCACCGCCCACATGCTCAACGCCGGTCGCGGCAACCCGAACTGGGTCTGCACCGGTCCGCGGGAGGCGAACCTCGCGCTCGGCCACTTCGCGCTCACCGAGAGCCGCCGGGTCTGGACCGCCGACAACCTCGGCGGCATGCCCGAACAGGCCGGCATCGCGGCCCGGTTCGACTCCTTCGTCCGCAGCCACCCCGGCCTGCCCGGCACCGAACTGCTCCGGCGCAGCGTCGAACTCGCCGTCGACCGCTTCGGGTTCGACCGCGACGCCTTCCTGCACGAGCTCGCCGACGCCACCATCGGCGACAACTACCCCGTCCCCGACCGGATGCTGGTGCACGCCGAGCAGATCGTCCGCGGCTACCTCCAGGAGGAGCTGATGGACCGCCGCCCGCCCTCGGAGCGCCAGCCCGAGCTGTTCGCCACCGAGGGCGGCACCGCGGCGATGTGCTACGTCTTCGACTCGCTGATGAAGAACGGCCTGCTGCACAAGGGCGACCGGATCGCCCTGATGGTGCCGGTGTTCACCCCGTACATCGAGATCCCCGAACTGGAGGACTACGCCTTCGAGGTGGTCGAGATCCAGGCCAGCAAGGTGGTCGAGACCGGCGTGCGGGAGTGGCGCTACCCGCCCGAGGAGGTGGCCAAGCTGGCCGACCCGCAGATCAAGCTGCTCTGCCTGGTCAACCCCAGCAACCCGCCCTCGCTCGCGCTCTCCCGGGAGGCCACCGACCGGATCAAGGAGGTCACGGCCACCACCAACCCCGACCTGATCATCGTCACCGACGACGTCTACGGCACCTTCGTGGACGGCTTCCGCTCGCTCGCCGCCGAACTGCCGCGCAACACCCTGCTGGTCTACTCGTACTCCAAGCACTACGGCGCCACCGGCCACCGCCTCGGCGTCATCGGCCTCGACCGGGACAACGTGATCGACGAACTGATCGCCGCGCTCCCGGCCGAGGAGAAGGAACGGCTGGCGAAGCGCTACGGCACGCTCAGCCTCGAACCGGAGCGGATCCGCTTCATCGACCGCCTGGTCGCCGACTCCCGGCAGGTCGCGCTCAACCACACGGCCGGGCTCAGCCTGCCGCAGCAGGTGCAGATGGCGCTGTTCTCGCTGTTCGCCCTGCTGCCCGAGGGCAAGGCGTACAAGGCGAAGGTCCAGGGCATCGTCCGCCAGCGGCTCGACCTGCTGATGGAGGGCTCCGGGATGAGGATCGCGGACGACCCCGGGCGGGCCGGCTACTACATCGAACTCGACCTGCTGGCCGAGGCCGAGCGGGTGGCCGGCAAGGACTTCGCGACCTTCCTGGAGAAGAACTACGAGCCCACCGAGCCGCTGTTCCGGCTCGCCGAGCAGACCGGGGTGGTGCTGCTCAACGGGGGCGGCTTCGACGGCCCCGAGTGGTCGGTCCGGGTCTCGCTGGCCAACCTCGACGACCTCGACTACCTGAAGATCGGCCACCACCTGCGGCGGATCTTCGACGACTACCGCACCGAGTGGGAAGCCTCCCGGGCCTCCTGAGGAGGAGCACCGCCATGCAGCCCGAACCACTGCCCGAACCGCAGGCCGTCCTCTCCCCGCTGACCAGCGCGGCGATCTTCCTGGTCCTCACCGTCGAACCCGGTGGCGAACCCACCGTCCGCGACCTGCTGCCCGACCTCGCCGGACTGCGCCGGGCGGTCGGCTTCCGCGCCCCCGAGGGCGGCCTCACCTGCGTCACCGGCATCGGCTCCGACCTCTGGGACCGGCTCTTCGCGGGCCCCCGGCCCGCCCGGCTGCACCCCTTCCGGGAACTGGCCGGCCCCCGCCACCGCGCCCCGGCCACGCCCGGCGACCTGCTGCTGCACCTGCGGGCCGAACGGATGGACCTCTGCTTCGAACTCGCCGGTCAGCTCACCACCCGCCTCGCCGGGGCGGCCACCGTGGTCGACTCCGTCCAGGGCTTCAAGTTCTTCGACGACCGGGACCTCCTCGGTTTCGTCGACGGCACCGAGAACCCCGAGGGCCGGGCCGCCGAGGCCGCCGCCGTGGTGGGGGAGGAGGACCGGGCCTTCGCCGGCGGCAGCTACGTGATCGTCCAGAAGTACCTGCACGACCTGGACAAGTGGAACGCGCTGAGCGTCGAGCAGCAGGAGGGCGCGGTCGGCCGCACCAAGCTCGACGACATCGAGATGGACGACGACGCCAAACCCGCCGACTCGCACCTGGCCCTCACCGTGATCACCGGCCCGGACGGCACGGAGCGGAAGATCGTCCGCTTCAACATGCCGTTCGGCACCTTCGAGCGCGGAGGTGAGCACGGCACCTACTTCATCGGCTACGCGCACGACCCCGGAACCACCGAGGAGATGCTGCGCAACATGTTCCTCGGCAACCCGCCCGGCACCACCGACCGGCTGCTCGACTTCTCCACGGCCGTCACCGGGGGCCTGTTCTTCGTCCCGACCGCCGACCTCCTGGACTCCCCGCCGCCGGCCGCCCCCGCGCTCACCCCCGCCCGCTCCGACGGCTCCCTCGGAATCGGCAGCCTCAAGCCGACCACCTGAACAGGACCAGCGCCATGAACAACCTGCACCGCGAACTCGCCCCCGTCTCCGCCGCCGCCTGGGAGGAGATCGAGGAGGAGGCCCGGCAGACCTTCAAGCTCCACATCGCCGGCCGCCGGGTGGTCGACCTGAGCGGCCCCGACGGCCCCACCCTCGCCGCGGTCGGCACCGGCCACCTCACCGACGTCGAACCACCCCTGGACGGCGTCCAGGCCCACGCCCGCGCGAGCCGCCCGGTGGTCGAACTGCGGGTCCCCTTCACCGTCACCCGCGCGGCCGTCGACGACGTCGAACGCGGCTCCCGCGACTCCGACTGGCAGCCGGTCAAGGACGCCGCCCGCACCCTCGCCCGCGCCGAGGACCGCGCCGTCTTCGAGGGCTACCGGGCCGCCGCCATCGAGGGCATCCGCGCCGCCTCCAGCAACCCGCCGATCCAACTCCCCGACGACGTACGGGAGTACCCCGAAGCCGTCAGCCGCGCCCTCACCGCCCTGCGCCTGGCGGGAGTCGGCGGGCCGTACTCCCTGCTGCTCGGCGCCGATGCGTACACCTCGGTGAGTGAGACGAGTGACCACGGATATCCCGTCCACAGCCACCTGGCGCGGCTGCTGGACGGGGACATCGTCTGGGCCCCGGCCATCGAGGGGGCCTTCCTGCTCTCCACCCGAGGAGGGGACTTCGAGCTCTTCCTCGGGCAGGACGTCTCGGTCGGCTACCTCTCCCACGACGCGGACGCGGTCCGGCTGTACCTGCAGGAGTCGCTCACCTTCAGTGTCTACACGGGAGAGGCCGCCGTCGCCCTACGGTTCTAGGGCGACGGGCGCCTCGGCACCGGGTAGGGTACTGAGTGCCTTTACGAGGGGTACTGAGTGCCGTATTCTCTGAGTGGAGCCTCTGCCGCCGGTCGAACCCGGCCGACCCGACCGACCGGTCCAGGTGGTGCGTGCGGCACGAGGGCCACGGCCGGGCCTGGCTTGGCACTCAGTACCCTCGGCCTGACCTGAGGCCATGGATCCAGTGCATCCGTGCACCCGTGACAGGAGAAACCGCTCATGAGCTTGAGGATCGTCGTCTGTGTGAAGCACGTGCCGGACGCGACGGGTGACCGTCGTTTCGCGGACGACCACACCACGGACCGGGAGGGTGTGGACGGCCTCCTGTCGGAGCTGGACGAGTACGGCGTGGAGCAGGCGCTGCGGATCGCGGAGGCGAACGAGGGTGCCGAGGTGACGGTGCTGACGGTGGGTCCGGACGATGCCAAGGACGCGTTGCGCAAGGCGCTGTCGATGGGTGCGGACAAGGCCGTGCACGTGAACGACGACGACATCCACGGTTCGGATGTGATCGGGACGTCGGCGGTGCTGGCGAAGGCGCTGGAGAAGACCGGGTTCGACCTGGTGATCGGTGGGATGGCGTCGACGGACGGCACGATGGGTGTGCTGCCGGCGCTGCTGGCGGAGCGGCTGGGTGTGCCGCAGATGACGCTGCTGTCCGAGGTGTCGGTCGAGGGCGGTGTGGTGCGGGGCCGTCGGGACGGTGACGCGGCGACGGAGCTGGTGGAGGCGGCGCTGCCG